>JAUILS010000061.1 GCA_030432975.1 Actinomycetes bacterium
GGCCTGCCGCCAGCTCGGCCGTCAGCGTGGCGCACGCCTCGAGGACGCGGAGGCTCCCCTGCTCGGCCTCGCGGCGCCGTCGGCGCAGCGAGACGAGCCACCACACGCCGCCGCCCGTCGCCACCAGCAGTCCCCCACCGACCATCCTCGGGACGGACGCCGTCGTCGACAGCGCCGCCACCAGCACCAGAGCGCCGGCAGCCCACCACCACCGGGACACCCGACCGGGTGGCGGAGCCCGGCCGGCCAGCAGGACCGCCGCCGCGACGGCGACCCCGGCCAGCACGACCGCCCCGTGGCCCGTCACCCGAGACGCTCCTCGAGCGCGGCGGCCGCGGGCTGACGACACAGCCGCCCGTCGACCAGGGTGAACGCGTCGGCCATCGTCACCAGGCCGTCGGGGGCGCGCACCGGCACGGCCACCTGCTGCAGCCGGCGTACGCCCTCGGCGTCGCGGCCCAGGTGGAGCACCAGCTGGACCGCGGAGGCGAACTGGCTGTGTGCGGCCTCTCGGCCCAGGCCCGCCGCCAGCGCCAGCGCCTCGACCCGCGCCGGGACGTCGGCGGCCGAGTTGGCATGGAGGGTGCCGCAGCCGCCCTCGTGACCGGTGTTGAGCGCCGCCAGCAGGTCGACCACCTCGCCGCCGCGCACCTCCCCCACGACCAGCCGGTCGGGTCGCATCCGCAGCGCCTGCCGGACCAGTGACCGCAGCGGCACCTCGCCCGCGCCCTCCTGGTTGGGCGGGCGGGCCTCGAGCGTGACCAGGTGGGGGTGGTCGGGACGCAGCTCGGCCGCGTCCTCCACCACGAGGACCCGCTCACCTGGCGGCACCCGCGCGAGCAGCGCCGACAGCAGCGTGGTCTTGCCCGAACCGGTGCCGCCGGAGACCAGGAAGGCGAGCCGGGCCGCCACCACCGCCTCCAGCAGGCGAACCCCTCCCGCCGTGACCAGGCCCGCGTCGGCGAGCGCCGCCAGCGTGAACCCGCGGGCCGACGGCACCCGCAGGGACAGCAGCGTGCCCGGGCCCGCCACCGGCGACAGCACGGCGTGGAAGCGGGTGCCGTCGGGCAGGCGCACGTCGACGTAGGGCGACGCGTCGTCGAGCCGACGCCCTCCCAGGGCGGCCAGCCGCTGCGCCAGCCGGCGCACCGCCGGCTCGTCCGCGAAGCGGATGCCGGTGGGCTCGAGGCCGGCACCGCGGTCGCAGAACACCTGGTCGGGGCCGTTGACGAGGACGTCGGTCACCCCGGGCTCGCGGAGCAGCGGCTCCAGCGGGCCGGCCCCGAGCACGTCGCGGCGCAGCTGCTCGTGGACGGCAAGCACGGTCGCGTCGCCGATCGGCCGGCCCGAGCGGCGCAGCGCCTCGGCGACCCGGTGCGGCGTGAGCGCCCCCGGAGACCGGGCCAGGTCCTCACGGACCGACTCCACCAGGGCCGGGTCGACCGGGGGTCGCTCGATGGCCGCCGCCGACCGTTCGCTCACGCCGCCACCCGGTCGGCGTCCAGGGCGAGCACCTCGGCGGCGGCGCGGGCCAGGGCTCCGCGGCGTCCCCGCAGCGGCCCGAGGCCCAGGTCGATCGCCTCGTCGACCCCCCGCTGGACGGCCATCACGACGACGTCGCGGACCCCCGTCGCGCGGGACACGTCGCGAGGGTCGACGCCCCGCCCGCGGACCACGAGGGTGCGGACGCCGCCGGGCAGCCGGCCGGTCAGCCGCGCGGTCGCCGCGACCGCGGGGACCGTGGCGGTGGTGACCACGACCAGCCGGTCGCAGTGGCCGACCAGCTCGTCGGTGACGGCCGGGGTGCAGCGGGGCAGGTCGACGACGACCGTGTCGTGGCCCCGGCGCCCCGCGGCCAGCGCCTCGCGCACCGCGAACGGCGGCAGCGCCGCGGACCTGGTGGCGCCGAAGGTGAGCACCCCCATCGCCCCGAGCCGCGGCACGGCGTCGCGCAGGGAGCGGGCGCCCAGCCGGCCCGTGGTCTGCTCGAGCGCCTCCCACCGCAGCCCGTCGTCGCCCTCCAGGCCGAGCAGCCGGTCGAGGCCGGCCCCGTGGGCGTCGGCGTCGACGAGCAGCGTCGGACCGGACCCGGACGCCACCTGCGCCAACGCGGTCGCGAACACGCTGGCGCCGGCGCCGCCGCAGCCGCCGACGACCCCGAGGGTGAGGCCGCGCGCTCGGCTGGGCTCGACCAGCTCGGCGAACGCCTCGACCAGCCAGGCCTCCGACCGAGGCAGCTCCACGACGTCCTGCGCCCCCACCCGGACCGCGGTGCGGAAGACGTCGTCGGGCGGTGGTCCGCCGACGACGACGTGCACCTCCGGGCGGCGAGGGGGTGACAGGCGCAGCAGCGCCGGCGCGAGGTCGAGCCCGACCAGCACGATCGGCGCCGTGCCCCACGACCGCAGCGCCACGCCCGCGTCGGCGGCCACCTCGGGCGTCACCCCCGCGGCGGCCGCGAGCCGCAGCAGCTCCTCGAGCAGCGTCTCGTCGGCGGTCACGAGCAGTGGAGTCGTCATGCCAGTCAGGCTCCCCCGGACCGGCGGCCGGTGGACCGGCCCGCGGCTCGCCTGTGGAGAGGACCCCGCTCCCGGGCCGCTGTGCACGGCAAGCGGTCCGAGCCCCGCCGCCCGGTCCACCTACACTGGCCGCCATGCCGGCCGCGGCCTTCTTCGACCTGGACAAGACGATCATCGCCAAGTCCAGCTCCCTGGCCTTCACCAAGCCGTTCCAGGCCGGCGGGCTGATCAACCGCCGCGCGGCGCTCCGGTCGGCGTACGCCCAGCTGGTCTTCCTCACCGGCGGCGCCGACGACGACCAGATGGAGAAGCTGCGGCAGTTCATGTCGCAGCTGGTCGCCGGCTGGGACGTCGCCACGGTGCGCGAGGTGGTCGGCGAGACGCTGCACCACATCGTGGTGCCGATCGTCTACGACGAGGCGGTCACCCTGATCGAGGAGCACCAGGCTGCGGGCCGCGACGTGGTCATCGTGTCCGCGTCCGGCGCCGAGGTGGTCGAGCCGATCGGAGAGCTGCTCGGCGCCGACCACGTGATCGCCACCCGGCTGGAGATCGTGGACGGCAAGTACACCGGGGTGATCGACCACTACGTCTATGCCGAGGAGAAGGCCCGCGCCGTCCGGGAGCTGGCCGAGGAGCGCGGCTACGACCTCGCCGAGTGCTACGGCTACAGCGACTCCGTCACCGACGTCCCCATGCTCGCCGAGGTGGGGCACCCGTTCGCGGTCAACCCCGACAAGGAGCTGCGCAAGGTCGCGTCGGCCCGCGGCTGGCCGGTGCTGGTCTTCACCCGGCCGGTGACGCTGCGCAGCCGGGTGCCGCTGCCGAGCAAGACGACGCTGGCCGCGCTGGCCGTCGGCGGCGTGCTCACCGTCGGCGGGCTGGTGTGGGCCGGCGTACGCCGTCGCCGGGCGGACGCCTGACGCACCAGCGCGACACGCCGGACCCACCGGCGGCTGCCAAAGTCAAGCCTTGAACCTGGCCGCTCGGCGACGGACAATCGAGGGCAGAGAGACAACTCCAGACCCGCACGTGAGACGGGTACCCACGCGGCGAACCACCCTTCTTCAGGGCGCGAGCCAACGGGAGACTCCCGGGGCCGCACTTAGATGAGTTGCACGCCTGGTAGCCACGAATCGCGTGTCAGCGGCGGCATCCGGTCCCCGTGAGCGGGTGCCGTCCGCATGTCCGGACACCCCGGCCAGGGTCAGTCGGCGAGCGGGCTCAGCTCGGCCGCCCGCGCATACGCCTCCGCCGCATAGAGCAGCCACGCGTGCCGACCCGCCGCGCCACCCTCGGCCCAGCCGCGCAGGTTCGACTCGTACGCCGGCCGCAGCGCGAGGTGCGCCGCCTCCGGCACCAGCACCGAGGCCGGGTCGACCCCCCGGGACACCAGCACCAGCCGCTCGGCCGCGCGGGCCACCAGTCCGTGGTGCGACGCGAATGGGGCGGTGGTCGCCAGCTCCGCGTGCGCGACCGCCGCCACCAGCAGCGCCGGCGCCGACCCCGCGGCCAGCAGCGCGGCGCCCAGCGACTGCAGCCCGCGCGCCGCCTCCGCCGACGCTGGCCGTCCCACCTCGTCCTCCGGCAGCAGCCCGCCGGCGGCCAGCGCGTGCAGCCGCGCCAGCGCCTGCACCGGCGCGCGGCCGAGCACCGGCACCAGGGCGAGCAGCTCGGTCGACACCCGCAGCGAGGCGGCGGCGACCTCGTCGGCGCGGCCGGCGCGGCAGTCCTCCAGCGAGGACGACGACCCGTCGAGCTCGGCGCTGGCCTGGGCGCCGCGGAGCAGCGCCTCGACGGTCGCGTCGGGCCCGCTGCGCCGCAGCCCGCGGTCGCGCAGGAGCGCGTCGACCTCGTCGCGCGCCGCGGCGTACGCCGACCCGACGCCCTCGAGGGCCGCCAGCGGCTCCCACGCGTCCACCTCGCCGCCGGCCAGCCGCCATCCCTGCATGGCCGCACACGCTACGCGGCTCCCCGATCCGGGGCGCGACCGGAGGTAGCCTGCCCCTGATGGACGAGCACGCGGACCCGCCCGACCCGCAGGCCGACGACCCGACCGCCCGCTGGGCGCGGTCCTTCGGCCCCGTGGCCGACGCCTACGACCGCGGCCGCCCGGGCTACCCCCGCGAGGCCGCCGCCTGGCTGGTCGGCCGCGACCGGGCCACAGTGCTGGAGCTCGGCGCCGGCACCGGCAAACTCACCGCCGAGCTGGTCGCGCTCGGCCACGACGTGCACGCGACCGACCCCGACGAGGCGATGCTGGCGATCCTCGCCGAGCGCGTGCCGGGGGCCGCCACCTCGGTCGCGGGAGCCGAGGCGATCCCGCTGCGCGACCGCAGCGTCGACGTCGTCGTCGCCGCGCAGGCGTTCCACTGGTTCGACCTCGACGTCGCCCTCCCCGAGATCGCCCGGGTGCTCCGCCCCGGCGGCCAGCTGGCCCTGGTGTGGAACCAACGCGACGAGCGGATCCCGTGGGTCAAGCGGCTCGGCCGCCTGATCGGCACCCAGGACCAGCTGCGTGAGCCCGCCCAGCCGCTGGTCGAGTCCGGCCGGTTCGGCTTCGTGGAGGAGAAGGACTTCCAGATCTGGCAGGACGTCAACCGCGAGACGATCCTCGACCTCGCCCGGTCACGGTCGACCATCGCCGTGCTCGACGCCGAGGCCCGCGAGGCCAAGCTCGCCGAGGTGCTCGCGTTCTACGACGACTACGGCCGCGGCATGGACGGCATGCAGCTCCCCTACGTCACCCGGTGCTTCCGCGCCACCGTGCTCGGCTCCCCCGGCGCCGACGACGGCGCCGACGACCGCGCCGACGACGGGGCCGAGGACCGGGCCGACGAGGGATCCGACGCGGCCGCCGCCGGCGACGCAGCCGGCCGGCCGGACGGGGCGGCGGGCGACCAGGCCGTCTCCGACGGCACCGACACCGACCTGCTGCTGATCGACTTCCGCTAGGCCGGCCCCACCCGATGCCCGCGCCAGCCCAGCCCGGCCGCTCCCTCGACATCGGCGGGCGTGCCGGTTAGGTTCGGCCGATCATGACGTCGCTGTGGTCACGCGTGCTCCGCAGGTCCCACTTCGGCACCGAGGCCGACCGGGCGACGTTCCGCACGCTCCACACCGCCAGCCTCGCCTCGCCCGCGCTGCGCGAGGGGCTCACCTCCACCTCCGCGGAGCGGAGCATCAGGCACCTGCACGCGCTGTTGGGCTCGCCCGCGGTCGCCCTCACCGACGAGTCGCGGCTGCTCGCCTGGGACGGCATCGGCGACCACCACGCCCCGCAGGCGCCCAAGCTGGCGGTCGCCGTCGCCGAGCAGGGGTCCACCCGGGTCTTCCCGCCCCGCGAGCTGCCCTGCGACGAGCCGGGCTGCCCGTGCAGCTATGCCATCGGGTCCCCGCTGTTCGTCGAGGACCGCATGGTCGGCACGCTGCTGGTGCTCTCCCCCTCCCCGACCGCCGGCCTGGTCCGCGCCGCCGACGAGGTCGCCCAGTGGGTGTCGGGTCAGCTGTCGCTGGCCGAGCTCGACGCCTCGCGCACCCGCCTGATGGAGGCCGAGGTGCGGGCGCTGCGCGCCCAGATCTCCCCGCACTTCGTCTACAACTCCCTCGGCGCGATCGCGTCCTTCGTGCGCACCGACCCCGACCGCGCGCGCGAGCTGCTGCTGGAGTTCGCCGACTTCACCCGCTACTCCTTCCGCAAGCACGGCGAGTTCACGACGCTGGCCGAGGAGCTCCGCTCGATCGAGCGCTACCTCATGCTCGAGCAGGCGCGCTTCGGCGACCGGCTCCGGGTCACCCTGCGCATCGCACCCGAGGTGCTGCCGGTGGCGATCCCGTTCCTCTGCCTCCAGCCGTTGGTGGAGAACGCCGTCCAGCACGGCCTCGAGGGGCGCCCCGACGGCGGCCAGATCACGCTGATCGCGCAGGACCGTGACCGCGAGTGCCTGATCACCATCGAGGACGACGGCGCCGGCGACGACCCCGAGCGGGTACGCCGCGCGCTCGCGGCCGACGTCTCCATCGACTCGGTCGGCCTCGGCAACGTGGACGAGCGGCTGCGCCGCGCGTTCGGCGAGGACTACGGTCTGGTCGTGGAGACGGCGCCGGGCGCGGGGACCAAGGTGTCGGTCCGTGTCCCCAAGTACGCCCCGGGAGTCCACCCATGACCCAGACCGCAGGCCTCCGGGTGCTCGTCATCGACGACGAGCGGCCGGCGCTCGACGAGCTCTCGTTCCTGCTCAAGCAGGACTCCCGGGTGCGCGGCGTCCTCACGTCGGACTCCGCGACCGAGGCGCTGCGGGTGCTGCAGGACCTCGAGATCGACGCGGTCTTCCTCGACATCTCGATGCCCGGCCTCTCCGGCCTGGAGCTGGCCCAGGTGCTGTCGCGCTTCAAGAGCCCGCCCCCGGTGGTCTTCGTGACCGCCCACGACCAGCACGCCGTGGAGGCCTTCGACCTCAACGCCGTCGACTACGTCCTCAAGCCGGTCAGCGAGGACCGGCTGGCCGAGGCGGTCCGCCGGGTGGTCGAGGGCTCCGGCCGGCCGGCCCCCCGCGCCGACGACCAGATCGCCGTCGAGCTCGGCGGCCGGACCCGGTTCATCTCGCGGGCCGACGTCCGCTACGTCGAGGCGCAGGGCGACTACGCCCGGCTCCACACACCCGAGGGGAGCCACCTCCTGCGGACCCCGCTCACCACCCTGGAGGCCGAGTGGCGGGAGGCCGGCTTCGTCCGCATCCACCGGTCGCTGCTCGTGTCGCTGCCGCACGTCGAGGAGATCCGCACCGACTCCGGACGGTGCACCGTCGTGATCGCCGGGCAGGAGCTCGCCGTCAGCCGCCGCCACACCCGCGAGCTCCGTGACCTGCTGGTGCGCCGCAACCGGCCGGGGTCCTCGTGACGGGCACCCCCGAGCAGCCGCCGCCGCGGGTGCGGGTGACGGCCCCGCGGTCCGACTCCCGCCGGCGACCGCAGCTGCTCGTGCAGGAGATCGACGAGCAGACCGAGCTGGGCGCGGTCTACGTCCGCTCGCTGCTGTGGGCCCAGCTGCGCCTCGCGGTCGGCATCCTCGTGGCGATGGGGCTGATGATCGGGAGCCTGCCGCTGCTGTTCACCGTCGCCCCCGAGCTGCTGAACCGCACCGTCCTCGGGATGCCGCTGACGTGGGGGCTGCTCGGCTTCCTGGTCTATCCCCTGCTCCTCCTGCTCGGCTGGGTCTACGTGCGTCGGGCCGAGCGCAACGAGCGCTCCTTCTCCGATCTGGTGGATCGATGAGCCACGCCGGGGGCATCGCCGCGGTCGTGGTGGTCTCGATCCTGACGCTCGGCATCGGGATCTGGGGGCTGCGCGTCTCGCGCACCACCTCCGACTTCTTCGTCGCCTCGCGCACGGTGCGTCCCGCGCTCAACGCCTCCGCCATCGGCGGGGAGTACCTCTCCGCCGCGTCGTTCCTCGGCGTCGCCGGGCTGATCCTCACCTTCGGCGCCGACATGCTGTGGTACCCGGTCGGGTGGACGGCCGGCTACCTCGTGCTGCTGGTGCTGGTCGCGGCGCCGCTGCGGCGGTCGGGCGCCTACACGCTCCCCGACTTCGCCGAGGCCCGCCTCGGCTCCCGGCGGGTGCGGGCGCTCACCTCGGTGCTCGTCGTCGCGATCGGCTGGCTCTATCTCATCCCGCAGTTCCAGGGGGCCGGCTTCACCCTCCGGCTGGCCACCGGCATCGACGCGCCGCTCGGCGGGCTGGTCGTGGCCGTCGTGGTGCTGGCCAGCGTGCTGTCGGGCGGGATGCGCTCGGTGACGTTCGTCCAGGCCTTCCAGTACTGGCTCAAGCTCACCGCGCTGCTGGTGCCGCTGATCTTCCTGCTGTGGGTCTGGATGGGTGACGGCTCCCCGTCGCCGGCCAACCCGGCCTTCGACGTGGCCAGCCAGTCCGGCAGCTGGGCCGACCCGCTGTCGGGACACGGCACCGACTCGGCCGGCCACCCGCTCTACTCGACGTACTCCATCATCATCGCGACGTTCCTCGGCACCATGGGCCTGCCGCACGTGGTCGTGCGGTTCTACACCAACCCCGACGGTCGGGCGGCCCGGCGCACGACGCTCGTGGTGCTGGGGCTGCTCGGGCTGTTCTACGTGCTGCCGCCGGTCTACGGCGCCCTCGGCCGGATCTACGCCGGCGACCTGATCGCGGACGGCCGCTCCGACGCCGTGGTGCTCGAGCTGCCGTCGCGGATGATCGGCGGCACCCTCGGCGAGCTGCTCAGCGCGCTGCTGATCGCCGGCGCCTTCGCGGCCTTCCTGTCGACGTCGTCCGGGCTCACGGTGGCGGTCGCCGGCGTGGTCAGCCAGGACATCGTGGAGCGCTGGCTGCCCGGCGTCGCGGCGTTCCGGCTCGCGGCCGTCGTGGCCGTGGTCTTCCCCTACGTGCTGGCGGTGGCGGCCCAGGACGTCGGCGTGGCCACGGCGGTGGGGCTGGCCTTCGCGGTGTCGGCGTCGACGTTCTGCCCGTTGCTCGTGCTCGGCATCTGGTGGTCGCGGCTCACCGACGCGGGGGCGTACGCCGGCCTGCTGGTGGGCGGCTTCCTCTCCGGCATCGCGGTGGTCCGCACGTTCTTCTCCGACGGCGGGACGTCGTGGTTCTTGACGTTCCTCGCCCAGCCGGCGGCGTGGACGGTGCCGCTGGCCTTCCTCACCATGATCGGCGTCTCGCTGCTCACCCCGCAGCGCCGCGCCCCCCACGTCAGCACCTTCATGATCCGCCTGCACACCCCCGAGGGCGTCCCGCTCCACCGCGGCTGACCGCGAACCGGCGCTCCCGCGCATCGAGACGGCAGTTCTGCGCACCCAGGCGGCGACTCTGCGCGCCGGAGCGCCGTCTCGGGGCGCCGGAGCGCCATCTCGGGGCGCCGGAGCGCCGTCTCGGGGTCAGGGGCGCTCCCAGGCGTACGGCGTGGTGGTGGTCACGGCGACCAGGCCGGAGCGTTCGAGGATCGGCCGGGACATCGGGGTGCAGTCGCTCTGCAGGTAGCGCACGCCCATCGCCAGCGCCGCCTGCGCCCGGGCCGACGTCAGCGCGCGGTAGATCCCCCGGCCGCGCCACTCGGCCCGGGTCGCCGCGCCCCACAGCCCGGCGAACTGCGTGTCGGGCACCCGCACCAGCCGCCCGGCCGAGACGACCTCGCCGTCGGCCTCCGCGAGCCAGAGCTGGGCGTCGTCGGTCTCGACCAGCTCGGCGACGGCGGCGTCGAAGTCGTGACCGCGCCCGAACGCCTCCTCCTGCATCGCCTGCGCGCGCCGCACGTCGTCGCGCAGGTCGGCCCCCACCCCCGCCCGGCGTACGCCGACTCCGGCGGGGAGGTCGACCGGCCCGGCGAGCAGCGCGGCCTCGCCGATCATCACGGTCTCCTCGTCCTCGCCGACGAGGCCCTGCCGTTGCAGGCGCTCCCCGAGGTCGGCCGGCCGGTCGTGCCCGCGGGTCTTCCACTCGAACCGGCCCACCGTGGTGTCGTCGCGGAAGTGGGCGACGGTGGCGGCGATGAGCGCATCCAGGTCGGACCCGACGACCCCGCCGAGGTCGGCGTACGTCACGAACCCCCAGCCGTCGGCGAACTCCGCCCACCACAGCGGGCCGCGCTGCTCGACGTGGGCGGCGCCGCGCAGCTCACCGCCGACCCGCAGCTGCTCGTCGTAGGCCCTCAGATAGTCGTCGCGCACGCAGGCATCATGCCGGGGGCGCGGCCGGCGGGGCCAGCAGCTTTCGGGCCGCGACCGCGGCCAGCACGCCGCCGCCGAGCACCAGTACCAGGCCGGGCCCGGGCATCCAGCCCTGGAACTGGACCAGGCGATAGATCCGCGCCATCTGCCAGATCGGCAGCGCGATCGCCACGCCGGCGAAGATCAGCGCCTGCACGCCGGCCACCCGGCGCCAGGGGATGAGCACCCCGGCGATGCCCAGCATCGAGAAGTAGAACGTCCACAGGCCGGGCCCGCGAAGCCCCGAGATCGAGCCGAGGGAGGTGGAGATCCACGGCATGAACGACCCGAACACCACCATCATGCTGGCGATGAACAGCTGGCGCTTGGCGGGGTCGCCCCGCCTGCGCACCGCGGGGGCGCTGGAGGGTCGTGCCGGGGAGCCGTCGGACATGACCTCGACCCTACGGCCCCGGCCTCGGAGGCGGCAGACCACTCGTCGCCCGAGGCCGACCACTCGTCGCAAATTGTGACCCCAGCCACATCGCAGCCTTGACCGGCCAACTCGGGGAACGGTTGCCTGCCCGAGACGCGGACGCCGCACACGGGTGGCGCCACCATCCGTCACCTGCGGTACCACTCCGACCGGAAAGGCATCCCATGGACCAGAGTCAGCGCCAGGATTACTGGCGCCGCAACCTCCGGCTGATGGCCAGCCTGCTCGCCGTCTGGGCACTCGTGTCCTTCGGCGCGGGCATCCTCTTCGTCGAGCAGCTGAACAAGGTGAGCTTCATGGGCTTCCCGCTGGGCTTCTGGTTCGCCCAGCAGGGCTCGATCATCGTGTTCGTGATCCTGATCGCCATCTACGTGTGGCGGATGGACAAGCTCGACGCCGAGTTCGGCATCGACGAGTACGAGCAGGAGGTGCACCACTCGTGAGCACCATCCAGCTCTGGACCCTGATCTTCACCATCCTGACCTTCGGCCTCTACATCTACATCGCCTACGCCAGCCGGGTGTCCAACACCGCGGAGTTCTACGTCGCCGGCGGCGGCATCCCGGCCCCGGCCAACGGCGCCGCCATCGCCGCGGACTGGATGAGCGCGGCGTCGTTCATCTCCTTGGCGGGCATCGTCGGCCTGGCCTACAACGGCTACGGCGGCTCGGTCTTCCTGATGGGCTGGACCGGCGGCTACGTGCTGCTGGCCCTGCTGCTGGCGCCGTACCTCCGCAAGTTCGGCAAGTACACCCTCCCCGACTTCGTGGGTGACCGCTACAACGAGACCGCCCGCCTGATCGCGGTGCTGGCGGCCATCGTCGTGTCGTTCGTCTACGTCGCCGGCCAGATGGCCGGTGTCGGCCTGGTGTTCACCCGGTTCCTCAAGGTGGACACCACCTGGGGTGTCGTCATCGGTATGGCGATCGTGTTCTTCTACGCCGTCCTCGGCGGCATGAAGGGCATCACCTGGACCCAGGTGGCGCAGTACTCCGTGCTGATCGTCGCCTACCTGATCCCGGCCGTCGCCGTGTCGCAGAAGGTCACCGGCGTGCCGCTGCCGCAGATCGGCTTCGGCAACATCCTCGACGAGCTCAACGGTCTGCAGACCGACCTGGGCCTCGGGGCGACCTACACCGAGGCCTTCGGCCAGATCACGATGACCAACATGATCCTGATCACCGCGGCGCTGATGTTCGGCACCGCCGGCCTGCCGCACGTGATCGTCCGCTTCTACACCGCCAAGAGCGTGCGCGCGGCGCGGTACTCCGCCCTGTGGGCGCTGTTCTTCATCGCGCTGCTCTACACCACCGCTCCCTCGGTGGCGGCGTTCACGAAGCTCGAGATCATGGACAACCTGTCGGACTTCACGGTCGCCTCGGCGCCCGAGTGGTTCACCACGTGGTCCGACGTCGGCCTGATCACCCAGGCGGGCGAGGCGGCGGCACCGATCGCCGACCTGCCGCCCGACCAGGCGCTGACCTACACCGACGTCGCGATCAACAACGACATCATCGTGCTCGCCTCGCCCGAGATCGGCGGCCTGCCCGCTCCGATCGTCGGCCTGGTGGCGGCCGGTGGTCTGGCCGCGGCGCTCTCCACGGCGTCCGGTCTGCTGCTGGTGATCTCCTCGGCGGTCGCGAACGACGTCTACTACAAGAAGATCAACCCGCAGGCGTCCGAGAAGCAGCAGCTGATGGTCGGCCGCATCGCGATGGCCGCGGCGATCGTGGTCGCCGGCTACCTCGGCATCAACCCCCCTGGGTTCGTCGCGCAGGTGGTCGCCTTGGCCTTCGGTCTCGCCGCAGCGAGCTTCTTCCCGATCCTGGTGCTCGGCATCTTCTGGAAGAAGTGCACCGCGGCGGGCGCCGCGGCCGGCATGATCACCGGCCTGGTGGTCACGATGGCCTACATCTACTGGACGATCCCGATCTGGGGCGGCAGCGAGGGCCTCTGGGGCATCCCCGCCACCGGCTTCGGCACGATCGGCATGCTGATCAACTTCGCGGTGACGATCATCGTCTCGCAGTTCACCACGAAGCCGTCCGAGCAGATGCAGGAGCTGGTCGAGGAGATCCGCTTCCCGGGTCGCAGCGAGCTGGTCACCCGGCACGCCGCGGGAGAGGACCTGCACTGACCCGTCCGACGTGAGGCCCCCGCCCCACCCGGGGGCCTGACGAGCAAGACACCGCCCGGGCGACGAGGCTCTGTTCCGGTTCCGACCGGAACAACCTCGCCGCCCGGGCGGCTTCAGTTCCCCCTGAGCCGTTCGTCGCACCACACCTCCCCCTCGTCGCGCGGGGCAGCCTCACCCCGCACGGCTGTGACCGCGGCCACTACGCTGCCAGCCGGGGACCAACCTTCCGCGCCGATACTGTCCCGAGAACGACTCCGAGACCCCGAGGAGACGCCGTGAGCGACCAGTCCGAGACCCTGTCGAACCTCCTGCACGAGGAGCGACGCTTCCCGCCGCCGGCCGACCTGGCCGCCGACGCCAACGTGACCGAGGAGGCCTACGCCCGGGCCTCGGCCGACCGGCTGGCGTTCTGGGAGCAGGCCGCGGAGCGGCTCGACTGGGGACAGCGCTGGGACCAGGTGCTCGACTGGTCGAACCCGCCGTTCGCCAAGTGGTTCACCGGCGCCACGATCAACGCCTCGGTCAACTGCGTCGACCGCCACGTCGCGGCGGGCCGGGGCGACAAGGTCGCCTTCCACTGGGTCGGTGAGCCGGAGGGCGACACCCGCGACCTGACGTACGCCGACCTGCAGGCGGAGGTCTGCAAGGCGACGAACGCGCTGATCGAGCTCGGCGTGCAGAAGGGCGACCGGGTCGCCATCTACATGCCGATGATCCCGGAGACGGCGATCGCGATGCTGGCCTGCGCCCGGCTCGGCGCCCCGCACACGGTGGTCTTCGGCGGCTTCTCCGCCGACGCGCTGGCCTCCCGCGTCGAGGACTGCGACGCCAAGGTCGTCATCACCTCCGACGGCGGCTACCGCCGCGGCGCCCCGTCGGCGCTGAAGCCGGCGGTCGACGAGGCCTGCGAGAAGACCGGTGACCTGGTCCGCAACGTGCTGGTGGTCCGGCGTACCGGCCAGGACGTCGCCTGGGACGACAGCCGCGACGTGTGGTGGCACGAGCTCGTCGACCGGCAGTCGCCCGAGCACGAGGCCGAGCTGCACGACTCCGAGCACCCGCTCTACGTCATGTACACCTCCGGCACCACCGGCAAGCCGAAGGGCATCCTGCACACCACGGGCGGCTACCTCGTCGGCACGTCGTTCACGCACTGGGAGGTCTTCGACCTCAAGCCCGAGACCGACGTCTACTGGTGCACCGCCGACGTCGGCTGGGTGACCGGCCACTCCTACATGGTCTACGGCCCGCTGGCCAACGGCGCGACGCAGGTGATGTACGAAGGCACGCCCGACTCGCCGCACAAGGGCCGCTGGTGGGAGATCATCCAGCAGTACGGCGTCACGATCTTCTACACCGCTCCCACCGCGATCCGGACGTTCATGAAGTGGGGCGACGACATCCCGGCCCAGTTCGACCTCTCCTCGATCCGGCTGCTCGGGTCGGTCGGTGAGTCGATCAACCCCGAGGCCTACGTGTGGTACCGCCAGCACATCGGCGCCGACCAGGCCCCGATCGTCGACACCTGGTGGCAGACCGAGACCGGCCAGATCATGATCTCGCCGCTGCCGGGCGTCACCCACGGCAAGCCCGGGTCGGCGATGACGCCGCTGCCCGGCATCGCCGCCGAGGTGGTCGACGACAACGCCCAGCCGGTGCCGAACGGCTCCGGGGGCTACCTCGTGCTCAAGGAGCCCTGGCCGGCGATGCTCCGCACCCTGTGGGGCGACGACCAGCGGTTCAAGGACACCTACTGGTCGCGCTGGGAGGGCCTCTACTTCGCCGGCGACGGCGCCAAGAAGGACGAGGACGGCGACATCTGGCTGCTCGGCCGGGTCGACGACGTGATGAACGTGTCGGGCCACCGGCTCTCCACCACCGAGATCGAGTCGGCGCTGGTGTCGCACCCCAAGGTCGCCGAGGCCGCCGTGGTCGGCGCGGCCGACGAGATGACCGGCCAGGCCGTCTGCGCCTTCGTGATCCTCCGCGAGGCGGCGGGCGACGGCGGCGACGACATCGTCCAGGAGCTGCGCAACCACGTGGCCCACGAGATCGGCCCGATCGCCAAGCCGCGCCAGGTCATGGTCGTGCCCGAGCTGCCCAAGACGCGCTCCGGCAAGATCATGCGCCGGCTGCTCAAGGACATCGCCGAGCACCGCGAGGTCGGCGACGTGACGACCCTCGCCGACTCCACCGTGATGGACCTGATCAAGTCCAAGGAGGGCGGCAGCTCCTCCGACGAGTAGCCCCTCCCCCGAGCAGGACGGCGCGCAACCCAACGGGGGGCGCGCCGTCCGTCATGTGGTGGCGCGGCACGGCCGCCAGCGCCAGCCCGTCACGGCGTCGCGTGGAACCGGTCGCGGTGACCGAGCACGAGCGCGCCGACGATGGCGGCGAGGAGCGAGCCGGCCAGGACTCCCGCCTTGGCCGCCTCGAGCAGCGTGTCCTCG
>JAUILS010000309.1 GCA_030432975.1 Actinomycetes bacterium
GGCCAGCGACAGGGCCACGACCACGGCGTTCGGGTCGGGCAGCTGCGCGGTGATGACGGCGTACGCGACGAACCAGCCGGCGGTCGCCAGCATGTTGGCCCACCACCAGTTCTCGGTGCGGGAGGGATAGACGTACTTCACCGGCACGAACACCAGCACCGAGAACACCGCCACCAGCACGCCGGTCACCGTCGGCGACAGCTCGAGCACGATGACGTAGAACGCGAGGATGTTCCAGTACGACGGGAAGCCGAGGAAGAAGTGGTCGTCGGTCTTGGCGTCTGAGCGGCAGAAGCCGTAGGTCGACGCGAGGATCGGGAGGCAGGCGAGGACGGCGCCGGCGGCACCGCCCGGCAGCCGCCCGTCGGCCCACAGCAGCACCACGGGGGCGAAACAGTAGGTGAGGTAGTCGACGATGTTGTCGAGCAGCGCGCCGTCGAACCCCGGGATCGCCTCCTTGACGCGCAGCCGGCGAGCCAGCAGGCCGTCGCTGCCGTCGATGACCATCGAGACCAGGAACAGCCACAGCACCGTCGTGGTGCGGCCGTCGAAGGCCGCGACCACCATCCAGAACGCCAGCACGGCGCCCACGGCGGTGTAGACGTGGACGGCCGCGGCGGCCGGGATGTTGTAGGGCCGTTCCTTGGCAGGCGGAGTCGTCATCGGGTCCGGGCCTGACGCGGGGGACCGGCGGACAGGCCCTACCTCGCCGGCGGTCGGATCTGCTCAGTATGACCGTCGGCGGCGCTCGATGTCAGATCCGCGCGGCGCGCCCCTCAGGCAACTTGGGGGCGCGAGAGCCGGGCGATCGCCTCGTCGATGTCGCAGCCCGGACCCTTGTTGTAGGGGAGCTTCATCAGCAGCATGCCCATCATGCAGGTGTTGCTGAGCGCCGCGAAGGTGAGCCCGAAGCCGATCGCGAAGGCCAGCCACTTCATCGGCGGGAACCAGATGCTGGCGATGATCGACAGGAACACGATCGAGCCCGCCACCAGCCGCACCTGACGCTCCAGCGCCCACTTCTTGATCTCGCCGTGCTCGACGGGGGCGCCGGCCTGCACCCAGGAGTTCATCCCGCCGGCCAGCACGACCATGTCGCTCAGGCCGGCCTGGCCGAGCTTGCCGGCCGCCTGCTCGGCCCGGCCGCCGGCCTGGCAGACCAGCACGAGCGTGCCGCCCGCGGCGCTGACGATCCGCCGCAGGTGGGGGTCGAGCTGGTCGACCGGCAGGTTGATCGAGTTGGGGATGTGGGAGGTCTGGAACTCCCCGGGGCTGCGCACGTCGACCACCAGCGTGCTGGGGTTGGCGATCAGCTGCTGGGCCTGGCCGACGTTGACGGACTGGCTGACGTCGCTCATCGAGTCGCTCCTTCTCAGGCGCCGGCCGGCGCGGGGACGAGGTCGGGGATGCCGCCGGGGTTGACCACCCGGACGTCGTAGCCGTGGGCCGTGAGGCGGCTGGCGGCGATCACCGCGCGCTTGCCGCTGGCGCAGGCGACCAGGACCGGGCGGTCGCGGTCGAGCTCGGCGGGGATGCCCTGCGTGAACACGTCGGCGACGAACCGCTCGACGGCGCCGGGGTGGCGGACCTCGGCGCGCTCGTTGGGCATGCGTACGTCGAGCACCTGCATGTCGCCCTCGGCGAGCAGCTCGCGGGCGGCTTCGGTGCTGAGCAGCTCGAAGTCGGAGTGGAGCGTGGCGCCGGAGACGTCGTTGACGACGCCGACCACGTTGTCGAACTGGATCTGCTGGAGCTGGGTGATCGCCGCGTCGACGTCCTGGTCGGGGTTGGCGACGATGACGATCGGCTCGTTGTAGGGCACCAGCCAGCCGACCCAGGAGCCGAAGTCGTCGGCGAACTCGACGGCGACGGTGTCCTTGAGGACGCCCTTGGCCTGGTCCTCGCGGGGGCGCATGTCGACGATGTGGACGTCGGTGCGGCCCTCGACCTCGGAGACCGGGATCCGCGGCACCGCGCGGTTGGGCAGCGGGCGGACGCCGAGGGTGTTGGCGGGGCCCATGTAGCGGTAGAAGCCGGGGATCGGCATCGGCGAGCGGAGCATCTCCTCCGACAGCGCGTCGGGGGAGTCGAGCGCGAGCAGCGGGTTGGAGGCGCGCTCCTCGGCGATGGTGGAGGTGTACTTGCCGGCGCCGCTGGCGGTGCAGAACGAGCCCTCGCCGTGGGTCGGCAGCAGCTCGACCTCGCCCGGCAGGCCGGCCAGCCGGTGGATCGAGATGTACTGCAGGCGGGCCAGGGTGTCGGCCCGCTCCGGGCCGAGCAGGTCGGGGCGGCCGGCGGAGCCGACCAGCAGGCTGCCGCCGGAGAAGAGGGCCACCTCCTTGCCGTCGATGAGCACGAGGTACGACGTGTGCTCGGGCGTGTGGCCGGGGGTGTGGATGGGGCGGATGGACAGCCCGTCCTCGCCCTCGAGGTCCTCCAGGTGGAACGCCGGCGTGTGCCGGTAGGCCGCGGCGGAAGCGGCGGGGAGGATCAGCTGGGCGCCGGTCTTGGCGGCCGCCTGCTGGCCGCCGGAGACGTAGTCGTTGTGCATGTGCGTCTCGAGCACGAAGCGCAGGTCGATGTCGTGCTCGGCCGCCGCGTCGAGGAAGCGCCCGATGTCGCGCTGCGGGTCGACCAGGATGCCCTTGCCCTCGTGCTCGAAGAGATAGGTCTGGTCACCCAGGCCGGGCGTGCGGAACGGGATGATCTGCATGGGGTCCTCCTGTCGATACCACCAGGGGTATCCAATGTACGGACTATTCGGCCGGAGTCAAGAGCGGGCGAGCCTTGCCGCGGACAACGCGG
>JAUILS010000062.1 GCA_030432975.1 Actinomycetes bacterium
CAACCTCTTCCTCGACCTCGAGGTCGTCGAGGAGCTCACCACGCTCGGCGCCGATGCTCTCGACGGGCTGGTCGGCATGCTGCCGATCACCTTCCGCGTCGACTGGGCCGCCCGGGTCGAACGGTCGGGGGCGGGCGCCGACGTCGTCCGCGCCACCGACGCCGCGCCGTCGGAGCTGCCCTGGGTCGACCTGCTCCAGGCCACCCGGCTCCCCGAGCTCGACGACGGCGTCACGCTGGTGTGCGCCGCCCCGATCTCACCCGGGGCGATGGTGGTGCTCGGCCGGATCGGCGGCCCGGCGTTCCTCGACTCCGAGCTCGCCCGCCTCGGTCACCTGGTGTCGCTGGCGACGTCGATCGCCCGCCCGCACCCGCCCGGCCGCGTGCCCCCCGACGGGGGTCGTGTGCCTGAGCCGTCGTAGTCCCCGCGGAGCGAGGCACACGACCCCATTGTGAGGCGGCCTCAGACCAGCGGTGCCACCACCCGGGTCTGCCACGTGGCCGGGTCGCCCTCGGGCAGGCTGAGGTACTCCTCCCACATCTCCTCGCCGGTGCTCAGCCCGTGCTCGCCGAGCCACGACTCGAGCTCGCGATAGGTGCGCTCCAGCTGGTCGTAGGGCCCGACGTGCATGCCGACGGCCACCCGGCCACCCGGCCGCCGGACCACCCGCACCTGCGCGTCGGGGGTGCCGGCGACGCCGCTGACCGGGAAGCCCGCGGACAGGTCGACCGGGTCCGTGTCCAGGCCGTGGTACCACCCGAACGGCGGACCGACGATCGCGCCCTGGGCGGCGGCGACCGCCTGGGCCACCTGCTCGAAGGCGGAGCCGAAGAACTCGGTCATCTCCGCGAGCGGGACCTCCCGGCGTACGACCGCGACGGTGGCGATGGGGACCTCGATGATCTCGAACGTGCTCATCATGCGCCTCCTCGAGTCGTCCCACCTCCACTCAAGCACCGGCGGACCGGGTCGGCGGCGTGTGCTCGGTCACGCCCGGCGCCGAGGCCACCGGGCCGCGCTCAGGGCACCGACCGGATCCGGGTGACGAGCACCGAGCCGAGCACGCAGGCGACGAACGACGTGAGGTAGACCAGGCCGTAGCCGAGTGACCACGACTCGCCCTGGGTGGCCACGGACCCGCCGGCCGCGCGGACCACGATGATCACGAACGCCGCGATCGCGGGCGCGAACACCTGCGGCAGCGCGGCCGCGATGTTGATGACGCCGAGGTCCTTCGCGCGCTCCTCGGCGTCGGGCAGCACCTGGGTGATCAGCGCGAAGTCGACCGCCTGGTAGATCCCGTAGCCGCAGCCCAGGACGGCCGCGGCCACGACCGTCGCCGTCCAGGTCTGCGCGACCGCGAGGATCGCCGCGGCCAGCCCGACGACCAGGCCCGACGCGATGACGAAGACCTTGCGCCGCCCGACGCGGTCGCTCCACGCGCCGACGGCGACCGCCGACACGATGATCGTGGCGCCATAGATCGTGGTGAGCGTCAGCAGCCGCGAGGAGCCCTCGTCGTCGGAGAAGCCCAGCCCGTCGGTGAGGTAGTAGAGGAAGTACGACAGCGCGATGAAGTTGCCGAGGTTGACCAGGAACCGGGTGACCCACGCCCAGGCGAAGTCGGGGTGCTCGCGCGGCGACACCCAGAACGCCGTCACGAAGCCGCGCAGGTCGAACGGCTCGCGCGGGTGGTCCTCCGGGAGCGCCAGGTCGTGCGACCCGAGCAGGTACGGCAGCGAGAGCAGCACCAGGACGGCCGCGATCACGACGTAGCCCTGCGCGATCGAGCCGGTCGCGTCGGCGATCGCCACGCCCAGCAGTACGCCGAGCGTGCCGGCCAGCGCCACCAGCCCACCGACCACGCCGCGGCGGGCGACCGGCACCTGGTCCGGCACCGAGGCCGTGACGGCGGCGTACCCCATGTTGAGCGTGAGCTGGACGCCGCACCAGCCGAGCAGCATCGCCGGCGCCGACTGCACGGTCGACATCAGCAGCAGCGACAGGGCGCCGCCGACCACGCCGCCGGCCGCCCAGGGCACCCGTCGTCCGACCCGCAGGCGGGTTCGGTCGGACAGGGCCCCCCAGACCGGGTTGGCGACGGTCGACACGAGCGCGCCGGCGAAGAGCACCGCGCCGAGCAGGGCCTCCTTGTTGGCGGGGTCGATCTCGCGCGCCTGCTCGGCGAGCAGCACCTGGATCGGGCCGAACCACCCCGAGGTGATGGCCAGGTTGAGCAGCACCACCCCCGCGACCCAGCGCGCCGGCGGGTCGACGGTCGGCTCGGCCAGCGCCGAGCGGAGGGCGGGGCCGTCACCGGCGGAGGTCGTCACGGCAGACATCGTGCGGCCTGGGGCCGCGGTTGGGAAGGGGGCTGACGCGGTCTCCGACGCCTGGTAGTACTGACGCATGGAGGCCGGCGGCAAGGTGGTGGTGCTCACCGGAGCCGGCATCTCCGCGGAGAGCGGGGTGCCGACGTTCCGGGACGCCGACGGGCTGTGGGAGGGCCACCGGGTCGAGGACGTCGCGACGCCCGAGGCCTACGCCCACCAGCCGCACGTCGTTCACCGCTTCTACGACGCCCGCCGGGCCGCGCTCACCACCGTCGAGCCGAACCCCGCCCACCACGCCCTCGCCCGGCTCGAGGAGGTCCTCGGCGACGACCTGCTCGTCGTCACCCAGAACGTCGACGACCTCCATGAGCGGGCCGGCTCCCTCCGGGTCCACCACATGCACGGCCACCTCCGCTCCGCCTGGTGCCAGTCCTGCGGCGCCCGCACCGTGTGGCACGACGACCTGGCGCACGGTCCCGCGTGCCCGTCGTGCGGGGAGCCCGCGCTGCGGCCCGACATCGTGTGGTTCGGCGAGATCCCCCACGGCATGGACCTGATCGAGGAGGCGCTCGCCGAGGCCACGCTCTTCGTGTCGATCGGGACCTCGAGCATGGTCTACCCCGCGGCCGGCTTCGTCCGGGCCGCTCGTCTGCTCGGGGCGCGCACCCTGGAGCTCAACCTCGACCGGAGCGCGGCCAGCTCGGTCTTCGACGAGACCCGGCACGGGCCGGCCTCGCTGCTGGTGCCGGCCTGGGTCGAGGAGCTGCTCGCGGCCAGCAGGGCCTGACCTCCTTGGCTACTCGCGGGTAGCATCGACCCATGAGGCGCACGATCTACACCGACGACCACGAGGCGTTCCGCGAGTCGGCACGGGAGTTCCTCGACCGAGAGGCCCGCCCCCACCTGGAGGACTGGGCGGAGGCGAAGGCGCTGCCGCGGTCGTTCTGGCTGGCGGCCGGCAAGCAGGGTCTGCTCGGGCTGGAGGTCCCCGAGCAGTACGGCGGCTCCGAGGCCGGCGACTACCGCTTTAACGCGGTGTTCACCGAGGAGCTCGCGAAGGTCAACATGGCGCTGCCGTCGTGCGTGGGGATCCACGGCGACATCGTGGCGCCGTACCTCGTGCACCTGACGACCGAGGAGCAGAAGCAGCGCTGGCTCCCGGGCTTCTGCTCCGGCGAGATCATCACCGCGATCGGCATGACCGAGCCCAGCGGCGGCTCCGACCTCGCGGCGCTCAAGACCACCGCGGTGCGCGACGGCGACGAGTGGGTGATCAACGGCTCCAAGACGTTCATCACCAACGGCTACTCCGCCGACCTGGTGCTGGTCGCCGCTCGCACGACCCCGGAGAAGAAGGCGCGCGGCATCACGCTGTTCGCGATCGAGTCCGACCGCGAGGGCTACTCCCGGGGTCGCAAGCTCGACAAGGTCGGGCAGGACGAGTCCGACACCGCCGAGCTGTTCTTCGAGGACGTCCGGGTGCCCGACGAGAACATCGTCGGCCAGCTCGACGAGGGCTTCATCCACATGATGACCTGGCTGCCGCAGGAGCGGCTCGGCTCGGCCGTCACCAACCTCGCCCACGCGCGGCAGATCCTCGACGAGACGCTCGACTACATCAAGGAGCGGCAGGCCTTCGGCCAGCCGGTCGGGCAGTTCCAGCACAACAAGTTCCTGATGGCCGACCTGGTCACCCGGGTCGAGGTCACCCAGGCCTACGTCGACCAGTGCGTGCTCGCCCACTGCGACGGCGAGCTCACGCCGATCGACGCGGCGAAGGCCAAGTGGTGGACCGCCCAGGTGCAGAACGACGTGCTCGACCACTGCGTCCAGCTGCACGGCGGCTACGGCTTCATGAACGAGTACCGCGTCGCCCGGGCCTGGCGGGACGCCCGGGTCACCAAGATCTGGGCGGGCTCCAACGAGATCATGAAGGAGCTCATCGGCCGCGACCTGGGCCTCTGACGTCGCTGGTCAGAAGCTGCCGCCCATGCCTCCCGAGCCGTCCTGGCCGCGCCTGGTGGTGTCGTGGGTCAGCCGCGCCCGGTTGTTGCGGGGGTCGCCGTCGATCGCGTGCTGGTCGACGTCGCGGCCCCGGCGCGGGCGGAGCAGCCCGTAGGCCGCGGCCGCGACCCAGACGACGGCGGCCACGATGAGCCCGATGGTGAATCCGTCCATGCCGCACCTCCCCGTTGCCGGGGCGCCCGCCTCGACGTGAGCAGACTACGCCCGCAACCTCCTCCACTCTGCGGTGGCGAAGCCGAGACCGAGACGGGATGCCCGCGCGGTGCGGCTCCCGCGTCAGGCCCGACTCGCCTCCAGCCGCCCGGAGACCGGGGTGAGGTCGTACATCTCGAAGGTCTCGATGACGTCGGTCATGTCGGCGTCCTCGCCGTGGTCGCCCCGTCCCTCGTCGGTGGCCAGGTAGTCGTAGAGGTCCTCGCGGGCATCGAAGGTGACCCAGACGACCACGGTGTTGCGATCTCGGTCGACACTGACCTGACGGGCCACCATGCCCGGCACCTTCCCGTCCATCAGCTCGCTCGGCCGTCGCGCCAGCTCGACCAGGTCGTCGAGGCGGCCCGGCTTGGCGGTGGAGACGCTGACGAACGTGTAGGTCGGTTCGGTCATGAGGTTTCCTCCTGTGGTGTGGGGTCCACCAGTCGGTGGGCCAGGTCGCGGGCACGGTCGGGATGCTCGGGGTCGGCGGCCAGGGCGAGGCCGAGGATCAGCGGCGCGTCGAGCACGGGTGAGAGATCGGGACGGAAGACGCCGCTGTCGACACCTGCGGCGAGCGTGTGTGCCAGGAGCCGATGGATCCGGCTCTCGTGCCGGGCCAGCACCTCGCGTGCCGGCGGCGGCAGAGACGCTCGCAGGGACGCGGTCGCTCCGCTGTGGTCGACGGACGCGATGAACGTGCCGAGCAGAAGGTCGAGCCGCGCGACGGGGTCGGCCTCCTCGGACACTGCCTCCTCCAGCCGGTCGTCGTGGGAGGCGATGAGGTCCGCGACGCCGGTGAGCACCGCGTCGATGTCCGGGTAGTAGCGGTAGAGGGTGGGGCGGGAGACCGAGGCGGCCTCGGCGATCCCGGCCATGCTCAGTGCGCCGGCACCGCGCTCGCTGAGCAGGGTCAGCGCGGCGGCGGCGATCGCCTGTTCCTGGTGGCTCCTGTGCTGCAGCCTCGCCTGTGCCCAGTCGTCGCTCATCGGACCTCCCTGACGACATGTCTTGGAATTGAGACAGAGTGTATCATGAGGAGGCGACCGCCGCGTCGCTGCCGGGTGCGAGGATGAGCCCGTGACCTCGGAGATGCCGGACCGCCCGGAGGCGACGCTCGAGCCGGGGCCCCACGAGGACGAGCCGCACGCCGGCAACGTCAGCGGGAGGCTCAACTGGCTGCGCGCCGGGGTGCTGGGCGCCAACGACGGGATCGTCTCGACGGCCAGCCTGGTGGTGGGCGTCGCCGGCGCGACCAGCGACCGGACGGCGATCCTGGTGGCCGGGGTGGCGGGCCTGTTCGCGGGCGCGATGAGCATGGGTGCGGGGGAGTACGTCTCCGTCAGCACCCAGCGCGACTCCGAGCAGGCGCTGCTCGACAAGGAACGGCGCGAGCTCGAGGAGGAGCCCGAGGAGGAGCTAGCCGAGCTCACGATGCTCTACATGGACAAGGGGCTGAGCGAGGGGCTCGCCAGCCAGGTCGCGCAGGAGCTCACCGCCCACGACGCCCTGGCCGCCCATGCCGAGGTCGAGCTCGGCATCGACCCCGACGAGCTGACCAACCCCTGGCACGCCGCGTGGGCGTCGATGATCGCGTTCACGATCGGGGCGCTGCTGCCGCTGCTGACGATCACGCTCTCGCCGGAGCCGGCGCGGCTGTGGGTGACCGTGCTCTCCGTGGCCGCCGCGCTGGCGCTCACCGGCTGGACCAGCGCCCGGCTGGGTTACGGGCCCGCCGGCCGGGCCGTCGTACGCAACGTCGCCGGAGGCGTGCTCGCGATGGCGGTCACCCACGTGATCGGCTCGCTCGTCGGCACCCAGATCGGCTGAGCGCGGTGCGCATGTTCGCGGCGGTCACCCCGAGCGACGGGGCCGTCGACGACCTGGAGGCCTTCCTCGCGGTGCGGCGGGAGGCCGGCGCGTTCCGCTGGGCCACCGCCGAGCAGTTCCACGTGACCCTGGCCTTCCTGGCCGACGTGCCCGAACGGTGTCTCGACGATCTCGAGGAGCGGCTGGGGCGGGCCGCCGCCAAGAGACACCCGTTCCCCGCCCGGCTGGCCGGCGGCGGAGCCTTCCCGAACGCCGCCCGGGCCCGGGTGCTCTGGTGCGGGCTCGAGCTCGACGACGACGGCCGGGTGGAGCTCGACCGGATGGCGACCGGGGCGCGGGCCGCCGCGAGCAAGGCGGGGATCGAGGTCGACGGCCAGCGGTTCCGTCCACACGTGACGGTGGCCCGGCTCGGCCGGCCTGCCGAGGTGAGCAGCTGGGTCCGCCTCCTCGACGCGTACGCCGGCCCCACCTGGCCGGTCGACCGGATCGACCTCGTGGCGTCGTACCTCGGCGAGGGCCCGCGGCGCAGACCCCGCTACGAGACCGTCGCCTCCTTCCCGCTCGCCGCCCACCCGGCGTAGTTGACTGCAGAATTGCTCTCGACACGCCGTGGGAGCAGCAAATCTGCAGTCAACTATCCGGAATGCTGCGGGGGAGGCGACGACACAGGAGCGCGGCGATGGCCAAGGGACCAGGGTGGTACCCCGACCCGTGGGGCGGGCAGGGACTGCGGTGGTGGGACGGCAGCAACTGGACCGAGCACGTCCAAGGGCAGCCGCCGGCGGGCTACGCCCCCGGGGTCAGCGTGCGCGGTGGGCCGTTGGTGACGGCGCCGGGCACCGGCCGCAGCTGGTACCACCAGTGGTGGTTCATCGCGCTGATGCTGTTCGTGTGCTGCTGGCCGATCGGGCTGGTGCTGACCTGGTCGCGACCGAGCACCCCCACCTCGATCAAGCTGTTCATGACGATCGGCTGGATCCTGCTGTCGTTCCTGATCGCGGCGGCGTGGTACAGCCTCGCCCCGGAGAGCTACCAGACCGGCACCAACACCGGCTTCTGACGCCTCCGGCGCCGGGGAGTACGCCGGCCCGGCAGGCCCAGCCCACCCGGCAGGCCCAGCCCACCGGCGGCCGCGGGGGCGGTCTCAGCTCGGCAGCGCGTGGATGATGTCCTCGACCCGCTCCTTGGCGTCGCCGAAGAGCATCTGGGTGTTCTCGCGGAAGAACAGCGGGTTCTGGACGCCGGCGTAGCCGGTGGCCATCGACCGCTTGAAGACGATCACGTCCTTGGCGTCCCACACCTCCAGCACCGGCATGCCGGCGATGGGGGAGTTGGGCTCCTCGAGGGCCGCCGGGTTGACGGTGTCGTTGGCTCCGATCACGAGGACGACGTCGGTGTCGGCGAAGTCGTCGTTGATCTCGTCCATCTCCAGGACGATGTCGTAGGGCACCTTCGCCTCGGCGAGCAGCACGTTCATGTGGCCGGGCAGCCGGCCGGCGACGGGGTGGATGCCGAACCGCACGTCGACCCCGCGGGCGCGGAGCTTGGCGGTGAGGTCGGCGACGGCGTACTGCGCCTGGGCGGTGGCCATGCCGTAGCCGGGCGTGATGACCGCCGACGACGCCGAGGCGAGCAGCTCGGCCACGGCGTCGGCCTGGATCTCGCGGTGCTCGCCGTAGTCGCGGGCCTCGCCGACCACGCCGCCGTCGGAGCCGAAGCCGCCGAGGATGACGGAGATGAACGACCGGTTCATCGCCCGGCACATGATGTAGCTCAGGATCGCACCGGAGGAGCCGACCAGCGAGCCGGTGATGATCAGCAGCGAGTTGCCGAGCATGAACCCGGCGGCCGCCGCGGCCCACCCGGAGTAGCTGTTGAGCATCGACACCACGACGGGCATGTCGCCACCGCCGATGGCGGCCACCATGTGGAAGCCGAGCAGGAAGCCCAGGGCCGCCATGACCACGATCAGGATGAAGCCGAGCGAGTCGGGCGCGTGGGAGCCGTCGTCGGCGACGACCAGCCAGATCATCAGCGCGAAGAACGCGGCGAACCCGGCCAGGTTGAGCAGGTTGCGCGCCGGCAGCACCAGCGGCGACGACTTCATCTTCGCCGACAGCTTGAGGTAGGCCACGACCGAGCCGGTGAAGGTGAACGCGCCGATCAGCACGCCGAGGGCGACCTCGATCAGGTGGACGGCGCCGCCCTCGCCGTCGGGGGCGAGGTAGGAGTTGAAGCCGACCAGGACCGCGGCCATGCCGACGAAGGAGTGGAACGCCGCGATCAGCTCGGGCATCTGGGTCATCTCGACCTTGCGCGCCACGGGGGTGCCGATCAGCGCGCCGATCGCGAGCACGACCACGATCAGCAGCAGGGTCACGCCCACCGAGCGGCGGTCGGCGTCGTTGGCCGACATGTGCAGCGAGTGGATGATGGTCGCCGCGAGGGCGAGCACCATGCCGGCCATGCCGGTGAGGGTGCCCATCCGGGCGGTGGTCGGCCGGGAGAGGCCGGCGAGCGACAGGATGAACATGACGCCGGCCACGATGTAGAGGCCGTCGACGAACTGGATCAGCATGCTCAGGCCTCCTTCCGGAACATGCTGAGCATGCGATAGGTCACCAGGAAACCACCGAAGATGTTGATCGAGGCGATGGACGCCGCGACGAAGGACATGATCGTGACCGCCAGGTCGGTCGAGCCGAGCTGGAGGAGCGCGCCGACGAGGATGATCCCGGAGATGGCGTTGGTCTGCGACATCAGCGGCGTGTGCAGCGAGTGGGACACCCCGCTGATGACGTAGAACCCGACGACCACTGCGAGCGCGAACACCGTGAAGTAGCCGGTGAAGCTGGGCGGGGAGTAGGTCACGGCCGCGACCACCAGCGCCGCGGCGACGGCCGACAGTCCGATCCGACGGCGGTTGCGCGCCTCCGCCGCGGCCGCCTCGCGGGCGGCGACGACGGCCGGGTCCTCGGGCTCCGCGACCGGCGCGGCCGCGGGGGCGGCAGAGACCTGCACCGGCGGGGGCGGCCACATGGTCTCGCCGTCCTTGACCACGGTGATGCCGCGCTGCACGACGTCGTCCATGTCGAGGGTGAGCTGCCCGTCCTTCTCGGGGGTGAGCAGCTTGAAGAGGTTGACGATGTTGGTGCCGTAGAGCTGCGAGGTCTGGGCCGGCAGCCGGCCGGCGAGGTCGGTGTAGCCGATGATCGTGACGCCGTTGTCGGTGACGACCCGCTCGCCCGCGACGGTGCCGGCGACGTTGCCGCCGTTGGCCGCGGCCATGTCGACGACGACGGTGCCGGGTCGCATCGCGGCCACCGTCTCCTCCGTGACGAGCAGCGGGGCAGGCCGGCCTGGGATCAGGGCGGTGGTGATGACGATGTCGGCGGCCCTCGCCTCCTCGTCGTACATCGCGGCCGTGGCGGCGACCTGCTCGGCCGTCATCTCCTTGGCGTAGCCGTCGGAGGAGACCTCCTGCTCCATGTCGACGGTGACGAACTCAGCGCCCATCGACTCGACCTGCTCGGCCACCTCGGGGCGCACGTCGAAGGCCCGCACGATCGCGCCCATCGCGCCGGCCGCGCCGATCGCGGCGAGGCCGGCGACACCCGCGCCCACCACGAACACCCGGGCCGGCGGGACCTTGCCGGCCGCGGTGACCTGGCCGGTGAACTGCCGGCCGAAGGCGTGCGCCGCCTCGATGACGGCGCGGTAGCCGGCGACGTTGGCCATCGACGACAGCACGTCCATCGACTGGGCCCGCGAGATCCGGGGGACGGCGTCCATCGCGAGCCCGGTGACGCCGGCGGCGGCGAGCCGCTCGACGAGCTCGGGGCTGCGGGCCGGCGCCATCAGCGAGACGACCGTGGCGCCCCGGCGGAGCCGGCCGATCTCCGCCTCGGAGGGGGCGTCGACCTTGACGACGACGTCGCTGCCCCACACGTCGTCGGCAGAGCCGACGGTGATGCCGGCGTCGGCGTACGCCGCGTCCGGCTGGTCGGCGTGCGCCCCGGCGCCGGCCTCGACCACCACGTCGTACCCGAGCTTGGCGAGCTGGTCGGCCGTCTTGGCCGTGGCGGCGACCAGCGTCTGGCCGTCCTGGGACTCGCGGGGGATGCCGACGCGCACGTTGCCCTCCTGGGGGTGCTGCTCGAAGGGTGGCCGCCACCGGCTCGCCCACGCCTCAACGTACTAAAGGGGCGGGGTCGCTCCGGTGTGGGGGTGGCCACAACGTGCCGGGCAGGTTGCGGCCATCTCCGAACCCTTCAGGTGCGGCCGTCGCGGCCGCACGATCGCAGTCGAGCGTCATCGTCCGGTGGCGTTCGACCCGCGATCAGGAGGCGCCACCATGACCATCCACCAGCCCCACGGCCCCGACACCGACCGACCGCTCGCCGCGACCGTGGTCGGCCGCCGCACCCTGCTCAAGGGCGCCGTCGTCGCCGCCGCCGTCCCCGCCGCGGTCCTCGGCACGGCCGGTCCCAGCGCCGCCGCGCTGACGAAGTACGCCACGATCGGCACCGGCGTCGACCAGGTGTACACGCGCATCCGCGACCTCTCGGGCTCGCAGTACGTGCACACCCGCAACTACAGCTTCACCTACAACCCGAGTTTTCACGACCTGTGCAACGCCTGGGCCAACACCTACGGGTCGGTGCTGCGCTGGAACACCGCCGGGGCGACCGAGGTCGACTGGATCGGTTGCATCGGCGTCTACGCCAACAAGTCCGGCAGCCACGGCACCGGCGACGCCTTCGACCTGACCTACGTGCGGCACACCAACGGCGTCTACATGGACGCGAACTACTCGCACACCTCCGGCGCCGGCATCGCGCACAACCGGCGGTACGCCGGCGTCGCCTGGGCCACTCGCAAGCACCTCGCGGAGGTCGGCATCGTGAAGTCCGACCCGACGCACGGCAACCACATCCACGCCGGGCGCTACAAGAACGGCAGCTCGTCCCTGCTGCTGGGCAAGGGGACGTGGGACACCCTGCTGGTGCAGTACGCCTGCAACGCCTTCACGGGGGCCGGCATCGCCTTCGACGGGGCCTGGGGCAACCAGACGCAGGGGGCGTACGTCGAGATGATGCGGCGGCTGGGCATCCCGGCGACCGGCGCCTCCTCGCCGTTCAGCTCCGTCACCGCGCTCCAGAACATGGCGCACGCCCTGGCCGCCCGGGGCAGCGTCGCCTCCGCGCTCCCCGCCTGAGGGCCGCCGCCCCTCCCGGTCTTGGGGGGGTCGTGTGCCTCAGCCGTCCCAGTCCCCGCGGGGCCAGGCACACGACCCCTGTGGAGGACGTCGGCGGTCCCCTTCGAGACGGGGAATGCTGCGGCCATGGACGACCGACGATGGGTGGCGCTGGCCGAGAGCCAGGCTGACGTCGTGGCTCGACGGCAGCTGCACGCCCTGGGCGTGACGGAGGCGACCGTGCGTCATCACCTCCGCGTCGGCCGCTGGGCGGAGCGCACGCCCACCGTGCTGACCACGACCACGGGCAGGCTCTCCTGGGAGCAGAGGGTGTGGGTGGCGGTGCTGCCCGGCGGTCCGCGCTCCCTGGTGGGCGGGCTCACCAGCGCCGCCCTGCACGGGCTGAAGGGTTGGCATCGCGACGACGTGACCGTCGTGGTCGACGACGGTCCAGCAGCGGCTCTCCACCCCGCAGCGGTACGCCGACATGCTGGAGGCCCTGCACCCGCTGCGGCGCAGTCGCGCCTTCCGTCGGTTGGTCGGCGACCTGGCCGGCGGGGCTCAGTCGGTGGCCGAGATCGATGTCCGCCGGGCCTGTCGCCGGGCCGGCGTGGTGCCGCCGCACCGTCAACGCCTCCGCGTCGACCGGGCGGGGCGCCGTCGCTACACCGACTGTGAGTGGGACCTGCCCGACGGCAGGGTGCTGGTGCTCGAGGTCGACGGGGCCTTCCACCTCGAGGTGTCGGCATACACCTCCGACATGAGGCGCCAGCGCCGCCTCACCACGGCCCGGCGTCTGGTGCTGCGTTGCTCGGCGACCGAGCTGCGCCACGAACCCGAGCAGGTGATGGCCGACCTGATCGCGCTGGGTGTGCCGCGCACCCGAGCCGCGTGAGCCGCCGTCGTCCCGGCGGGGTCGTGTGCTTCGCGCACGCTGGCACTACGACGGCTCAGGCACACGACCCGTCAAACGGGCCTCAGTGGCTGCCGGCGCTGCCGTAGAGGCGGTCGCCGGCGTCACCGAGGCCGGGCACGATGTAGCCCTTCTCGTTGAGGCGCTCGTCCATCGCGGCGGTGACGACGGTGACCGGCACCTCGATGCCGTCGAGCCCCTGCTCCAGGCGGGCGCAGCCCTCGGGCGCGGCGAGCAGGCAGATCGCGGTGATGTCGTCGGCGCCCCGGTCGGTGAGGAACTGGATCGCCGCGGCGAGCGTGCCGCCGGTGGCCAGCATCGGGTCGAGCACGTAGCACTGCCGGCCGGACAGGTCGTCGGGCAGCCGCTCGGCATAGGTCGACGCCTCCAGCGTCTCCTCGTTGCGCACCATCCCGAGGAAGCCCACCTCCGCGGTGGGGAGCAGCTTGAGCATCCCGTCGAGCATGCCGAGACCGGCGCGCAGGATCGGCACCACCAGCGGCTGGGGCTTGCGCAGCCGGACGCCGGTGGTCGGCGCCACCGGGGTCTGGATGTCGACCGGCTCCACCCGCACGTCGCGGGTCGCCTCGTAGGCCAGCAGCGTCACCAGCTGGTCGGCGAGCCGACGGAACGTCGGGGTGTCGGTGGTCTCCTTGCGCAGGGCGGTCAGCTTGTGGGCCACCAGCGGATGGTCGACGACGAGGGTGCGCATGACCCGCACCCTAGTCGCCGTCGGGCACCCCGCAGAAGACGGAGGTACGACGGCCGGTGCGGGCCGCCGGACAACCGCGGAGCCGGCCGGAGGCAACCGCGGCGCCGGCCGGCCGACAACCGGGTTGGCGGTGCGGGGGAGGTCTGTCACCCTGGTGCTGTGACGGTCGCTCAGCTCGAGGGCATCGACTTCGCGCTCGCCGCCTACCGCGAGGAAGGCGTCTGGGCGTTGGAGGAGGTCGCCCACGACGTGCTGGAGGACCTCGACACCTTCGCAGCGGCCTTGCGCCGATTCCCGGGCGACTTCGGGGCGCTCGGCCTGGTCGCCGTCGACGAGGACTTCTTCCTGATGGTGCGGGTCGCCGGGCCGCAGGTCCGGCTGCTGCTCTCCGACGTCACCGCCGCCGAGGAGTGGGAGCTCGCGTCGTCGGTGGTCGAGCACCTCGGCCTCCCCGACCCGGAGGACGACGACGAGCCGGCGCCCGCCGGCGACCTCGACATCCTCGGCGACCTCGGCATGAGCGCGATGGACCTCGGCGCGCTGCTCGACGACGAGGAGGAGGAGCTCTACCCCGACGAGATCCTGTCCGAGGTGGCGCGGCGGCTGGGCTTCGGCGCGCTCTTCGACGAGGCCGTCGGGCTGAGCCCGGCCTGACGGGGCGTCGTACACCCCGATGACCGGTCCCGCCGACGCCCGCTGGGGCGACCCGATGCGGCTCGCGCTGGCCGAGGCGCGTGCCGCGCTCGCGACCGGCGACGTGCCGATCGGGGCGGTCGTGCTCGACGAGGTCGGCGACGTGATCCGCGCCGGCCGCAACGTCCGCGAGGCCGCGCACGACCCGACCGGCCACGCCGAGGTCGTCGCCCTCCGCGCCGCGGCCGCCCACCGCGGCGAGTGGCGCCTCGAAGGCTGCACCCTTGTCGTCACGCTCGAGCCGTGCACGATGTGCGCCGGCGCGGCCGTCCTCGCCCGGGTCGAGCGCGTCGTCTTCGGCGCGTACGACGACAAGGCCGGCGCCGTCGGCAGCCTGTGGGACGTCGTCCGCGACCGGCGGCTCAACCACCGCCCGGAGGTCGTCGCCGGCGTCCTGGCCGAGGAGTCGACGGCGCTGCTGGAGGAGTTCTTCGCCGCCCAGCGCGCCGAGGGCTGAGCGCCTCGAGCGGGCCCGAGCCGATTCGGCGGGCCGGTGCCGCTCCGGTACCCTCGTCGGCGGTGGCGTGTCCGAGCGGCCTAAGGAGAACGCCTCGAAAGCGTTTGTGGGCGCAAGTCCACCGAGGGTTCAAATCCCTCCGCCACCGCCAGTCGACACGACAGCCCCGCCCGGTCCGCCGGGCGGGGCTTCGTCGTCTCGCCGGTGCCCCCGAGGCCGCCCGACGCGGACCCTACGCCGGCCCGATCTGCCGCCCGGAGAGGGTGTCCCAACGCATCCGGACGTAGAGCGGGCGGGTGCCGCCGGCCCACGGGTCGGGGTTCCACTGGCGCACGATCTCGTCGAGCTCGGGGCCGGGCCGCACCTGCGAGCCGGGACCGGACGCGACCACGCTCCAGCCCGACCGACGCTCCGGGTCGATCCGGTCGACCTCGACCGCGAGCCGGGTCTGCCACGCGTGCGTGCCGAGCACGCTGTAGGCCGTGGTCCGGAAGACCACTGCTCCGTCGGCCACGGTGAAGTTGACCGGGAAGATCGCTGGGCCGTCGGGGGTGCACAGCGCCACCCGGCCCACCTCCTCTCCCTGCAACAGCTCCAGGCAGCGGGACTCGGACAGCACGGCCACATCGCTCACGCTTCCATCCTGCCTGCTACGACGCTGCGTCGGAAGGGCGGTTCGCCCTACGCTGACGCGCATGCCGACGACGCCCGCCTCCGCCCCCGCTCAGCGGCGGTGGAGCCCGATGCGCCTGGTCCCGTCGTGGGCCCACGGCTACCAGCGCGGGTGGCTCCGCTTCGACGTGGTCGCGGGCATCACCGTGACGGCGTACCTCATCCCCCAGGTGATGGCCTATGCCGAGCTGGCCGGGCTCCCGGCGGTGACCGGGCTGTGGGGCGCGATCGGCGGCCTGACCGTCTATG
>JAUILS010000310.1 GCA_030432975.1 Actinomycetes bacterium
GACGGTAGAGCAGGTGCGCCGCGGGCAGCCCGAGCAGCACCGACAGGATCGTGCCGAGCGTCGCGGACCAGAGCGTGAACCACAGCACCCGGTGCACCCGCGGCCGCCCGAAGACCTCGACCACCCCGGCGGGGTCGAAGCTCCCGTCGGTCCAGAAGCCGCGCGCGACCATGCCCGCCACCGGCAACGCGAAGAAGACACCGAGGACCGCCACCGGCACCGCCGCCAGCGCGAGCAGGGTCAGCAGCCGGCCCGTGTCGCGCCGCCCGCCAGCCACGGTCCCGGTCACCGGGTGCTCGTCGCCCGGGTCACCGGGTCACGACGTCCTGCCACGTGGTCAGCCACTCGTCGCGGTTGGCGTCGACCTCGGCGGGGTCGAGGGTGTAGGGCGTCGCGGGGCGCTCGGCGAACCGGGCCCAGTCCGGCGGGAGCTCGACGCCGTCGCGGACGGGGAAGACGTACATGCTCTCCGGGAGCGCCGCCTGGACGTCCTCGCCGAGCAGGAACTCCACGAGCGCCCGGCCCCCCGCCGGGTTGGCCGCGCCGGCCAGCACGCCGGCGTACTCCACCTGGCGGAAGCAGGTGTCGAGCAGCGCCTTCGTCGTCGAGCGGCCGCCTGCGACGGTGAAGGCGGGGCTGGAGTCGTAGGACAGCACGATCGGCCGGGTGCCGTCGCCTCCGCCCTGGGTGAAGTCGACGTAGTAGGCGTCGCTCCAGCCGCTGGTCACCCGGGTGCCATTGGCCATCAGGTCGGCCCAGTAGTCCGGCCACGCGTCGCCGTACGCCGCGATGGTCGTGAGCAGGAAGGCCATGCCGGGCGAGCTGGTGGGGGCGCCGGGCGTCACGAACAGGTCGCGGTACGCCGGCTTCGTGAGGTCGTCGAGCGAGGAGGGCGGGGTGACACCGCGCGAGCGGAACCACCGGGTGTCGATGTTGACGCAGACGTTGCCGCTGTCGACGGGCACCAGCCGGTCGGCACCCTCGGGGAGGGCGTAGTCCTCGGCTCCCGGCGGCAGCGGGAGGTCGGTCGCGTCGAAGACGTCGGCGTCGAGCGCCCGGGAGGCGAAGGTGTTGTCGATGCCGAACGCGACGTCGCCGGTCGGGCTGCCCGTGGTCAGCACCAGCTTGTTGGTGAGCGTGCCGGCGTCGCCGTTGGCGCGCACCTCGAGCTGGTGGCCGGTCTCGTCCTCGAACTGCCGGACCAGCCTCTTCGGCAGCGCGAACGACTCGTGGGTGACCAGCACGACCGGCCCGCCGGCCTCGGTGTCGCTGGTGACCGGCTCGCTCGGCCCGCTGCTCTCGGCGGTGAGCGTGCAGCCGGTGAGGGCGAGCGCGGCCCCCGCCAAGAGCAGGACGGACCGGTGGACACGTGGACGACGCATGTCGACTCCCTTCGCCGGTGCTAACCGGAGCAGGTTCGGAGGGTCTGCGGCGGATCCGCACTCTCAGCCCCGCACGGGGGCTCCCCTGTCTTGTGGCGCCCATGCTAGCGGCCGGTGCCTGGCGTCAGCGCGTGAGCCGGACCTCGCCTCCGACGCGGGCCAGCTTGTCGGGGTTGCGGACGAGGTAGAGCGCCCGCACCCGGCCGTCCGCGACGTCGAGCGACCCGACCAGCGCGAGCTCGCCGGCGACGTCGACGCGCAGCCCCGGACCGCCGTTGACCTCGAGCGGGGTGACCGTGAAGGGGCCCTGGGCGGCCAGCCCGCCCAGGAACCGGCTCACCTTGTCGCGCCCCTCGATCGGCCGCAGCGCCGCGGAGACCACGCCGCCGCCGTCGCTGGTGAGGACCACGTCGGGCGCGAGGACGTCGAGGAGCGACTGCAGGTCGCCGGTGGCGGCGGCATGCAGGAAGCGCTCCGCGACGTCGCGCCCCGCCGCCGGGTCGACGTGCTCCCGCGGCCGCCGCGCCGCGACGTGCCCGCGCGCCCGATGGGCGATCTGGCGGACCGCGGCCGGCGACCTGTCGACGGCGGCCGCGATCTCGTCGTACTCCACGTCGAAGACCTCGCGCAGCACGAACACGGCGCGCTCCGTCGGCGTCAGGCTCTCGAGCACGAGCAGCATCGCGGTGGACACGCTGTCGGCGAGGGCCACGTCGTCGGCCACGTCGTGCGTGGTGACCAGCGGCTCGGGCAGCCACGGGCCGACGTAGGACTCCCGGCGACGGGCCAGCGTGCGCAGCCGGTTGAGCCCCTGGCGGGTCACCACCCGCACCAGGTAGGCCCGGGGGTCGCGGACGGTGGCCCGGTCGACGCCGGCCCAGCGCAGCCACGCCTCCTGGACGACGTCCTCGGCGTCGGTCGCCGAGCCGAGGAGCTCGTAGGCCACCGTGAACAGCAGCCCGCGGTGCTGCACGAACGGGTCGTCGTCGCCCTGCTCGCTCATGCGCCCGAGGGTACGGCGAGCGGCAGCTCGCACACGTCGGAGAAGCCCTGGCTGGCGAGCCCGGCGGCGGCGTTGACCCGGGAGCGCATGTTCTCCAGCGCGACCATCTGGGTCAGCTCGACGACCGCGGGCACCCCCAGCCGCTCGACGAGTCCGGCCACCATCTCGTCGGTGACCGTGGGGGGCGTCTGTGTCATCGCCTCGGCGTAGGCCATCACGTCGCGCTCCAGGGGCGTGAACGCGGACGACTCGCGCCACCGCGGCACCTCGCGCACCTTGGCCTCGTCGAGACCGTCGTGATGGGCGAGGTAGTAGCCGAAGTCGAGGCACCAGGAGCAGCCGATCTCGCCCGCGGCGGCCATCACGGCGTAGGCCTTCAGGTGGGCGTCGAGCTCGTGGAGGCGGGCC
>JAUILS010000063.1 GCA_030432975.1 Actinomycetes bacterium
CCGCTCGGCGTAGCGCAGCACCGGCCGGGCCAGGCCGAAGGTGCGCACGCCGACGATCGCGACCATCAGCATCAGCACCGGCGGGTGCTCGGAGGCGCGGGTGATCAGCCAGGCGGCGGTCGCGGTCAGGGCAACCCCGGAGGCGACCGAGAGGGTGCCGAGCAGGGTCCCGAGCCAGCTGCGGGTGGAGCCCCGGTCGGGCTTGTCGGTGCCGGGTTGGTCGTGGCCGGGATGGGGGCCGGCGGCCGCGCGAGCGGGCGGGGGGTCGGCGGCCTGGGGTGTCTCCGCGCGCTCGACGGTGGCCGCGACGGTGGCCGGCGCGGTGGCCGAGATGGGCGCGGGCAGCGTCACGACGTGGTCGGCGGCCTCGACGACCGCAGGCCGGTGGGCGACCACGACCACGCATGCGGTGGCGGCCAGCGAGCGCAGCGTGTCGAGCAGCACCGCCTCGGTCTCGGTGTCGAGGTGGGCGGTGGGCTCGTCGAGGACGACCACGGGCCGGTCGGCCAGCACCACCCGGGCGAGGGCCAGCCGGGCCTGCTGGCCGGCGGAGAGCCCGGCGCCGTCCTCGCCGAGCTCGTGGTCGAGGCCGCCGGGCAACGCTCGGACGACGTCGGCCAGGTGGACCCTCTCGAGGGCCTGCCAGACCTGCTCGTCGGTGGCGTCGGGGGTGCCGATGCGGAGGTTCGCGGCGATGCTGCCGGCGGTCAGCCACGGCCGCTGCGGCGACCAGGCGACCCGGGCGTGCCAGGCGTCGGGGTCGAGGTCGCCCAGGTCGTGTCCGTCGACGCACACCCTGCCCTCGCGCGGGGTCAGCTCGCCCAGCAGCGCGGCCAACAGCGTGGACTTGCCGCACCCCGAGGGCCCGACGACGGCCGTCATGCCGGGGGCGGGGAACCGCGCGTGCAGCCCGCTGACCACCGGCCGCTCCCGGCCGTCGTACCCGAGGGTGAGGCCCTGCACCTCCATCCCCGTTGACCCGGCAGAAGTTCGGGTTGACCCGGCAGAAGTTCGGGTTGACCCGGCAGAAGTTCGGGTTGACCCGGCAGAAGTTCGGGTTGACCCGGCGGAAGTTCGGGGACTGCTGAGACTGCTGGGGCTCGAGGGGCTGAAGTTCTGCCGGGTCAACGTGGCGTCGAGGAGGGCGGAGGCCTCCTCGAAGGCGGCGGCGCCCTCGGCGGCGGCGTGGAACTCCGCGCCCACCCGGCGCAGCGGCCAGTAGGCCTCGGGGGCCAGCAGCAGCACGATCATGGCGGTCTGGAAGTCCAGGTTGCCGTCGGCGAGGCGCAGGCCGACGCTGACGGCCACGAGGGCGACCGAGATCGTGGCGACCAGCTCGAGCGCCGCGGACGAGGCGAACGCGATCCTGAGCGTGTCGAGCGTGGCCCGGCGGTAGCGGTCGGTGATCCGGCGGATCGACGCCGACTGGGCGCTTGCGCGGCGGTAGGCCACCAGCGTCGGCAGGCCGCGCACCACGTCGAGGAAGTGGCCGGACAGCACCGACAGGGTGCGCCACTGCCGGTCGGCGCGCTCCTTCGTCGCCAGCCCGATGAGGATCGCGAAGACCGGCACCAGCGGCAGCGTGAGCAGCACGATCAGGCCGCTGAGCCAGTCGAGCCAGAAGATCGTGAGCACCGTGGCCGCGGGGAGGACGCCGGCCAGCACCATCGTCGGCACGTAGCGGGTGAGGTAGGGCTCGATCGCGGACAGCCCCCGGGTGGCGAGCAGCGCCAGCTCACCGGTGCGCCGGCGCGCCAGCTGCTGGGCGTCGAGGGCGAAGGCGCTGCCGACGAGGCGACGGCGCAAGGGCACCGACACCGCACCGGCCGCGGCCGCTGATGCCGTGTCGACGACGTACGCCGCCAGGGCCCGCGCGAGCACGATCCCGCCCAGCCACCACGCCGGCTCGTGCCACGAGGTCGAGGCGGGGTCGGACACCAGCCGGACCAGCAGCACGCCCATCGCGAAGGCCTGCGCGACCGTGAGCAGCCCGCCGAAGACGCCTCCGGCCAGCACCCCGCCGAGAGGGCGGAGGGCCGGCCGGAGGAACGGTTGGATCCGTGGGTCCAGGGGCCTCATCAAGCAGAGACGGTATCCCGGATGGGATCCGGGATGTGCTGCGTCCCGATGCGCTTGCGGAAGACCCAGTAGGTCCACGACTGGTAGGCGAGGACGATGGGCGTGAAGATCACGGCCACCCAGGTCATCACCTTCAGGGTGTACGCCGTCGCCGCGGCGTTGGTGGTCGTCAGGGAGTAGGCCGCGTCGGTCGTGGAGGGCATCACGTTGGGGAACAGCACGACGAACAGACCCGCCACCGCGAGCGCGATGGTGGCGAACGTCCCGACGAACGCCCAACCCTCACGTCCCTGCTGGGCCATGAAGATCGCGCCGAGCAGCGAGCCGGCCGCCAGCGCGAACAGGATCAGCGCCGGCACCTCCCAGCCCGACTTGGCCAGCGTCCAGACCAGGAACACCACGGCCAGCACGGCGGTGCCGAGCCCGAGCTTCACCGACAGCGCGCGGGCGCGGTGCCGGATGTCGCCGTCGGTCTTCAGCGCCACGAACATCGCGCCGTGGGTGAGGAAGAGGCTCATGGTGACCAGCCCGCCGAGCAGCCCGAACGGGTTGAGCAGCGTGAACAGGTTGCCGGTGAACTCCTTGTTCTCGTCGATCGGCACGCCGGCGACGATGTTGGCGAAGGCGACGCCCCAGAGGATCGCCGGCAGGTAGGAGCCGAAGATCGCCGCGGCGTCCCACCGGGCCCGCCAGGTGTCGTCGTCGCGCTTACCGCGGTAGTCGAAGGCGAGGTTGCGCACGATCAGCGCCACCAGGATGAGCAGCAACGGGAGGTAGAACCCGCTGAAGAGCGTGGCGTACCACTCGGGGAAGGCGGCGAACGTCGCGCCACCGGCCACCAGCACCCACACCTCGTTGCCGTCCCAGACCGGGCCGATGGTGTTGTAGAGCACCCGGCGCTCCTTCTCCTCCTTGCCGAGCACGGGGATGAGCATGCCGACGCCGAAGTCGAAGCCCTCGAGGGCGAAGTAGCCGATCCACAGGATGGCGATCAGGCTGAACCAGACAGTGGTGAGCTCCATGTCAGTCTCCTCTCCCTCAGTAGGCGAAGGCCATCGGCCGGTCGGCGTCGTCGTCGCCGCCGAGCTTGACGTCCGGCGGCTCCTCGAACGGGTCGGCGCCGCGCTTGATGTACTTCACGAGGAGCTTGACCTCGACGACCGCGAGAGCGGCGTACAGCAGCGTCAGGACGATCAGGGAGGTGGCCGCCTCGAAGGTGCTGACCCCGGGGGAGACGGCTCGCTCGGTCGTCATCAGCCCGAACACGGCCCAGGGCTGCCGCCCCATCTCGGTGAAGATCCACCCCCACGAGTTGCCGAGCACCAGCGCGATCGGGAGAGAGATCCCCAGCGTCCCGACCCACCTGGCCGAGGGCACGCGACCGCCGCGGGTCATCCAGAGGATCAGCGCGGCGCCGGCGGCGGCGAAGAGCCCGAGCCCGATCATGAAGCGGAACGACCAGTAGGTGATCGGGATGACCGGCGTGTAGTCGCCCGGGGTGTAGTAGGTCGCCCCCGGGTCCTGGCCGTACTCCGCGATGTACTGCTCGCGCAGCGGGTTGATGCCCTCGACGGTGCTGTCGGGACCGCTGAAGGTGCCGGTCGCGAGGAAGGACAGCAGCCCGGGGACCTCGATGATGTTGGTGGCCTCGGACCCGTCGAGGCTGCCGATGGTGAGGAACGAGAACGGCGCGTTCTCGGTGGTCTCGTAGAGGCCCTCCGCGGCGGCCATCTTCATGGGCTGGACCTCGGTCATGATCTTGCCCTGCACGTCGCCGCTGATCGCGACGCCGAGGCCGGCGACCAGGGTCACGACGGCGCCGAACCGGATCGCCTTGTGGTAGAGCGGCCGGTCGTCCGCGTGCTTCTCTTTCATGTAGAGGTAGGCGGCGACGCCGAGCATGAACGCGCCGGCGGTCATGTACGCCGACATCACGACGTGCGGGAACGTCACCAGCTGGACCTTGTTGAACATCACGGCCCAGAAGTCGGTCAGCTCGGCGCGCCCGGTGTCGGGGTTGAAGGTGTAGCCGACGGGGTGCTGCATCCACGAGTTGGCGGCGAGGATGAACCACGACGAGGCGAGCGTGCCCAGGTGGACCAGCCACATCATCGAGGCGTGCATCGCGCGGGGCATCTTGTCCCACCCGAAGATCCACAACCCGAGGAACGTGGACTCCAGGAAGAACGCCAGCAGGCCCTCCACGGCGAGGGGGGCGCCGAAGATGTCGCCGACGAAGCGGGAGTAGTCCGACCAGTTCATGCCGAACTGGAACTCCTGCACGATGCCGGTGACGACGCCGATGGCGAAGTTGATCAGGAACAGGCGGCCGAAGAACTTCGTGAGACGGAGGTACTCCGGCTTGCGGGTCCGCACCCACTGGGTCTCGAGGACCGCGATGAGCGCGGTGAGACCGACCGTGAGCGGGACGAAGAGAAAGTGGTAGACGGTGATGATGCCGAACTGCCAGCGGGCGATTTCCAGGACGTCCACGCGGCGACTCCTCGGGTGAGTGGCGGTGACACAGTGTTGTACGCACAACTACTAGTCGTAGTAAACACCTACGACGCAGAGTCGTAACAACTCGGGAGGGGGCTTAGGCTGGTGCCATGCCTCACACAGGAAAGCCTCACCTTGGCGACCTGGAGCGCGCGGTCATGGACGTGCTCTGGGCGGCCGGCGACGACGGCGTGATGACCGTCCGCGAGGTGCACGGCGCCCTGGTGCCCGGCCGCGACGTCGCCTACACGACGGTGATGACCGTGCTGGACCGGATGGCCCGCAAGCAGCTGGTCACCCAGGAGCGCGACGGGCGCGCCTTCCGCTACCGCGCCCGGGCGACCCGGGCCGAGCTCACCGCCGAGCTGATGCACGAGGCGCTCTCCGACTTCACCGGCGACGACCGCGGCCAGGCGCTGGTGGCGTTCGTCGGCGACGCCGCCGCGGCCGACCTCGACGCGCTGCGCCAGGCGCTGGCCGAGCTCGACCGCTGACGTGACCCCCCTCGTCCTGGGGCTGCTCGCCCTGCTGCTCGCCGGCCCCGTGCCGGCCCTGCTGGCCCGCGCCGGCCGCCTGCGGCGCACCCCCGCAGCCACCCTGGTCCTCTGGCAGGCGGTGGCGCTGGCGGCGGTGCTCGCCGCCCTCGGCGCCGGCCTCGCCGTGGTCACCGACCGGGTGTGGCGCAGCGACCCCGGCCCGGCGTCGTACGTCGTGGCCGGCGCGGCGCTGCTGCTGACCGGCCTGGTCGCCGGCCGGCTGCTGCTCGCCGGCCATCTGGTCGGCACCGAGCTGCGCGCGCTGCGCCGCCGTCACCGCGACCAGGTCGACCTCGTCGGCAGCCGGGTCGACGACGGGGGAGTGCGGGTGCTGGAGCACCCGGTGCCGGTGGCCTACTGCCTGCCCGGCATGCGCCGCTCCCGCATCGTGCTGACCTCCGGGGCGCTGGGACACCTCGGCTCGGGCGAGCTCGCCGCCGTGCTGGCCCACGAACGCGCCCACCTGCGGGCCCGCCACGACCTCGTGCTCGAGGCCTTCACGGTGCTGCAGCGCGCCTTCCCTCGCGGGGTCCGCAGCGCCACGGCCCGCAGCGAGGTCGGGCTCCTGGTCGAGGCGCTGGCCGACCGCGCCGCCGCGCGCGCGGGGCGGGCGGCGGACCTGCGCCGCGCGCTCCTGGCGATGACGGAGGGCCGGCTCCCCGGCGGCGCGCTGGGCGCCGCCGACCTCGGCCTCGGCGCGCGCGTCGCGCTGCTCGGGGACGGCCGGCCGCACCGGATGCAGGCCCTGCTGGTCGTGCTCGTGGCGGCCTCGGTGCTGGTGCTCCCCACCCTGCTCGTGGTCGCGCCCTGGGTCACCTCGCTGCGCTGAGGCGGCTCCTCCACGCGGACCGACGCACGAGGCGCCCGCCCCGGATGACCGGGACGGGCGCCTCGTCGGTGTCGCGACCGGCTAGCGCGTCACGCGCAGCCGGGTCTTGCCCGTGCTGGCCAGGAACTCACCCTCGTCGCCGGCGTACTTCGCCTTGAGGGTGTAGCGCCCGGGGCGCAGCTTCTTGGTGACGGTGATCTTCGCCGTGCCTCGGGAGAGCGTGGCCTTGCCGACCTTCTTGCTGCCGGCGAACAGCTGCACCATGCCGTCGGGGGCGTCGCCGCCGTCGAGCGCGGAGACCGCCACCGTGGCCCGGAAGGGCTTGCCTGACCGCACCGTGGAGGGCTTGGCCGAGACCTTGGTCTTGGTCTTGGTCTTGCACAGCGAGACCGTCAGGTTGTCGACGTACCACCCGTCCAGGCCACCGCAGCCGTCGCGGCCGAAGTCGAGCTGGAGCTGGATGGTGTCGCCGGCCTCGACTCCGAGCGCGGCGAGGTCCACCTGCGACTGACCCCACGACCCGGAGACCACGCCGCCGTCGGTGCCGGTGAACGCATCCTCACCCGCGAGCGGGTTGGTGTTGCCGGCGCCGGCAGGGTTGAGGAACCACGGCTCGTTGAAGAGGTACGCCGTGTAGGGGATCGTCTCGAACGCGCCCCCGTTGACGCTGATCTTCACGTTGCCGCCGTCCCACATGTACTCCGTGGCGACGTAGTGGTCGAAGGACAGCCGCGGCGTCCGGATCCCCTTGGCGGGCAGCGTGATCATGCCGGAGGTGATCTGGTCGCTGCCGGAGACGTCGGAGTCGGTGCCGGAGCAGTCGCCCTCGCTCGGGTCGGGCGCGTAGGCCACTCCGCCGGAGTGGCCGCCCGGGGCGTCCGTGCGTGCCTCCCAGGGGAACGTCGGGCCGCCGTAGACCGACTCGGCGCTGGCCGTCCAGCCCGCGAGCCCGTCCTCGAAGTCCTCCGTCCAGACGGCCTTGCTCTTCGTGCCCGGACCGCACAGGTCCGGGGTGTCCTGCGAGAGCAGCGGCTGGAACGCACACTGGGTGGGCTCCATGCGCATCTCGGTCGCGGCGATGGCGTCGGCGAGCGACCCACAGTCCGCGGCCGCGATCGGCTCGTCGACCGCGTCGGGGCCGGCGTGCGGCGTGATGTCGACCCGGTTGATCGGCTGACCGGTCAGGTCGGTGCACGAGGCCTCGAGCGCGTCGGCCATGTCGGCGAAGTCCGACGTCGGCGTGAGGTACGCCGCCGACGCGCGCCACCAGAGGTTGGCGGCCTTGTCGAGGCCGATCCCGGTGATGGTCTTGCCGTTGTAGGTGCCGCCGTCGACGGTCAGGGCGTAGAGGTGGTTGGGCACACCGGAGTTGCTGTGCACGCCGCCACCGTCGTCGGACGCGCAGTAGTACTGCTCGTCGGACACCTTGCCCGGGTCGCCGTAGCAGGTCGGGGACCACATGTCGCGGATGGCGCCGTCGAACGCGGTGGCGTCCTCACCCATCAGCCACCGGTAGGAGTCGGTGGTGGTGGTCGGGTCGGTGCTCATCGTGACGTTGACGTCCTCGGTCGCCAGCGCGCCCTTGATCAGGTTGCCGTCGCTGAGCCGGATGCGCAGCGACGGGATCGTGATCGACGGGTCGGAGCCGCCCAGCGCGCTGGGGTAGGCCTCGACGTTGTCGGCGACGATCACGGCGGTGGCGCCGGCGTCCTGAGCGTTCTTCACCTTGGTGGTGAAGTTGCAGGTGCCGCGGTCGACGAGCGCGATGTTGCCGTCGATCTCCGCGCCGTTGGTGAGCGCCGTGCACGCGTTGGTGCCGCTGCCGTCGGTGGGGTCGTCGTCGGTGCCGAGCACGACGTCACCGGTGATGCCGGTCTCGTCGAGCTGCGGCCCGAAGGACGCCGCGCCGGCCTGGCAGATCTTGGCGATCGAGGCGGGGGAGTTGATGACCACCACCGGCGCCTTGGGGGTGTGCGAGGTGCACAGCCCGTCGGGGCGCTTGCTGGTGATGTCGCCCTCCTCGCCGTCGTCCTTGCCGTTGATGAGGTCGACGGTCTCGCCCCAGACGTCGGACATCGACTCGTTCAGGGCTCCCGGCTGCCACTGGTAGATCATGTTGCCGGTGTACTCGGTGTAGGCGTGCCCCCACTCGTGCGCCACCACGTCGTCGGTCGCGGTGCCGTCGCAGTAGTTGGTCGAGACGCCGTTCCAGTTGGCGTTCGGGCAGGCGATCGTCGGGTCGTTGTTGACGGTGTACATCGGTGCGCCGAAGCCGTCGAAGGAGTCGCGGCCGACCATGTTGGCGAACAGCCAGTAGGAGTCGCCGGTGTAGTCGACCTCGTTGGCCTGCCACTGGTCGAGGTCGCCGGGGAACGGGTCGCCCTCGTTCCAGATGTTGGTGTAGATCGGCGCCTGGGCGGTGCCGCTCGCCTCGTAGAGGTGGCGGTCGGTGCCGTCGTGGACCAGGGTCCACCGGTTGACGGCCTTGAGCGAGCCGGCGTCGAGGATGAGCAGCTCGCGCACGTTGTCGCCGTTGGTCACGACCACGGTGTAGGCGAGGATCGTGTCGCCCTCGATGCCGCGGGTCGAGCCGAGGCGGTAGACCACGAGCTGGGGCTTCTCGGCCTTGAGCCCGGACAGGTCGACGTCCAGCGGCTCACCGCGTCGCTTGCTGGTCTCGGCCATCGCCTTGACCGTGGCGACCGCACGCGCGGCGGCGTCGTCGGCCGAGCGGCCCGGCGTGGTGGAGAGACCGGCGGTGGGGGCGGTGAAGCCGTTGACGGAGGTCAGGTCACCGGCGCTGTCGACCTGTGCCTTCAGCCGGCCGCCCAGCACGGGCACCCCGTCGACCGACTGGTCGAAGGTGACCGTCCAGCCGACCGAGGTCTTGGTGACACCGCTCTGCTCCAGCTGCGCGCCGGTGGCGCCGAACGCGGCGGCGTAGCGGGTGACGTACGCCGTCGCCTTGGCGGCCGCGGCCGCCTGGGAGCGTGCGGCCTGCCCGGGCAGCAGGTCGCCGCCCTTGCCGGCCCGGATGAAGCCGACCCGCCCGGTGGCGGGCTCGGCGGAGATGGAGACGGAGCCGTCTGCGGCCGCCTTCATCCTCTGCACGGCGCCGCGCGGGTCGGCGGCGGCCGTCGGTGCTGGAGCGGCGCTGGCCTGGAGCAGCGGCACCGCAGCGAACCCTGCGGTGGCCACGGCCAGGGCGACACCCTGTCGGAGGAGCTTCACGAGATCTTGCCTCCCAAGAACGGCGATGATGGAAGCCCCGCCGACGGTGGGGCCGTGCGTCACCCTAGGGACCGGACTGCCCCTTGGCTACGCCCGAGCGCAACAAAACTTGCGGAGAACCCCGCTTCTCACCCCAAGGTGTTGAAACGGACGAGGTGACGACACGCTCCTGGGGTGCGTGATGCTGGTGGGACGACCACTTAGGGTCTCACCATGGCGACCCGTACGTCTTCCCCGCCGGGGTCGCGGAGCAGGAGCACGTCCACGCGCGGCAAGTCCGCGTCGACGAGGTCCCGCACCCGATCCCGGAGTACCCGCACCAGCAGCACCGGCCGCGGTCGGTCCAGCGCGCTCTCGCGCCGCACCCCGCCACCGGCGGTGCGGAAGGGCCCCGGGCCGGTCTACCGGTTCTTCCACGCGATCGGCCGCGGCCTCGCCGCGCTCTGGCTGAGCGTCGCGCACGCCCTCGGGGCGGTCGCCCGGCGGATCGGTGGCGCCGCCGCCGAGCTCGAGCCGGAGCACCGTCGCGACGGCGCCGGGCTGCTGATGCTGGCCCTCGCCGTGGTCTCCGCCGCCGCCGTGTGGTGGCAGGTGCCCGGCTCGGTGATGGAGCTGGTCCGCACCGTCGTCTCCGGCTCGGTCGGCAAGGTCGGCTGGCTGGTGCCGCTCGCGCTGGTCTACGTCGGCTGGCGCACGATGCGCGACCCGGTGCACAACGGACCCGCCGGGCGCCAGGTCGTCGGGTGGACGGCGCTGGCGTTCGGCGTGCTCGGCATCGTGCACATCGCCGCGGGCAACCCGCAGCCCGACCTCGGCGACACCACCGACCTGCGTCAGGGCGGGGGAGCCGTCGGCTTCGTCGTCTCCAGCCTGCTCCTCGACCTGCTGCGGACGCCGTACGTCGTGGTGCCGGTGCTGGTCCTGGTGGCGCTGTTCGGGGTCCTCGTCATCACGGCGACGCCCGTCTACCAGATCCCCCGACGCCTCGCCGCGCTCCGTGACCGCGCTCTGGGGCGCGAGCCCGCGGGCGAGGAGGACGCCGACGCGACCCAGCCGGTCCGCCGCCGCCGCAGGCGCGGGGACGACGAGTTCGAGCCCGACGGGATGCCGGCCTACGACTCCCCGGTGCTGGAGGACCGCGAGGTCCGCAAGCGCCGCCGGGCGGCCGAGCGCGACGAGGCGACCGAGGCCGTCGACGTCCCGGCGCCCGCTGCGGCCGGCGACACGAGCGGCAGCAAGGCCGACGAGAAGGTCGAGCTGACCCCGCCGCCGCACACGCCGCTCCCGCAGCGGGTGGAGCAGCTGGCGCTGTCGGGCGACGTGACCTACGCGCTGCCCGACAGCCAGGTGCTCAAGGCCGGCTCGCCGCACAAGCCGCGGTCGCGGGCCTCCGACGACGTCGTCGAGCGGCTCACCCAGGTGCTCGAGGAGTTCGGCATCGACGCCCAGGTCACGGGCTACACCCGTGGCCCGACCGTCACGCGCTACGAGGTCGAGCTCGGGCCCGCGGTGAAGGTCGAGAAGGTCACCGCGCTGTCGAAGAACATCGCCTACGCCGTCGCGTCGGCCGACGTGCGGATCCTCAGCCCGATCCCCGGCAAGTCCGCGATCGGCATCGAGATCCCCAACTCCGACAAGGAGATCGTCTCCCTCGGCGACGTGCTGCGGTCGGGCACCGCCCGCGCCGACCACCACCCGATGCTGGCCGGGCTCGGCAAGGACGTCGAGGGCGGCTTCGTGGTCGCCAACCTGGCGAAGATGCCGCACCTGCTGGTCGCCGGCGCGACCGGCTCCGGCAAGTCGAGCTTCATCAACTCGATGATCACCTCGATCCTGATGCGGGCCACGCCCGACGAGGTGCGGATGATCATGGTCGACCCCAAGCGGGTCGAGCTCAACGCCTACGAGGGCATCCCGCACCTGATCACCCCGATCATCACCAGCCCGAAGAAGGCGGCGGAGGCGCTGCAGTGGGTCGTCCGCGAGATGGACCTGCGCTACGACGACCTCGCCAACTTCGGCTTCCGCCACATCGACGACTTCAACAAGGCGGTGCGGGCCGGCAAGGTGACGGTGCCGCCGGGCAGCGAGCGCGAGCTGGCGCCGTACCCCTACCTGGTGGTCGTCGTCGACGAGCTCGCCGACCTGATGATGGTCGCGCCGCGCGACGTGGAGGACGCCGTCGTCCGGATCACCCAGCTGGCGCGCGCCGCCGGCATCCACCTGGTGCTGGCCACCCAGCGCCCGTCGGTCGACGTCGTCACCGGGCTGATCAAGGCCAACGTGCCGTCGCGGCTGGCCTTCGCCACCTCGAGCCTCGCCGACAGCCGGGTCATCCTCGACCAGCCGGGCGCGGAGAAGCTGGTCGGCCAGGGCGACGGGCTGTTCCTGCCGATGGGGGCCTCCAAGCCCGTGCGCGTGCAGGGGTCCTGGGTCACCGAGCCCGAGATCCACCAGGTGGTCAAGCACGTCAAGGAGCAGCTCGCGCCGACCTACCGCGAGGACGTCACCGCGCCCGCCTCCGCCAAGCGCGACCTCGACGACGAGATCGGCGACGACATGGACCTGGTGGTCCAGGCGATCGAGCTGGTCGTGTCCACGCAGTTCGGCTCGACCTCGATGCTGCAGCGCAAGCTGCGCGTCGGCTTCGCGAAGGCCGGGCGGCTGATGGACATCCTGGAGAGCCGAGGGGTCGTCGGGCCCAGCGAGGGGTCGAAGGCCCGAGACGTGCTGGTCAAGCCCGACGAGCTCGAGTCGGTGCTGGTCACCCTCCAGGGGGAGGCGTGAGCACCGCCGGGCAGGCGCCCGAGCTGGAGCCGGTCGAGCCTCCGCTCCTGGAGGTACGCCGGCGCGGGGCGCTGCTGGGCGCGGTGGGGGTCGCAGCGGCCGCTGTCGCGACGGCGTACCTCGGCCGGGCGCTGGCCACCGGCGCCGCCCTCGACTGGACGCTGGCCGTGGTCCTGGCCGGGATCGCGTTGCTCTTCCTCGGTGGCCTGCTCGACGCGCGGACCCCGCTGGCCGTCGTCACCGCCGAGGGGGTGCGGCTGCGCCGCGGTCGCCGGTGGGTCGGGATCGTGACCGACGAGCTGACCGACGCCGAGCTGACCCCGCGGGTCGGGCTTCGCGACGGCCGGCTGCGGGTCGCCTCCGGGGCGGAGAACCACGCCCTTCCGATCGGGCTGGGCACCCGCGTCGCCGCCGACGGCGATCCCGCCCTGGTGCTGGCGTCGCTGCTGGGCCGGGGCGACACCGACGCCGCGGTCCACCCCCTGCCCGGCGAGGCAGCGGCGGGCGCACCCACGGACGTGGAGCCCGACGGGTCCGCGTCGTCCCACGGGCCGTCCCACGGGCTGTCGCACTGGCGGGACCCGCGTCCGGTGCTCGCCTCGGGCATCGCCGCGCTCGCCGACCGCCTGCCGAGCCCCGGCGCGGGAGTCGTGGCGCGGCTGCGCGGCACGGGCGAGGCGCCCGACGCCGGACCCGCCACCGACGGCGCCCTGGCCCTGGCGGCCGACCCCCTCGTCGATGCGGACACCGTCGCCCTCGCGCTGCCCGAGGGCGAGCAGCTCCGGCGCGGCGACGACCTCGGTCACCTGCTCGGCGACCAGGCCGACAACGCCGACGCCTCGGACGCCGAGGTCACCCCGGACGCCGACGCCGAGCCGCCGGTGCCGGGGGAGGAGCTCACCGAGGCCATCGTCTGGCCGGTGGCCGAGCCCGTGCTCGGTCCCGAGCTGGTCCGCGCCCGGCGGCTGCTCGGGCTGAGCCTCGACCAGCTCGCGGAGCGCACCCGGATCCCCGCGCGCGTCATCGAGGCCGTCGAGCGCGACGACTTCGCCGCCTGCGGCGGCGACTTCTACGCCCGCGGCCACCTGCGGACCCTCGCCCGGGTGCTCGGGCTCGACGCGGCCCCGCTGGTGGCGGGCTACGACGAGCACTACGCCGACCGCCCGGCCTCGTCGTCCGCGCCCACCGCAGCCCGCCAGGCCGCGCTGCCCGCCCGCGAGCCGGCCCCACCGCGGCAGAGCCCGCGCTGGTCGGTGCTGGTCGCGGCCGTGATGGCCGTCGTCCTGGCCTGGTCGGTCGCGAGGCTGGCGCTCGACACCCCCGCTCCCGAGCGGGTGGCCGGCCTCGGCGCCGGCTCCGGAGGCGTCAACAGCGCGGGTGCCAGCGGCAAGGCCGTGCCGATGCTGCTGCGTGCCGCCGGCGGCGGCGCGCACGTGGTGGTGCGCGACGGCAACGGCCGGATCGCCTTCACCGGCGACCTGGCCTTCGGTGAGTCCCGGCGCCTCGACGTGGTGCCCCCGATCCGGCTGGACTCCTCCGACGGCGGCGTCGAGGTCGTCGTCAACGGAGAGGAGCAGGGCCGGCTGGGAGACCTGGGCCGGCCCGCCTCCGAGATCTACGACGGCGGCTGAGCACGCCGCGTGTGGGGTCGTGTGCCTGAGCCGTCGTAGTCCCCGCGGGGCCGGGCACACGACGTGCCGACCAGCCTCTGGTCGAGCCGCGAGAGCCTGCCTCTCGGCCGGCCACGTGGTGGGCATGGCCTTCCGGCCGCGGCTTGTCCGAATCCCTGCGTCGTTCCTGCGTCCAGCCACCCTTCGGACCCACCAATGGGCTGGGCGCTCGAACGTTCCCGCGCTGGCGCCACCACAGGTGGCCGCCTGTGGGTCCGGGTGGCGGCTCATCGGACGACCTCGCAACGGCAGATCCGCGCGCCGCCGTAGGGCGAACGACGCTGGCTCTGTGCGCGGCGTGACAACCATTGTCTGTGGTCGCGCGTCTACCCTGCGTCGCAACGAAGCCATCAAGCGGGGCGGAGATCACGTTGCTGAGGTTGGCCACGGGCACCGTCGTCGGCGCGAGCCTGCTACTCCTTGCCGGCTGCGGCGGAGAGTCGAGGACAGCTGCTGACGTCGGGAGTGGCGAGCAGACATCCTCGCCGAGCAGCCCGACCTCGGCGCCGTCCAGGCAAGCCGCGACGCAGACGGGCACGCCTTCGCCCAAGCCCACACCGACGACGGAAGACGAGCGACTGATACGCGACTTGGTCTCCTTCGCAGTCGACCCGTCGCTGGAGACGGCCTCGCGTCTCCCTCTGGCCAACGAGGTCGCACTCGGGCTCAGCCGTGACATCGAGGCCACTCTCGACATGTCCGACGCTGCGGACACCTCGGCCTGGGTCATCAGGGCCAAGTACTTCCGCGCCTACACAGGGCCGTTCAGCGCCCTCGAACTTATCCAGCGCCATGCTGAGGAAGCCGGTGCCGACTCCGTGGGCGGTCGAGGCGCCTTCCAGGTCTCCGTCGGCGAACACCCGCACTGCGCGAGCCCTCCCGTGCCCGCGCCACGGGAGTTCAAGGACTACCGGCGGGTGTCCGTCCAGCCATCACGCTCATCCATTGACAGTTGCCTCTCATGGTTCACCGTTGACGTCTTCTTGGACGAGCAAGGGAGCGTCGCTGCGATCACGCTTGACATCTGGGAGCCGTAGGCCCGACCACGCGGTCTCATCGGCAGACCAGTGCGCCGGTCGGACGCGTCATGACAACCTGGTTGCGTGGCTGAACGCGACCGGCTGATCGAGATCGTCCTGCGGTTGCTGAACGGCACCTGCGCCAGCGATGCGGAGGTCGACCAGCTCGTGGCCGAGTTCGAGCGCGGCGTACCTGACCCCCGCGCCGTTGACCTGGTCTTCTGGCCACACCAGCACTTCGACCGCGAGCCGACCGCTGCCGAGATCGTGGACCGAGCCCTCAGCTACCGGCCCACTGAGCTCTGACACCGGACGCCCACGGCGTGAATGCGCGGAGGGGTCAGGCGTCAGCCACCTCTGAGAACGCCCAGTCCTCGAGCTCCGAGAG
>JAUILS010000064.1 GCA_030432975.1 Actinomycetes bacterium
GCCATCAGCGTGGTCTTGCCCGAGCCGGCCCCGGCGATGACGACGGCCGGCGCCAGCGGCGCCCGGATCGCCTCCCACTGCTCGGGGCTCGGGGCGAAGTCCCAGCCCATCAGCGTCGCGAGCTGCTGGGCGTCGGTGATCGGCACGGGGGTCGTCGAGGGCGTCGCCGGAGGCGTGGTCATCGCGACGTCACCGACCCGGCGCCCTGGATCGGGCAGAGGGAGCGGAAGTCGCAGTCGCGGCAGTGGTCGCCGGCCACGGCCGGGAACTGCTCGGCTCGCACCAGGGCGGCGGCCCGCTCGAGCTGCCCGCGGAGCAGGCTGCGCTCCGGCCCGTCGTCGGGGTACGCCGGCTGGTGCTGCACGACCGCGTCGTCGCCCTCGGGCAGCCCGAGCTGGACCAGCTCGGCGCCGGCCGACCGGAGCGGGGCGGCGCCCTGCTCCTCACCACCGAGGTCGTCGAGCGCGCCGTGGTCGACGGCGTACTGGTAGAGGCCGAGCTGCACGTGCCGCTGCACCGCGGGCCCGGTGGGCGCGTTCTTGGCGGTCTTGAGGTCGACCACGACGACGCGGCCGTCGGCGTCGATCTCCAGCCGGTCGGCGTAGCCGAACAGCGTGACCCGCTCCCCGCTGTCGAGCGGCACCACGGTCTCGAAGCGCTCCTCGGTGCCGACCAGCTGCCGCGGGTTGCCGGCGTGCCAGGCGAGGAAGCGGGTGAGCGCGACCGCGATCCGGTCGTGCTCCCGCTCCGCCGACCAGGGCGTCCGGAAGTGCAGGCGCCCCCAGACCTCGTCGACGTGGCCCATCAGCGTGTCGAGGTCGGGCGCCACCTCGCCGACGGCGACCCGCTGGGCGAGCGCGTGGACGAGCTGCCCGATGTTGGCCGACTGGTGGGCGGGACCGGCGCCGCCCGCCTCGGCCATCAGGAACCACTGGGTCGGGCAGGCCAGCACGTGCTCGAGCATCGATGCCGAGACGGGCACCGGACGCTCGGGGTCGCGGACCGGCTCCTCGGAGCGGGACGCGGCCCGGGTGCCCCACCAGGAGGCCGGGTCGGCCTGCGGCACCAGGGGCCGCGCACCGGTGCCGTGGCCGACGGCCTCGGAGGCCAGCCGGGCCAGCCGCCGGGCCGCGGCGGCGCGCAGCGCGTCTCCGGTGGCCGGGTCGGCGACGGTGCGGCGCAGCTCGCTGACGAGTCCCGCGAGCGACAGCGGTCGTGGCGGTCGCCCGTCGACGTGCTCGACGGTCACCCCGAGCTCGGCCAGGAACCGCGAGGGCTGCTCACCGTCGTCCTCGGCGGAGGCGACCGCCGTCACGACCAGCCGCGACCGGGCGCGGGTGCAGGCGACGTAGAACAGCCGCCGCTCCTCCTGCAGCAGCTCGCGCGGGGTCGGCGGCGGCACCAGCTCGCCCCGCCCGATCCGGTCGGCCTGGAGCATGGTCGAGCGGCGCCGCAGGTCGGGCCAGGCGTCCTGCTGCACGTGGGCGACCACGACCAGATCCCACTCCAGACCCTTGGACCGGTGGGCGGTGAGCAGCCGCACGGCCGCGCCGCGCACCCCCTGCTCGGCCAGGGTGTCGGCCGGGATCTGCTGCGCCTCCAGCCGGGAGAGGAAGTCGCGCACGCCGGAGGCGCCGGTGACCGCCGCGGTGTCGCGCTTCTCCGCCTCGCGCGCCGCCACGTCGAACAGCGCGACGACGGAGTCGAGGTCGCGATGTGCCCGCCGCGCCCCGCCCCCGCCGGCTTCGGCCGCCCGACGGAGCCGCCCGGGCCAGTCCGTGCCCGACCACAGCCGCCACAGGGCATCCTCGGCGGTGCCGTCGTCGGCGAGCGCGTCGCCGGTCGCGCGCAGCAGCGTCTGGAGCGCCCGCGTGGCCGCGGCCTCGGGCCCCGTCACGTCGTCGAGGAACCCGTCGCGCACCACGGCCCGGCGGACCAGCTCCCGGGAGGTCAGCGGCAGCCGGCCCTCGGCCCGGGCGAGGTCCTTCTCGCGGGTGCGCAGCAGCCGGGAGAGCCGGCGTACGTCGCCCGCGTCGAGGCCGCCGAGCGGACCGAGCAGGAGCGACTCCGCCCGCGCGGCGTCGACCCGGTCGGCGGAGCCGACGTCAACGCGGTCGGCGGAGCCGACGTCAACGCGGCCGGCGGAGCCGTCGTCGTCGTGGTCGAGGTTGACCGCCGCGTGGAGCGCGTCGAGCAGGGGCAGCACCGACGGGTCCTGCACCAGCGGCAGCTCGTCGCGCGCGACCTCGACGGGGACGCCGGCCGCCCCCAGCGCCCGGCGCAGCGGCGGGATGCTGGCGCGCCCCGACCGGACCAGCACCGCCATCCGGTCCCAGGCGAGGCCGTCCTCCAGGTGGGCCCGGCGGAGCAGGTCGGCGAGGTGCTCGGCCTCGGCGCGCTCGGTGTCGAAGGTGCACACCCGGACCCGGCCCGCATCACGAGCGCCGTCGCGGGACCCGTCGCCCTCGAGCGCGACCGGCGCCAGGAACGCGGCCCGGGCCGCCTCGTCGACCGATCCGGGGAGCCCGATGCGTCCGGCGACCCGCTGCGCGGCGGTGAGCAGCCGCGGTCCGAACCGCCGCGTGGTCCGCAGCGACACGACCGGGGCCGGCGAGCCGTCGGCCCGCGGGAAGTCGGTGGGGAACTCGAGGATGCCGCGGACCTCGGCCCCCCGGAAGGCATAGATCGACTGGTGGGGGTCGCCCACCACGACCAGGTCGCCGCCGTCGCCGGACAGCGCGCGCAGCAGGTCGACCTGACCGGGGTCGGTGTCTTGGTACTCGTCGACGAAGACGTGCCGGAACTCGCGGCGCAGCTCGTCGCGGTGGACGTGCGCCTCGATGACGGCCCGGCGGATGAGGTCGGCGTAGTCGGTGGCCGACTGGTCGTCGAGGTTGGTGAGGTAGTCGGCCAGGAAGAGCCCCGCCGCGACCAGCTCGGGGCGGCCCTCCTGCTCGCCCAGCGCCACCAGCTGGTCGCTCTCCATGCCCTTCTCGCGGGCGCGGGACAGCACCATCTGCACCTCGCGGGCGAAGCCGCGCGTCTCCAGCGCCCGGTCGAGCTCGGGGGGCCAGCGGACGGACTCGGCGTGCCGCTGGAGCAGCTCGCGCACCACGACGTCCTGCTCGGGCGCCGACAGCAGGCGCAGCGGCGCGCGGTAGAGCTCCCGCGGCGCGTAGCGACGGACCAGGCCGTAGGCGAAGGAGTGGATCGTCGAGCACATCGCCGACCCGGTGGTCCGGCCGAGCCGCGCCGTCACCCGGTCGCGCAGCTGCTCGGCCGCCTTGCGGGAGAAGGTCAGCGCCAGCACCTGGTCGGCCCGCGCCCCCCGCGCCTCGACCCGCTCGGCGATCGCCTCGACCAGCGTCGTGGTCTTGCCGGTGCCAGGTCCGGCGAGCACCAGCAGCGGCCCGCCCGGGTGCTCCACGACGCGACGCTGGTCGTCGTCGAGCGCGACCGGCTCGACCGACCGGTCCGGCCGCACCAGGTGGTACGCCGGCCCGCCGGGGCTCGCGTCGCTCGACGTGGTGGGCATGCGCACAGCCAACCATCCGGCGCTGACAGCGAGCCGCGACGCTCGCCGATGTGAGGTTTCACCGCGCCCTGCCTATGCTGGCCAGCGCAGAAGCCGGGCTCGGGGCCGGTCACGACGATTCCGACGCCGAACGGGGGCATGGGGGCCCGCGGGGCCGAACCCGAGCGACATGACTTCACCGTCGACCGCACCATCCAGCGACACCGCCACCACACGCACCGCCACCACACACACCGCCGCAGGCAGGAGCAGCACGCCCGGCGCCGTACGCCGGGTGCTCGCCCGCGTCGCGCTGGTCGCCGCGGCCGCCCTGGTCGTCCCGACGGTGGTGGTCCCGGCACCGCCGGCGACCGCCGCCGCCCCGGAGCGCTGCCGCGCGATCATCCACCGTGCCTACGTCAAGGGCTTCGACGAGGAGCAGCCGGCGGGCATCAAGGCCTCGGCCAGGTGGGGGTGGGGCGCCGAGCTCGACCTGCGGGTGACCAAGGACGGCAAGGTCGTGCTGGTGCACGACGACACCCTCAAGCGGATCACCGGCGGCGCCGACAAGCGCGCCGCCGAGAGCCTCACCTACGCCGAGGTCACCGCGATCCCGCTCAAGAAGGGTGGCCGGGTGCTCGGGCTGTGGAAGGCGCTCCGCGTGGCCCGCAACCACCAGGCCAAGCTGTTGCTGGAGGTCAAGCGCTACCACCAGCACCAGGAGGCCTGGGACGACGCCGGCCTCGCCTACATCGCCCGGGCCATCCGCCAGACCCGGATGAGCGACCGGGTGTTCGTGGGCGGGAGCGCACAGCAGGAGTTCCAGGCGCTCGCCCCCGACCTCCTGACGTTCCACCGCACGGTGCCCCGCGACCCGGCCGACGCCGCGTCGCTGGCCGGCCTGGCGACGCTGATCCAGCTGGACGCCTCCCGCTACGACGCCAGGCTCGTGGCCGACCTGCGCGGCCTCGGCGCCCGCGTCGCCAGCCGCAACGCGCAGACCGTGACCGCGGTCAAGGAGGCCCACGCGGTGGGGCTGCGCACCATGCAGACCAACAAGGGCTACGTCGTTCGCAAGGGCTGCGCGCAGGCGAAGTGAGCCGCGCGGGCACCGGCGCGGCACCGCCGCTACGGTGAGCCCATGACCTCCCCGGGTGAGCTGCTGGTCCTCAACCGTGCCGACCTCGAGCGGCTCGAGCTGACCTGGGACGAGATCATCGACGTCCTGGACGACGCGTTCCTGCAGAAGTCCCGGGGCCAGGTGCAGAACCCGCCCAAGCCCAAGGTGGTCCCGCGCGACGACGCGTTCGTCAACGCGATGCCGGCCTACCTCGCTGGCTCCGACGCGCTCGGCATCAAGTGGGTCTCGGGCCACGAGGGCAACCACACCCGTGGACTCCCCTACATCTTCGGCTCGCTGCTGATGACCGACGCGGAGACCGGGCGCCCCCAAGCCCTGGTCGACGGCGGCTGGGTCACCGAGATGCGCACCCCGGGCGTCTCGGGAGTGACGATGCGGCACGTGCCAGGCCCGGTGCGCCGGGTCGGCATCGTCGGCTGCGGCGTCCAGGGGCGCCGCCACCTGGAGGTCACGCTGGCCGTCCACCCGGAGGTCGAGGAGGTGCTCGCCTTCGACCACCGGCAGGTCCACGCCGAGCAGGTCTTCGCGCTCGCCGGCGACCGGCACACCACGTTCGTCGAGACGCCGGCCGGCGCCCTCGAGGGCGTCGACGTCGCGATCACCTGCATCACCCGACCGCTGGACCCCAAGACCGACGCCTCCGGCACCGCCGACGACGCGCTGCTGCTCCCCGTCGACTACGACGACGCGATGGCGGCGGCGGCGTTCTCCGACGCCGCGATCTTCGTGGTCGACGATCACGACCAGTACGCCGCCGTGGCCGCGCGCGGGCACTACTTCCAGGGCCTTCCGGCCCCGGCGGCCGAGCTCGCCGACGTGGTCTCGGGCGGGGTCGAGGTCCCCCGTCAGGGGCGGCGGACGTTCCTCAACATGGGCATCGCGATGGACGACGTGGCCCTCGGTCAGCTGGTCCTCGCCCGCGCCGAGGAGCGCGGCATCGGGCAACGCGTCGCCTTCCCCTGAGCGCCCGTCCGCCCCGCGGCCTCACCGGCCTCCGGCGACCCGCAGCGTCGTCCCGGTGACGTACGACGCCGCGTCGCTCATCAGCCAGGCGATCGCCTCGGCGACCTCCTCGGGCTCGCCCGGTCGGCGCATCGGGATGCTCGGGGCGACCCGCTCCAGCCGGCCGGGCTCCCCGGCGTCGGCGTGCATCCGGGTGCGGATGTGGCCGGGCGCCACCCCCACCACGCGGATGCCCTGGCCCGCCACCTCGGTGCCGAGCCCGTGCGTCAGCGCGTCGACCCCCGCCTTCGCCGCGGCGTACTGCACGTACTCCCCCGGCGAGCCGAGCGTGGCCGCGCCCGACGAGACGTTGACGACCACCCCTCCCGCGCTGCCCCGGTCGGTCGACATCACCTGCACGGCCCGGCGGGCACAGAGCAGGGCGGCGGTCAAGTTGAGGTCGATGGTGCGCCGTACGACGTCCGGCTCGGTCTCGGCCAGCGGGCCGATGTGGTACGTCGCCCCGGCGTTGTTGACCAGCCCGGTCAGCGTGCCGAGCCCCTCGGCGACGCCGAACAGCGCGTCGACCCCCTCCTCGGTGGTGAGGTCGCAGCGCACCGTCCGGCAGGCCACCCCGGCCTCGCCGACCGCGGCCGCGGTGGCCGCCGCCGCCTCGTCGTCGCCGGCGTAGGCCAGCACCAGGTCGTGACCGTCCGCGGCCAGCCGCCGTGCGGTCGCGGCTCCGATGCCGCGGGTCCCCCCGGTGATCACGGTCAGCCGCTGCGTCATGGCCGCAGCCAACCACACCCGCTCAGCTGTCCGCTGCCCTCACAGGTCGGGTGGTCGGTCGTTGTAGACGCCGGCGAGCTCCTGCCCGCTCAGCTCCTGGATCGCGGCCATGATCTCGTCGGTGGCCTCGCGCCGGGCCCGGCCGGGCGCCGTGCCGTCGAAGCGGCCCCGGAAGTCGATCGGCTCGCCGAAGGAGATCGTCACCTTGGCCAGCCGGGGCAGGCGGGCGCCCACGGGCTGGAGGTTCTGCGTGCCGCGCAGGCCGACCGGGACCACCGGGCAGCCGGCGGTCAGCGCGAGGTGCGCGACACCGGTGCGCCCGCGATAGAGCCGCCCGTCGCGCGAGCGGGTGCCCTCGGGATAGATCCCGAACGCCTCCCCCTTGCCGAGCACCTCCAGGGCGGTGTCGAGGCTGTCCATCGCCGCCTTGGTGTCGTCGCGGTCGACCGGCAGCATGCCCAGTCCGCCGAACCAGGCCCGGGACAGGGCACCCCGCACACCGGAGCCGGTGAAGTAGTCGGCCTTGGCCAGGAAGACCACCTTGCGCGGCACCACCACCGGGATCACCACGCTGTCGGCGAAGCTCAGGTGGTTGCTCGCCAGGATGACGGGGCCGACGTCGGGCACCCGGTCGAGTCCGCGCACGTCGGGCCGCCAGATGGTCTTCACCACCGGCGGGATGACCGCGTGCGCGGCGCCGTAGAGCATGAGGCCATTGTGGCGCAGCCACGAGCGAGGGCGCGGCACGTCCCCCGGGCGTGGACACGACGGGGTGGGTCCGGAAATAGGTGAAGGGCCCTCGTGAGTATGAGTCACAAGGGCCCTTCGGGTGGCGGGTCCGGTCGGGGCAAGCCCCGGCCGTTCCCAACCGGTGGGCTTCGGCGCTTGCACGCCTCCGCCCGCTCGACCGGATCGTGGTGACGCCTCCGGTCGACGACCCTTCGACTCCGGCCCCAGCGACGTCGTCACCCTGTCGCTGCCGCGAGTTGCCCCGCGGTGTGGACCCTCGTCTCCGAGTCGCCCCGCCCTTCCCGGAGGAAGTGCGTGAGAGAAGTTGTATGTCGGAAAAGCCCCATGGCACAAGGGGTTTCGCGAGATTTCTTCCAACTTTCTCGACGCCCCGGCGTGTCGTCCACAGAGTCTCCCGACTCCTCCACAGATAGCGCCGCCCTGTCCACAAACCTACCCTCCGACCTGTGGACGAGCCGGAGGGTAGGTTCGGGTCATGCGCGCCGTCGTCTACACCGAGACCGGGGGCCCGGAGGTCCTGCAGCTGGTCGACCGGGAGGTGCCCGAGCCCGGCCCGGGCGAGGTCCGGGTGCGGCTCCGGGTGGCCGGCGTCAACCCCACCGACTGGAAGGTCCGCACCGGCCTCACCGCGCCGATGACCCAGCCGGAGGTGGTCCCGGGCCAGGACGGCGCGGGGGTGGTCGACGCCGTCGGCGCGGGCGTCACCGGCCTCGCGGCGGGCCGGCGGGCCTGGGTCTGGCTGGCCGGCGGCACCACCCGCGAGTACGCCGTGCTGCCGCAGCGCCGGGTGCGTCCGCTCCCCGACGGCGCCTCCTTCGACGTGGGCGCGGCCCTCGGCGTCCCGGCGATCACGGCCCACCGGTGCCTCACCGTGGCCGAGGGCGGTCCACGACGGCTGGCACCCGGCACCCTCGCGGGCCGCACCGTGCTCGTCGCCGGCGGGGCCGGAGCCGTCGGGCACGCGGCCATCGAGCTGGCGGGCTGGGCCGGCGCCACCGTCCTCACCACCGTGAGCGGCCCCGACAAGGCGACCCTCGCCCGAGCGGCGGGGGCCGACCACGTGATCGACTACCGCGCCGACGACGCCGCCGCACGGATTCGCGAGCTCGCTCCCGACGGGGTCGACCTGGTCGTCGAGGTCGCGCCGGCGGCCAACGCCGAGCTCGACGCGGCCGTGGTCGCCACGCACGCCACGGTCGCGGTCTACGCCAACGACGCCCCGACCGCGGCCATCCCGGTGCGCGCCCACATGACCACCAACACGCGCTACCAGTTCGTGCTGCTCTACACCGTCCCCGACGCTGCCGTCGACGACGCGGTCGCCGCGATCGACGCCGCGTTGAGTGACGGCGCGCTGCGGGTGGGCGCGGACGCCGGGCTGCCGCTGCACCGCTTCTCGCTCGCCGAGACCGCGGCCGCCCACCGCGCCGTCGAGGACGGCGCGGTCGGCAAGGTCGTCATCGACCTCTGAGGGGTCAGTACGACGGCTGGCTGGGGTCGATCTGGTTGACCCACGCCACCACGCCGCCGCCGACGTGGACGGCGTCGTCGTAGCCCGCGCCCTTGAGCACGGCCAGCGCCTCGGCCGAGCGGACGCCCGACTTGCAGTGCAGCACGACCTGGGTGCCGGAGTCGACCGACGGCAGTTCCGCGAGCGCGTTGCCGTTGAGGAACTCGCCCTTCGGGATCAGCACCGCCCCGGGGATCCGGTTGATCTCCCACTCGTTGGGCTCCCGGACGTCGACGAGCACGAAGTCGCGCGAGCCCTCCTCGCGCTCCTTGAGCATGTGCTCCAGCTGCACCACCGAGATGGTGTGTCCCGCGGCGGCGTCGGCCGCCTCGTCGGAGATCGCGCCGCAGAAGCTCTCGTAGTCGATCAGTCCGGTGACGGTCGGGTTGTCCCCGCACAGCGCGCAGCTCGGGTCCTTGCGCACCTTGAGCTTGCGGTAGTTCATCTCCAGGGCGTCGTAGATCATCAGCTGGCCGACGAGCGGCTCGCCGACGCCGGTCAGCAGCTTGATCGCCTCGTTGACCTGGATCGAGCCGATGGAGGCGCACAGCACGCCCAGCACGCCGCCCTCGGCGCACGACGGCACCATGCCGGGGGGCGGGGGCTCGGGGTAGAGGCAGCGGTAGCACGGCGCCTCGGCGCTGCTGCCGTCCTCCAGCGTCGCGGTCGGCCAGAACGCCGACGCCTGTCCGTCGAAGCGGTAGATCGAGCCCCAGACGTAGGGGATGCCGAGGAAGTACGCCGCGTCGTTGACCATGTAGCGCGTGGCGAAGTTGTCGGTGCCGTCGACGATCAGGTCGTAGCCCTCGAAGATCCCCATCACGTTGTCGTTGTCGAGGCGCTCGTTGTGCACGACGACGTTGACCAGAGGGTTGACCTCGGCGATGGAGTCGCGCGCCGACTCGGCCTTCGGCCGCCCGATGTCGGACTGGCCGTGGATGATCTGGCGCTGCAGGTTGGACTCGTCGACCTCGTCGAACTCCGCGACGCCGATCGTGCCGACCCCCGCGGCGGCGAGGTACATCAGGGCCGGGCTCCCCAGCCCGCCGGCGCCGATCACCAGCACCTTGGCGTTCTTGAGCCGCTTCTGGCCGGTCATGCCCACGTCGGGGATGATCAGGTGCCGGCTGTAGCGACGGACCTCGTCGATGGTCAGCTCGTCGGCCGGCTCCACCAGCGGGGGAAAGCTCACGGGTGCTCCTAGGGTCGGGTGCGGCGGTCTCACGCGCGGTCGGGGGCCACAACGTCGCGCGCGACGGCGATGTTCCCCATCGTCGCGGGCCGTCTCTCTCCTCGGACGGCCGGTCCGCGATCCGGACGGCCCCGCCGGCCGTGGCCGGCGTCCCCGCGCCCGCGTCCACGGGCGGGGCGGCGTCGCGAGCATCGCCGTACTCGGCGGTAGGCTGCGTGCGCCCGGCCCGGTCAGACCGACCGCGCCCCCGACCGGCAGGAGATGGCCACCGTGACCGCGACCCGGTACGACGACACCTCGCGGCCCCGCGGCGGCCGGATGCCGCGCCGCGAGCGTCGCGCCCAGCTGCTCGCCTCCGCGCTGGAGGTGTTCGTGGCCCAGGGCTACCACGCGGCCGCGATGGACGAGATCGCCGACCGCGCCGGGGTCTCCAAGCCGGTGCTCTACCAGCACTTCCCCGGCAAGCTCGAGCTCTACCTCGCGCTGTTGGACGCCTCCTGCGACACGATCATCGACAACTGCCGGCAGGCGCTCGCGTCGACCCACGACAACAAGCAGCGGGTCGCGGCCACCATCGACGCGTTCTACGGCTACGTCGCCAGCGAGAGCGGGGCGTTCCGGCTGGTCTTCGAGTCCGACCTGACCAACGAGCCGGCCGTCCGCGCCCAGCTCGAGCGGGTGACCAACGACTGCGCCGACATGATCGCCCACGTCATCCACGACGACACCGGCCTGCCCGACGAGGCGTCCCGGCTGCTGGCGGTGTCCCTGGTCGGGATGGCCCAGGTGAGCTCCCGGTTCTGGCTGGCCGAGGGCTCCGAGGTGCCCCGCGACGAGGCCGTGGCCCTGGTCGCCGGGCTGGCCTGGCGCGGCATCCGCGGCTACCCCCTCACCGACGAGCACTGATGCCCCGCTCGGCGCCGGCATTGACCGGTGGGGGACACTGAGCGCATGGAGGTCAAGATCGGCGTTCAGCACGCCCCCCGTGAGCTCACCGTGGAGACGGACGACAGCCCGGAGACGGTCGAGAAGGCCGTCGCCGACGCCGTCGCGTCCGGCGGCGTCCTCTCCCTCGTCGACGGCAAGGGCCGTCGCGTCGTCGTCCCGGCCGACCGGCTGGCCTACGTCGAGATCGGCGGGGGCGTGTCCGGCCACGTGGGTTTCCGGTCCTGATTCCGGGGTACTCCCCCGACGCGCCGACGCGGCTTCCGCCCCCGATGACCGGGGTCCGGGCCCGCTCGGGGCATGATGTGGACGACATCCCCGACGTTCGGGGACCCGACCCGCGAGGGAACAAGGAGTAACCATGCTTGGCTGGATCGGCGTACTGATCGGCGGCACCATCATCGGGCTGCTGGGCAAGTTCGTGGCCCCCGGAGACCGTGACAACATCCCGCTGTGGCTGACGATCATCTGCGGCATCGGCGGCGTGCTGATCGGCTACGGCCTCTTCGGTGGCACCAACGGCTTCGACTGGATCGCGTTCTTCGCGGCCGTCGCGCTGGCGGCCGTCTTCGTGATGATCGCGGCGGCCGTGACCGGCCGCAGCAAGGTCTGACCGACACCCGACGAAGCGCGAGCCCCCACGGCCCCCGGGTCGTGGGGGCTCGTGTCGTGTCGGGGCACCGGCGGGATCGTCGGCCTCAGGGCTCCAGGCCCAGCGCGGCCATCCGCTCCGCGTGCCGCTCCGTGAGCCGGTTGAACATCCGCCCGATCGCCGCCAGGTCCATCCCGGGCCGGTCGACGCCGCCGGCGAGCAGCGCGGTGAGCGCGTCGCGCTCCGCGGCGACCCGCTGCGCCTGGGAGAGAGCCTCACCCATCAGCCGGCGCCCCCACAGGGCGAGCCGGCCGGCCAGGCGGTGGTCGGCGGCGATGGCGCTGCGCACCCGGTCGACCACGAAGTCGGCGTGCCCCACGTCCTGCATCGCGGCGACCACGAGCTCGCGGGTGTCGGCGTCCAGGGTCGCGGCGATCTCGCGGTAGAAGTCGGCGGCCAACCCGTCGCCCACGTAGGCCTTGATCAGCCCTTCGTACCAGTCCGTGGGGGCCGTGTGGCCGTGGAAGTCGTCGATGGCCCGCTGGAACGGCGCCATCGCCTCGGTGACGGAGCCACCCAGCGCCTCGACCCGCTCGCGCAGCGCGGCGACGTGACCGAACTCCGCGGCGGCCATGCCGGCCATCGCCAGCTTGTCCTCCAGCGTCGGCGCCATGGTGGCGTCCTCGGCGAGCCGCTCGAACGCCGACAGCTCGCCGTAGGCGATCACCCCCAGCAGGTCGACCACGGCGGCGCGGTAGGCCGGGTCCGCGAGCGGCCCCGACAGCTCGCCCGGCACCTGCCCGGAGGCGTGCCCCGGGGCGTCGTCGGCGGGGCTCTCCGGGGGCGTCGATGCGGGCACAGCCGCACCCTACCGATACCATGGTGCCCGAGGTCCGCCGTCCACCCGGCCGGCAGACCGGCGAGCAGCCACCGCACGCACCGCAGGTCATGGCGTCGCTGCGCCGCTCGCCACGCATGTGCGCGGCAGACCCCTGGACGTCGGTGACCGCCTCTGGTGAGGCGACGATCGCTCGTGAGGGAGTCCGCCGCACGGCGACTCCACGACACGACGAAAGCGACAAGACCATCACTACGTTCCGTGAGCTCGGGGTGCTCCCCGAGATCTGCGACGCGCTCGAGCGCGCCGGCATCACCACCCCGTTCCCCATCCAGGAGATGACGCTCTCAGTGGCCCTGATGGGCACCGACCTCATCGGCCAGGCCCGCACCGGCACCGGCAAGACGCTGGCGTTCGGCATCCCCGTGCTGCAGCGCAGCGTCGCCCCGCACGACCGTGACTACGCCGACCTGCCCGAGGGCAAGCCGCAGGCGCTGATCGTGGCCCCGACCCGCGAGCTCGCGCTCCAGGTGAGCGGCGACCTCGCCCTCGCCGGCGCCGACCGCGGCATGCGCGTGCTCACCGTCTACGGCGGCGTCCCCTACGAGCCGCAGCTCGACGCCCTCTCCGCCGGCGTCGAGATCGTGGTCGGCACGCCCGGCCGGCTGCTCGACCTGGTCAACCGCCGCGCGCTCGACATCTCCCACGTGCACGCGCTGGTCCTCGACGAGGCCGACGAGATGCTCGACCTGGGCTTCCTGCCCGACGTCGAGCGGCTGATCGCCCGGACCCCGGAGACCCGCCAGACGATGCTCTTCTCGGCCACCATGCCGGCCGCGATCGTCGCCCTGGCCCGCACCCACATGCGGCACCCGATGAACATCCGCGCCGAGTCGTCGGAGGACAGCCAGACCGTCCCCGCGACGGCGCAGTACATCTACCAGACCCACGACCTCGACAAGCCCGAGATCCTGGGCCGGATCCTGCAGGCCGACGACGCCAGCAAGATGATCGTGTTCACCCGCACCAAGCGGCAGGCCCAGCGCGTCGCCGACGACCTCGCCGAGCGCGGCTTCCAGGCCTCCCCGCTGCACGGCGACATGGCCCAGACCGCGCGGGAGCGGGCGCTCACCAAGTTCCGCGAGGACAAGATCCAGGTGCTCGTCGCCACCGACGTCGCCGCCCGCGGCATCGACGTGCAGGGCGTGTCCCACGTCGTCAACTACGTCTGCCCCGAGGACGACAAGACCTACGTCCACCGGATCGGCCGCACCGGCCGCGCGGGCGCGACCGGCACCGCCGTCACGTTCGTCGACTGGGCCGACCTCACCCGCTGGAAGGTCATCAACAAGGCGCTCGAGCTGCCGTTCGACGAGCCGCAGGAGACCTACTCCACCTCCGAGCACCTCTACCACGACCTGGCGATCCCGCCGGGCACCAAGGGCCGCCTGGTCCCGCCCGCGCCGCGCGAGGACAAGCCTCGCGACGACCGCCGCCGCGAGGGCCGCGACGAGAAGCCGCGGGGGCGGTCCTCGCGCAACCGCAACCGGCAGCGCACCCGTTCGCGGGGCGGTCGCCCGGTGGAGGGCGGCGAGCAGGCGGGATCCGCGGCCGGCGGCAGCAACCGGCCCGCGGGCGACGGCGAGAGCCGGCCCTCGGGCAACCGGCGGCGGCGCCGCCGCCGCTCGGGCGGCTCGGGTGGCGGGCAGGCCGGAGGGACCGCGCCCACCTCGACCGAGACGGCCTGAGCCGGTCTCGGCCTCGATCCGCCGCCGGCTCGAGGCTCAGGCGGTGACGACGACGGTCGTGCCCAGCGGGGCGAACCGCCACAGCGCCCGCGCGTCCGCGGGGCGCTGACGGATGCAGCCGTGCGACTGCTCGGTGCCGAGCTGCGCGACCGTCTGCACCTGCTGGCCGCCCGCGACGGGGATGTCGTGGAAGCCGATGGCGGCGCGCTCACCCCGCGCGAACCGGACGAACCACCTCATGCTGCCCGAGTCGTCGATCCCCCAGGCCTGCTCGGATCGGGAGTAGACCTCGTAGGTCCCCGGGTCGAGGTTGTCGTAGATGCTGCCGGAGACGAGGTAGGTCCGCTTGACGTTCTGCCGACCGCTCACCAGCCACACCCGCTGCCGGCTCTCGGAGAACACCACCCGCCGGCCCTGGCCGGAGTCCGCCGGCAGCGTCTCGTCGGAGGCGAGCCTGTCGTCCGTGACCTCGTCCGCGACCTCGTCCGCCCGGACCTCCGCCTCGTCCCCCGCCCGAACCTCCGCCCCGCCATCCGCCCCGCCACTGGCGGTCACCTGGTCGTAGGCCACCTGCTGCAGCACTCCGGCGGACGTGCCCACGCCCTGGGCCTGCCAGGTGGCCGACGAGGGCAGCGCCCCGAGCCCGCCCAGCACCGCCACGGTCGTCACGCCCGCGGCGAGCACGCCGAACACGCCCCGCCAGGCCCGCGGCGCGGGCACCCGGCGGTGCCGGCCCTCGCTCACCGACGGCCCTTCGACGAGCCGCTCCGCGGCCGCTTGCGCCGCGAGCGAGCCACCAGCGCCTCGGCCACCTCGCGGTAGGCCTTCGCCCCCTTGCTGCTGCGGCTGGTGCGCAGGATCGAGCGCCCGGCCGCCGGCGCCTCCGCGAAGCGGATGGTCTTGGGGATGGGCGGCTCGACGACGTCGAGGTCGTAGGTCTCGGAGATGGTCTCCAGCACCCGCCGGGCGTGGTTGGTGCGGCCGTCGTAGAGCGTGGGCAGCACCCCCCACACCTCGAGGCCGCGGTTGGTGAACCGG
>JAUILS010000065.1 GCA_030432975.1 Actinomycetes bacterium
CCTCCCCCAGCTCGGAGGCCGGGCCGAGCAGCACCACCACGTCGCCGCTCTCGAGGAAGGGGGCCAGCAGGTCGAGGTCGGCCACCGGGCTGCCGCGCTCGCCGGCCAGATGGGTGGCCGAGACGGTCCGGCAGAGCGCCGCCCACCCGGCCGCCCCTCCGGTCGTCCCCCCTCGGCCGCCCCCGGCATGGGCGAGCAGCGTGACCCGGGGCAGCCGCGGGTCGCGGAGCTCCCCGCCGCGGACCGGGCTGCGCCGCGGCGGGCCGGGCGTACGGCGCCCGTCGCCGCCCTGCGTCGGGCGGTAGGCCAGGTCGACCCCGAGCACCGGCCGGATCCCGGCCACCAGGCAGGCCTTGGCGAACTTCACCGCGCCGTAGGTGCCGTCGCGGTCGGTGAGGGCCAGGGTGTCCATCTCCTGCTCCGCCGCCCGCTGGACCAGGACGTGCGGGTGGGACGCGCCGTACTGGAGGGAGTAGCCGGAGGCGACGTGGAGATGGGTGAACGGGTCAGGCGACACCGGCCCGGCCCGCTCGGAGCTCGCCGATGTGCTCACCCGAGAGGTGAGGCGTGAGCCCCAGTGCCGTCTCGACCACCGCCAGGAAGCGGTCGGCGTCGCGCACCAGGTCGTCGGCCTCGCGGGCGCTCACCGCGCGAGTGGACCCGGCCTCGGCGGCGGCCCGCTTGGCGGCGCCGGCGGCGAAGAAGCTCGCCCACTCGCCCAGCTCGGGGGCGACCTCGGCAAGCAGCACCCAGGCGTTCTTCTGGGGGCGCCGCCGGGTCGGCGTCGGCCGGGCGCGGGAGGCCAGCAGCGCGGCCGCCGCCCGCAGCGCCGCCACATGGGCGCAGGCGTAGCGGGTCGGCACGTCGGGCGCGGTGATCGCCTCCTGCAGGGAGGCGGCCGACCGGGCGAGGTAGGAGTGGGTGGTGGCGGGCAGCGAGTGCGGAGCCATCGACTCTCTCCCCTCAGTCCGCGCAGCCGACGAGCTGCCACTGCCCGTCGGCCCAGCTGAAGGACAGGTCGAAGACCCCGGACCAGCCCTCGGCGGCTGCCTCGGGGGCGCGCTCGGGGGCGGGCCGGCCGCGGCCGGCCTCCACCCGCCACAGCTCCCGCTCCACCAGCAGGTCCTGCCCGAGCCGCGGCCGCGGGGGCGCGCTCCCCTCCCCCGGGCCCGCTCCCGGGGGCGGCGGCTCCCGGTCGTCGCTGCCGAGCACGGCCCGCACCCCGGCGGACTGCCACCACGGGCCGGTCTCCACCCAGTGGGCGACCACGCTCCGCACCTGCCACAGCCGGCCGCGCCACAGGAACTGCTCGGGCCCCTCCACCCCGCTCTCCGGGGCCCCGATCCAGCCCTGCCGCACCTCGACGGGGTCGTCGTACTTCCTCATGCCTGCCTCCCAGCGAACGACTCGACCCCGCCACCCGACCCCCGGACACCCGCATGCGCGGACCTCCCCGCAGCGCGGGACCCGGCGGGGGCGGGGGTCGAGGTCGCCCCCACCGGGGTGATCGAACAGATGTTCGAACACCGCCTACGGTACACCGCTCCCCCGACAGCCCGTCAACGGTTCCGTCGGGGAAACCCGGGACGGAGGCCGCGATGCGTGCTTCACCCTCGACGTGTTCGCCCGAGGATCGTCACGCGGAGGGTTACCCGGTGACGGTACGTACCCGAAGTGCGGACCAATGCGGCTCCACACCGAGTCCCTCCGCGTGACAGCGACCTCGCCGAAGCCATTGGTCCGCACGCCGGGCTCGGGGTGTCGAGCGTGGCGCGCGGCATCGGCCAGCGCTCACCGCGGGGCGGCGGCGCGACCGGAAGCGGCGCGCAGGAACCGGCCGGTGTCGCCGCGCCAGAGGAACCACATCAGCGCCAGGTTGAGGACCAGCGCCACCACCGACATCACGGCGAACAGCAGCGGCAGCTCGCGCTCCAGCCCGACCACGATCGCGAACGAGGTGAAGGCCGCCGTCGCGGTCAGGGTCATTCGGGCCCAGCCGTGCCCGCCGCGCAGGAACGCGACCAGCACCACCGCCAGGGCGACGTAGACGATCAGCAGGGTCACGGCGAGCGCCGCGAAGCCCGGGATCCGGATCGAGCTCTCCTCGAGGGCGTCGAGCCCTCCGGCGTCGAGGACCTCCTGGGCGGCGCTGTTGCCCTCGGCCCAGGCGAGGACCAGGTCGTCGCGCAGCAGGACGGTCAGCACGGTGGCGACCACGCCCCAGAGCACGAGCGCCCACACCGTCCAGATCGACCGTCGCACGGAGGTCGGCAGCTGCCCCACCGGATCTCTCTCCTCTCATCCGCCCCGCCCGAGCCCACCGCCCGCACGGGACCGCACCGTCGCTAGGGTCGCCCCATGACGAGCGAGCCCCCATCCTCCCCGGAGCCCCCGACAGCGGACGCCCCACCCTCGTCATCGCCCACGCCGGAGCATCCGGCGATCGCGAGGTTCCGCGCCGAGCACACCGCGCGCGGAGGAACCGGTGAGATCGTGATCCTGCCAGACTCGGTGCACACCGCGGCACTGGCCGCCGAGGCTCTGGGCTGCGAGGTGGGTGCGATCGCCAACAGCCTGCTCTTCGACGCCGACGGCGGGCCGGTCCTGATCCTCACCTCCGGCGGCCACCGGGTCGACACCGCCAAGGCCGCCGCCGCGATCGGGGTCGGAGCGCTCCGACGCGCCAAGCCGGAGTTCGTCCGCGAGCACACCGGCCAGGTCATCGGCGGGGTGTCGCCGATCGCCCACCCGGGCCCGGTGCCGACCTACATCGACCCCTGGCTGCGGCAGTACGCCGTCGTCTGGGCCGCCGCTGGTCACCCGGCAGCCGTCTTCTCCACGTCGTACGACGAGCTGGTCGCGCTCACCGGCGCCACCGAGGTCGACGTCGACTGACCCACGCCACGGCGCGGGTCCTCACCCCCGGAGCAGGGCGTCGAGGGCCTCGTCGACCCGGTCGGCGACCAGCGACAGGTGCCCCTCCCCGGGCAGCAGCCGCGCCCGCGCGCCGGGCACCCGGCCGGCCAGCCACTCCCCGTGGGCGAACGGCACCATCAGGTCGGCGTCGCCCTGCCAGACGTGCACCGGCGCCCGCGGCTCGGTCGGGTCGAAGCCCCAGGGCGACACGAACGCCAGGTCGTCGTCGAGCCAGCCGTCGACGCCGGACGAGATCGCCCCGCGGAACCCCGCGGCCAAGTCGTCGGCGAGGCCGTCGCGCTCCAGCGAGGCGAGGTCGACGGCGGGGAGCAGGCTCGCGAGCGAGGCCGCCAGCTCGTCGCCGGTGACGGCGGCGAGCTCGTCGTGCGCCGCCTCGAGGAAGGCCCGCAGCGGCGCCTCGCCCGCACGGGCGGCCCCGAACTCGGCGATGTTGTCGGCGCCCATGCCGGCCGTCCAGTCCAGCCCGTCGGCGGAGGACGGCGCCACGCCCGCGAGCAGCAGGGCGCCCGCCACCCGGTCCGGCGCCAGCACGGCACCGGCCAGCGCGTGCGGGCCGCCGCCGGACCAGCCGACGACGTGGGCGCGGTCGATGCCGAGGTGGTCGAGCACCGCGCGCAGGTCGGCCACCACGTCGGCGACGGTGCGCCCGAGCTGCCGGGTCGACCGGGCGTAGCCGGGGCGCGACCAGCTCACCAGACGCAGCCCGCGGCGCCGGGCCGCGGCGACGACCGGGGCCGGCGGCAGCCGCCAGCCCGGGGTGCCGTGGTGGTAGACCAGCGCCGCACCGTGGTGCGGGCCCCACACGGCCACGTCGAGCGTCCGGTCGCCGACCGGGAGCAGCAGATCCGCCACGCCGTCGATGGTAGGGGTGCCGACCGAGCCACCGGTCCGCACACCACCCGGAGGGAGCCCCGACATGCCGGAGCCCGGCCCCGCACCACCCCCGTGACGCCCGGGACCGGGCCGACGCCCACCAGCCTCGCGGGCCACGCCGACGGCGGCATCCGTGCCGATACTCAGGGCCGGCGGGGCCGGCGTACCTAAGATGTGCGGGTGGAAGCTCTCCCCTTGGTGTTCTCCAGCGGCTGGGCCAGCGGCATCAACGCCTACCTGGTCGTGCTGGTCCTGGGCATCTCCGACCGGCTGCACAACGTCGAGGAGATCCCCGACGCCCTGGGGCGCTGGGACGTGCTCGCGGCCGCGGGCTTCCTGTTCGCCATGGAGTTCGTGGCCGACAAGATCCCCTACCTCGACTCCACCTGGGACGCCATCTCCACCGCGATCCGGCCCACGGCCGGCGCGGTGATCGGCGTCCTGATGGCGGGAGACGCGACCACGCTGGAGGCGGCCGTGCTGGGGGTCGTCGGCGGCGGCACCGCGCTGCTGTCCCACCTGGTCAAGGCGAGCACCCGGCTCGCGGTCAACTCCTCCCCCGAGCCGGCGAGCAACGTCGCCGTCAGCGTCGGCGAGGACGTCGCCGTGCTGACGGTCGTGTGGTTCGCGATCGACCACCCCCGTGCCGCCGCCGCGATCGCGGCGGTGCTGCTGATCATCGGGCTGGTGGTGACCTACCACGTCGGCAAGCTGGTCCGCCGTGGCTGGCGCCGCTGGAAGGGACGCGACCAGGAGCCCGAGCGGGTCGGCGACGCCTGACCGGCCCCCGACGGCCGGTAGGGTCGCGCCGTGGCGCGGGTCGTGGTCGTGGGCGGCGGACTGGCGGGGATGGCCAGCGCCGCCCGCCTCGCCAAGCTCGGGCACGAGGTGACCCTCTGCGAGGCCGGTGACCGGCTCGGCGGGGCGCTGGCGCCCGTCGAGCGCGACGGCTTCGCCTGGGACGGTGGCGCGGCGTCGACGCTGCTCCCGGCGGTGCTGCGCGACCTCTTCCGCAAGACCGGCCGCCCCCTGGAGCGGGAGCTCGAGCTGGTGCCGCTCGACCCGGTGCGCGAGCACCGCTTCGCCGACGGGTCGACGCTCGCCCTGCCCGGCGGGTCGCGGGCGGCGCAGATCGCGGCGTTCGACCGGCTCGGTCCCGGGCTGGGGCCGGCGTGGGCGGCGTACGTCGCGTCGTACGCCGACGACTGGGAGCTGGTGCGGCGCGACTACGCCGAGCGCCCCTACGACAAGGCGAGCGCCGACCCCGCGGCCGTGCGCCTGCTGCGCGGCCGACGCTCGCTCGCCGAGCGCGCCGCCACCCTGCCCGACCCGCGGCTGCGCGCGGTGGCGCTGCACCCCGCGCACGCCCAGGGGCAGGACCCGGCGCGGGTGCCGGCCTGGCTGGGCGTCTGGTCCTACCTCGAGCAGCGGCTGGGGGCGGCCACGGTGCCGGGCGGCTTCTCAGCGGTGGCGACGGCGCTCGGCACCCGACTGACGACGCGCGGCGTCGAGGTGTGGCTCGGGACACGGGTGTCCGACGTGGTCGTGGCGGGGGGACGGGCCCGCGGCGTGCTCACCAACGTCGGAGAGTTCTCCGCCGACCTGGTGGTCGTGGCGGCCGACCCGCGCCGGCTGCCGTCGCTCGCCCGCCAGGTGCGGCGGACGACGCCCGCCGCAGCACCGGACGTCGTCCACCTGGGGCTCGCGGGCGATCTCGGTGCCGACCTCGCCCACGAGACCGTGCTGCACGGCTCGCCCGACCTGCTGCTGCACCGCGGGGGCACCGCGCCGGAGGGCTCGTCCGTGCTCACCGTGGCCGCCTGGGGCCTGGCCCCCGGCACCGACCTGCTCGACCGGCTCGCCGAGCGCGGCGTCGACGTGCGCGACCGGCTGGTGACCCGGGTGGACCGCTCTCCCGCCGAGGTCGGCGCCGGCGGGTCGCCGTACGGCCTGGCGTGGGAGGGGCGCGCCACCGTGGCCCGACGACTCGGCCCGCGGACGCCGGTCGAGGGGCTCTACGCCGCCGGCGCGCACGCGGCGCCGGGTGCCGGCGTACCGTTCGCGGGTCTCTCGGCCGCCCTGGTGGCGCAGGTGGTCGGCCCCGCCTGAGCCGCGGTCCACACCGACGGATGCCCCGCCCGCCCGGGAGCGGTGTCCCGAACGGGCAGGGCTGTCACTGACGCAGCGCCTCGGCCGCGGGCCGGCCGTGGGTCAGCCGGTCCAGCCCTCCACTCCGGTCGGAGTCTGCGGAAGCGTGGTGGACGGCGGGCAACCGCGGTACCACCCTTCGACGGCGTCGGGAGTGCGCGGCAGCTCCTCGACCGTCCACTGGCAGCGCTCCGATGCGGCCAGCGCCTCGGCCGCGGAGGCCATGCCTGCGTTGCCGAGCCCGACCAAGATCAGACCGGCGAAGGCAGCGGCAAGGATGCGGGTGCGGTGAGCGTGCTTCTTCATCTCAGTCCTCCTGTCTGTGTCCCGTGGACCTCGCTGGACATGAGGACAGTCGGGCCGGGCATCCCGTCCCGCACGAACGCCGGCCGAGCGGCTCGGGCGCTCGCTGAGATGTGAGTCGGGCGCGCATCCCTGGGCCGGGAGCGCGGCCAGATCATCCCCGACGACCCGCTGACAGAGGGCGGCGTGGGGCCGACGTGCGCTCCTCCGCCGCCGACCCCCGGCCGAGCCGCAGGCCGGCGCGACGCGACGAGCAGGCCGCGACGGACCCCACGCATGACGACCATCCCCCTGAGGGCCAGGCGCGCCGACCGGCGAGCCGGCCCGGGTCATCCCACTTCCTGCCTATCTCGGGCATACCTCGGACTCAAGGCTCCGGGGCCTCGGCGGGGGCGGTGTGACCAACAAGACGCCGGCCCGGACGTCCGGCCCCGGCCACGCGACGGTCGAGGCCTGCTCAGGCGGTGATCCGGAGCGCCTCGAAGATCTCCAGCGTGGCCCGCGACCGGTTGAGGGTGTAGAAGTGCAGCCCCGGGGCTCCCCCGGTCAGCAGCGCCTCGCACAGCTCGGTGGCCACCTCGACGCCGACCGCGCGTACGTCGGCCGGTGCGGTGAGGCCGTCGAAGCGGGCCAGCACCTCGGGCGGGACGGTCGCTCCGGAGAGCTCGGCCATCCGCCGCAGCGAGCCGAGGTTGGTGATCGGCATGATGCCGGGGAGGATCGGCAGCTCCACGCCCTGGCGGGCCACGCGGTCGAGCAGCCCGAAGTAGTCCTCCGGCCGGAAGAACAGCTGGGTGACGGCGAAGTCCGCCCCCGCCCGCGCCTTGTCGGCGAGCACCTTCGCGTCCGCGTCGAGCGAGGCGGCCGACGGGTGTCCCTCGGGGAAGGCCGCGACCCCGACGCTGAACGACCCCACCTCGTGGGCGAGCTCGACCAGCTCACGGGCATAGGTGAGCCCGCCGTCGGTCGGCGTCCACGGCGCGGTGGGCCCCTCCTTGGGGTCGCCACGCAGCGCCAGCAGGTTGCGGACCCCGGCGTGCTGGTAGGACCGCAGGATCTCCACCAGCTCCTCGCGGGTGTGGCCGACGCAGGTGAGGTGGCCCAGCGCCCGCAGCGAGGTCTCGCGGGCGATCCGGCCGGTGATCTGGACCGTCGTGTCGCGGGTCGAGCCGCCGGCGCCGTAGGTCACCGAGACGAAGGTCGGCTGGTAGGGCTCCAGGTCGGAGATCGCGGTCCACAGCTGCTCGGCGCCGGCCTCGTCGCGCGGCGGCATGAACTCGAACGACACCGACCGCTCGCCCGCCGCCACCAGCTCGCCGATGCCGCGCAGCGAACCGTCCGGCCCGGGCACTGTCGCCGGCCCGGCCGCGTCGGTGGCAGCGTCGTCCATGCCCCGGATCGTAGTGCGGGCACCGCGACCGGCCGGCCGCCGTCCACTGGCTAGGCTGCCCGGGTGAGCGCGCCCGAGGAGTCCCGCGACGACAGCGGCCCGTGGGACCCGGCCGCGTTCCGGGCGAGGGTGCAGGACGCCCTCGACGGCTTCCTCGACGAGCAGGCCGGCCGACTGACGCCGCTCGGCCCCGACGCCGACCGGCTGCTCGCGGAGGCCAGGGTCTGCGTGGCCGGCGGCAAGCGGCTGCGGGCGGCGTTCTGCTACTGGGCGTTCCGCGCCGTTGACCCGCACCCGTCGGCGTCCGACGAGCAGGCGCTGGTCCGGGCGTGCGCGTCGCTGGAGCTGCTGCACGCCAGCGCGCTGGTCCACGACGACCTGATGGACGCCTCCGACACCCGGCGCGGCCGGGCCGCGACGCACCGCGGCTTCGCCGAGCTGCACCGCTCGGAGGGCTGGCCCGGTGACCCGGAGCAGTACGGCGCCGCGACCGCGATCCTACTGGGCGACCTGCTGCTCTCCTGGGCCGACGAGCTGCTGCGCCGCTGCGGCCTGCCGCTGGAGCGGGTGGTGGCCGCGCTCGACGTCTTCGACGCCTGCCGCAGCGAGGTGATCGCCGGCCAGTTCCTCGACGTGTCCGTGCAGGCACGCGGCAGCGCCGACGTCGACGCCGCGATGACGGTGCTGCGCTACAAGTCGGCGAAGTACTCCGTCGAGCGCCCGCTGCACATCGGCGCCGCGCTCGCCGGCGCCGGTACCGACCAGGTCGCGCAGCTCGGCGCGTTCGGGCTGCCGCTGGGCGAGGCCTTCCAGCTCCGCGACGACCTGCTGGGGGTGTTCGGCGACCCGGCCGCCACCGGCAAGCCGGCCGGCGACGACCTCGTGGAGGGCAAGCGCACGGTCCTCGTCGCGCTGGCGCTCGACGCCGCGCCCCCGGCGGAGGCCGCCGAGCTCGACGCCGGGCTCGGGACGGCGCTGGACGCAGCGGGGGTCGACCGGCTGCGGTCGGTGATCGACGCCAGCGGCGCCCACGCGCAGGTCGAGGAGGCGATCACCGCTCTCGCGGAGCGGGCCGCCGCCGCGCTGGACCGAGCGGAGGTCGACGACCGCGCGCGCGGGGTGCTGCGCGACCTCGCCGCCGCCACCACGCACCGCGTGGTCTGAGAGGCTCCGCCGCTCTCGGACGTCATACGCCCCGGTCGCCCCGGCGACCCCTCCGTATGACGCAAGCCCCCGCACCCCGGCGGGGGCCGGTCAGTCGAGGCTCTCGACCCCGTCGACGTGCGGGCCTTCACCGCGCAGCAGCACCGCGAAGGGGCCGCCGTGGTCGTCGGCCACCCGCCGGCCCAGCACCGTCAGCGCCTTGAGGAAGGCCTTCTCGTCGTGCCAGGCGAAGGGCCCCCAGCCGTCCCACAGCAGGATCGTGCCGTGCGACTCGCCGGCCTCGACGTCGCGCAGGCAGTCGGCCAGCGCGTCGAAGTTCTTGCCGTAGTAGTCGGGGAAGTGCAGGGCGTCGCCGACCGCCCGGAGGAACTCCTTCTTGGTCTCCGCGTCGTGCCAGCCGTCGATGTGCGCGAAGTGCCACCCCGCGTGCTCGACGGTGTGCTCCACGTCGGGGACGGAGAACGCCCCGTGCCAGTGATAGATGCCCGGCTCCCGGCGCTCGGCCAGCAGCGCTGCCAGTCCACTCATCGCCTGATCCTTTCGAACGACTCGTAGTGGTCCTCGGTCCAGTACAGCTCCCCGTCGGCCCCGGACACGATCCGGCGTGCCCCACGGTCGGGCGACCCGGGCGTCTCCACGGTGTACTCGCGGTAGTAGCCCTGGTCGCGGTCGGGGAGGTTCTGCTCGTTGTTGAAGAAGGTCGACCCGTCCTTGTCGTAGGGGAAGGGTCCGTCGCTGTCGATCAGCGCCACCGTCTCCGCCGCCTCCGGGGGCAGGGTCGCCAGGTCCACCCAGGCGAGCCCGCTCTCGGGGTCGGTGGTCTCGGCGCTCGAGCCGCCGTCGGTCTGGGAGGAGGTGTCCCCGGCGGCGCTCGGGGAGCTCGCCTCGGTGCCGGACAGGAGCTCGGGCGCCCGCCAGATCAGCAGCACGACCAGGACCGCCGCGAGCACGGTGAGCACCGTGCGGGACCGGGCCTGGTTCACGCTTCCGACCCTAGATCACGGCGGCGTCACGGATGCAGGCGGCCGCCCTTGAGCACCTTGTCGACGGCGTTGCGGGGGCCGTGCAGCGCCAGGCCGACGAGGTCCAGGTCGGCGCCGCTCGCGCGTGCGACGGCGGCCCGGTTGGCCTCGTCGTGGCCGGTGCGGAACATGTCGGCGGTGTAGACCGCCAGCGGGATTCCCCGGCGGACGGCGCGCTCGCGAGCGGCGATCAGCACCTCCCGGGACGCTTCGAAGACGAGCACGGGCATCCCGAGCAGCGGCAGGTACGCCTGCCCGTCCGCGTCGGCGTACTCCTGACCCACCAGGTGGGGACGGTGCGCGGCGATGCCGCTGGCCAGGAACGCCGTCACGTTGAGGCGCTGCCACACGGCCAGGTCGTCGCGCACGGCGACGGCGATCTTGGTGTCGAAGGGCGGCATCAGCAGGTCGACCATGCCGTCAGCGTGCGCCGCCGTCGGCGAGAGGTCTTGTACGTTCTTGTCGCCTTGCGCTCCGGAGGGTCAGCCGGACGCGCCTCGGCGCTTGTCAGCGCGGGCCGTCGGTCCCGTCCGTGTCGCCGGACCGCTCTCGGCGGCGGCCATGTCGCACTCGCTGCCCTCAGCCGCCCTGGTCTCCACTGAGCCAGGCGCACGACCCCCGTGGTGGGAACCCCAGCTTGCGTTGGCTCCGGATACGGGTCAGTACGACGCACCAGGCGCGTTGTCCTGACCCACTTGTCCGCCTGCAGGGCTTCCCGGACATCCCGAGGTCAGCACGGGGCCATCGAAGCCGATGACGTCGTGACCAGGCGCCGGCGCTACGGCATGATCGCGGCATGCCGACCGCGCAGCTGCGACCCCGGCCCTCGCGCGTGGCCGGGGTCCGCGAGGTGCTGCACGCGTGGTTCCCGCCCGGAGCCCACGCCTACCCGCCGCACACTCACGACACCTGGACGGTGCTGGTGGTCGACCGCGGCACGGTCGGCTACCACCTGCACCGCGACGAGCACCGGACCGCCTCCCGGGCCGTGACCCTGCTGCCGCCCGGGATCCCGCACGACGGTCGCGACGCGACCGACCACGGCTTCCGCAAGCGGGTGCTCTATCTCGAGCCCGATGCGCTCGCCGTCGAGGTCACCCGCCGCGCGGCGACCCTGCCCACCGTCCCGGTCCCGGGAGTACGCCGGCGCGTCGACCGGCTGCACGGGCTGCTGGCCGGACCCGCGGGCGACGACCTGGCCGCCGAGTGCGAGCTGGCGCTGCTGCTCGACGAGCTCACCACGTTGGCGAGCGACCACCACCGGGCGCCTGACACCCCGCGCGGCGACCGCGGTCCCGCCGTCGCCCTCCGCGCGATCCTCGACGAGTCGCTGACCGACCGGCCGACGCTCACCGAGGTGGCACAGCGGCTCGGCACGTCCCCTTCGACGCTGGTGCGCGCCTTCACCCGCCACGTCGGGATGCCGCCGCACCAGTACCTCCTCGGGCGGCGGGTGGACGCCGCCCGTCGGCTTCTGCTCGACGGGGTGCCGGCGGCCCGGGTCGCGGTCGAGGTCGGGTTCCACGACCAGTCGCACCTGAGCCGGCACTTCCGCCGGGTGCTGGGCGTCAGCCCGGGGGTCTTCGCCCGGGCGAGCCGAGGCTGACCGCCCGGTCTCGCAAGCGGCCGGCCTCAGAAGGCCATCGCCTGGGCGCGCCGCTTGACCTCCGAGCCGCGGTTCTCCCGCAGCGCGTCGATCGGGCGGCCCGGCAGGTCGGCGTCGGTGAAGACCCAGACCACGCTCTCGACGGGGTCGAAGCCGCCGTCGTCGAGCACGGTCAGCAGGCCGGTCAGGCCCTTGACCACGAGACCGTCCTGGATGAACAGCGCGGGGATCTGCGGCCGCTCTCCCGGTGCCGGCGGCACGGCCACCAGCTCGTGCCGGCGCACCATCGTGCGGAGCTGCGGCACCGAGATGCCGAGCGCTCCCGCGGCGCCCTCCTCGTCGAGCCAGTCGGTGACCAGGGAGCGGAGGTCGGGGGTGTCGTCGGGGGTGCGGTCGGCCATGCGGACCACTGTCGCACCCGCCCTCGTGAAGCCGAAATCCCGCCGCCGGGCCGGCACCGGGCGGCACCGACAGCCCCTCGCCGCCACGCCGGGACTCCCACAGCGGCGCCCCACGGGGCCGCGAAAGTACGATGGTGGTCCGGATCCTTCCCCATCCGGGCATTTCGGAGGTCGACACGTGCAGTCAGACGAGGCCGCTCCCGCGCGCCCCGCGGCGTCACCGCGCGCCCGCGGCGACGCGAGCGACGCGCTGACCGGTCGACTGCTCGACGGTCGCTATCGCATCGGCTCGCGCATCGCGCGCGGCGGCATGGCCAGTGTCTACGAAGCCGCCGACATCCGGCTCGACCGGATCGTGGCGGTCAAGATCATGCACTCCGGCCTCGGCGACGACACCGACTTCGCCGAGCGGTTCGTGCGCGAGGCCCGCGCCGCCGCGCAGATCTCCCACCCCAACGTCGTCGCGGTCTTCGACCAGGGCGACGACCAGGGCACGCTGTTCCTGGCGATGGAGTACATCCGCGGCCACACGCTGCGCGACGTCATCCGCGACGAGGCGCCGCTCTCCCCGGGGCGCGCGCTCGCCCTGCTGGAGCCGGTCGTCTCCGCGCTCGCCGCCGCCCACCGCGCCGGGCTGATCCACCGCGACGTCAAGCCCGAGAACGTCCTGATCGCCGCCGACGGCCGGATCAAGGTCGCCGACTTCGGGCTCGCCAAGGCCGTCACCGCCGACACCCAGCACACCGCGACCGGCGGCGTGCTGATCGGCACCGTGTCCTACCTCGCCCCCGAGCTGGTGGTCGACGGCCGCGCCGACCCGCGCGCCGACGTCTACGCCGCCGGCGTGATGCTCTACGAGCTGCTCACCGGCCGCAAGCCGCACGAGGGCGAGTCCCCGATCCAGGTGGCCTACAAGCACGTCCACGAGGACGTCCCCGCCCCGTCGGCGGCGGAGCCCCGGCTGCCGGCGTACGTCGACGCGCTGGTCGCGCGGGCCACGGCCCGCGACCGCACCCAGCGGCCGGCCGACGCGGGCATCCTGCTCCACCAGCTGCGCCGGGTCTCCCAGGCGCTCGCCGACGGGCTCGACGACGACCCCGAGCTGACCGCCGACCTGGCCCTGCGCCCGCCCGCGGCCGACGCGGCCGGTGCCGACGAGGCCACCACCGCCCTGGGCGTCGGCGGGAGCTTCGGCGACCAGGCCGCTGCGGGCGACGACGTCGAGTCCACCGGCGAGCAGCCCGCCGCCGGCGTGGCGGCCGCCGCCGGAGCCGCCGCGGCCGTCGCCGCGGGTGCGGCCGTCGCCCCGTTCGCCAACCCCGGGCTGCGCGGCCGGGGCGCCGCCGCGGAGGCCCGCGCCGCGACCCGGGAGCAGGGTGGCGTGGAGGTCCTCGACGACGGTGACCTCGACGCCGTCGAGGTCGACGGGGCCTCCGGGCACGCCGACGTCGAGGGGTCCTCGCGGGTGGCGCTGGTGCCGCCCCGGACGCCCGTCGACCGCACCGGCGGTGCTGCCGACGAGGTCTTCGGGCTGGCCGCCGCCGTCTCGGGCGGCCCCTCCGACCGTTCGGCCACGGCCGAGCGTCCCGCGGTCGGCGCGCCGTTCTCGAGCGTCCCGCCCGAGCACACCGCCCCGATCGCGACCCTGGGGGCCATCCCGGGCGCGCCGCCACCCGACGTCCCCGACGACGAGCTCGGCGCCGCACCGCCCCCGCGACGGCGCTCCCGTCGCGGCCCGCTGCTGCTGGCGCTGGCGCTCCTGCTCGCCGTCGGCGTCGGCGTCGGCGCGTGGTGGTTCGGCTACGGCCGCTACACCCCCGCCCCCGCCGTCCTGCAGCTCACCCAGGCCAACGCCGAGGCGAAGATCGAGGAGGCGGGGCTGGTCCCGAAGGTCCTCGACCAGCAGTACGACGAGCAGGTCGCCAAGGGGAAGGTGATCAGCGCCGACCCGGCCGCGGGCGACCAGGTGCTGCGCGGCGGCGTCGTCGGGCTGGTCATCTCGCTCGGCAAGGAGCGCTACAACGTGCCCAAGCTCGCCGGCATGACCGAGGACAACGCCCAGGACGCCCTCGCCGAGCAGCACCTCACCTTCGGCACCAGCAAGGGTGAGTGGAGCGAGACCGTCAAGGAGGGCCGGGTCATCTCCCAGTCCCCCAAGCCGGGCAAGCGGGTCAAGCCCGGCACCGTGGTCGACCTGGTCATCAGCAAGGGTCGGCAGCCGATCCGCTTCGGCGACTGGAGCGGCAAGCCGGCCGCCGACGCGAAGGCGGCGCTGGAGAAGAAGGGGCTCGAGGTCGACGACTCCCAGCAGGAGTTCTCCGACACCGTCCCCGCCGGCTCGGTCGTCTCCCAGCGCCCCTCCAGCGGGCCGCTCTACCGCGGCGACACCGTCGCGCTGGTGGTCTCGAAGGGCCCCGAGCTGGTCGAGGTCCCGCGGGTGATCGCCAACGGCGTCGAGGCGGCCAAGCAGACGCTGCGCGACCTCGGGTTCGAGGTGAGGACGAGGAAGTCCGGCGGCTACCTCGGCCTCGGGTTCGTCTCCCGCACCGACCCCCGGGCCGGCGAGCTGGTCCCGAAGGGCAGCACGATCACGCTCTACCTCGTCTGACCCGGATGGACGAGGCGCAGCGGCGGCGCCGCAACCCGTTCGGCACGCACGTCACGATCGGCTCCGGGCTGGTGTCCGGCGCGCTCGCCGCGGCCACCGAGATCGGCTGCGGCGCGATCCAGATCTTCGCCGGCAACCCACGGGGCTGGGCGCGCAGCGCGGGCGACCCCGCGCAGGACCGGCGGTTCCGCGACGAGGCAGCGCGCCGCGGGGTCCGGGTCCTCGTCCACGCGGCGTACCTCGTCAACCTCGGCTCACCGACCCCGCAGACCTACGAGCGGTCGGTCGCCTCGGTCGCCCACGACCTCCGCCGGGCCGCCGAGCTCGGCGCCGAGGGGGTGGTCGTCCACACCGGCTCGTACGTCGCCACCGGGGGCGACCCGAAGCAGCAGAGGGTCGAGCACGCGGCCGCGCTGGCCCGGGTGAGGGAGGGCCTGCTGCCGCTGCTCGACACGCTCGAGGCGGCCGGCGAGGAGGCACCGCACGTG
>JAUILS010000066.1 GCA_030432975.1 Actinomycetes bacterium
GCCGTCGCGGCCACCGAGCTGGCCATGATGGCCGGCGCCGACCGGGTGGAGGGCTGCCTGTTCGGCCACGGCGAGCGCACCGGCAACGTCGACCTGGTCACCCTGGGGCTCAACCTGTTCAGCCAGGGCATCGACCCGCAGGTCGACCTCTCCGACATCGACGAGATCCGTCGCACGGTGGAGTACTGCACCCAGCTGCCGGTCCACCCGCGCCACCCCTACGCGGGCGACCTGGTCTACACCGCCTTCTCCGGCTCCCACCAGGACGCCATCAAGAAGGGGCTGGAGGACCTCGACCGCCAGGCGGCGGAGCAGGGCGTGCCGGTGTCCGAGCTGCCCTGGGAGGCGCCGTACCTCCCGATCGACCCGCACGACGTCGGCCGCACCTACGAGGCCGTGATCCGGGTCAACAGCCAGTCCGGCAAGGGTGGCGTCTCCTACATCCTCAAGACCGACCACAAGCTCGACCTGCCCCGGCGGGCGCAGATCGAGTTCAGCCGGGTGATCCAGCAGCGCACCGACGCGGAGGGCGGCGAGGTGCTGCCGGAGGAGATCTGGGGGATCTTCTCCGCCGAGTACCTCCACCGCGAGACCCCGCTCAAGCTCAACTCCGTGCACACCTCCAGCGCGGCCGGAGAGAAGGACCAGCTCACCGTCAACGTCTACGTCGACGGTGAGGTGCGCACGCTCGAGGGGAGCGGCAACGGCCCGATCGCGGCGTTCGTCGACGCGATCAACGGGCTGGAGCACGGCTTCGACGTGCGGGTCCTCGACTATGCCGAGCACGCGCTGTCCGCCGGCGGCGACGCCACCGCCGCGGCGTACGTCGAGTGCGCGGTGGGCGACCAGGTGCTCTGGGGCGTCGGGCTCGACGCCAACATCGTCACCGCCTCGCTCAAGGCCGTGATCAGCGCCGTCAACCGGAGCCGCTGAGGTCGCCTCCCGGCCGGTGGCGGCTAGGCTGCCCGGCATGCCCACCCTGGTCTCCGAGCGCGTCGGCCAGCTGTTCCTCGACACGCCCGCGGGGCGGGACCGGCTGGAGTACACCGAGTACGGCGCCGGCGACGCCTGGGTGGTGCTGCTCCACGGCCAGCTGATGATGCGCCGGATGCACCAGCCGCTGGCGCGGGCGCTGGCCGCCGAGGGGCTGCACGTCGTCACCCTCGACCTGCTCGGCCACGGCCGGTCAGACCGGCCGGCCGACCCGCTGGCCTACTCGGTGGGGGAGTTCGCCCACCAGGTGGTGGCGCTGCTCGACCACCTCGGCGCGCCCACGGCCGTCGTCGGCGGCACCTCGCTCGGGGCCAACGTGTCGCTCCAGGTGGCCGTCGACGCCCCCGACCGGGTGCGCGGGCTGCTGCTGGAGATGCCGGTCCTCAACAACGCCGTCGAGGCGGGGATCATGGCCTTCGGGCCGCTGATGTTCGCGGCGCGCTACCTGCCCTTCACGGTGCGGATGGCGCGGGGGCTGACCCGGCCGGTGCCCCGCGGGGTGGTGCCGTTCTGGGCCGGGATCGTGCTCGACACGCTCGACCAGCGGCCCGACGCGATGGCGGCGGTCATGCACGGGCTGTTCTTCGGCATGGTCGCGCCGACGGCCCGGCAGCGCCGCGCGATCACCGCCCCGGCCCTGATCGTGGGCCATCCCGCCGACCCGATCCACCCCGCGGCGGACGCCGCGATGCTGGCCGACGAGCTGCCGCACGCGCGGTTCGTGCGGGCGCGGAGCTTCCTCGAGTGGCGGGCGTCGCCGGAGCGGCTCGACGCCGAGGCGGCGGAGTTCGCCCGTTCGTGCTGGGAAACGCCGCGCCGGCGCCGCCGTACTCCTTCCTGAGCGGGGCAGAATGGTGCGGTGCCGCTCTACCGCGACGAGGCGATCGTGCTGCGCACCCACAAGCTGGGTGAGGCCGACCGCATCATCACCCTGCTGACCCGCCACCACGGGCGGGTGCGCGCCGTGGCGCGCGGGGTGCGGCGTACGTCGTCGCGCTGGGGCTCGCGGCTGGAGCCGTTCACCCACGTCGACCTGATGATCGCCGAGGGGCGCACGCTCGACGTGATCACCCAGGCCGAGACCCTCACGCCGTTCTCCGGCGAGCTGGGCGGCGACTACGAGCGCTACACCGCCGGCACCGCCATGCTCGAGACCGCCGAGCGGCTGGTGGTGGAGGACAAGGAGCCGGCCACCCAGCAGTTCCTGCTGCTCGTCGGCGGGCTGCGGGCGATGGCGGGCAAGGAGCTGCCCGCCGGGCAGGTGCTCGACTCGTTCCTGCTGCGGTCGCTGTCGGTCGCCGGCTATGCGCCGTCGTTCGACCACTGCGCGCGGTGCGGCGACCCCGGGCCGCACCGGTGGCTCAACCCGTCGGCCGGCGGGGTGCTGTGCTCCGACTGCCGGCTGCCCGGCTCGGCCACCCCGTCGGCGGAGACCGTCGCCGTCCTCGGCGCCCTGCTCGCGGGCGACTGGGCCCACGTGCGGGCCGCCGAGCCGCGCCACCTCAAGGAGGCCAGCGGCGTGGTCGCGGCGTACCTCGCCTGGCACGTCGAGCGGGGCCTGCGGTCGCTGGCCTATGTGGAGCGGTGACGGGGTTGTTGCTTCACCATGCTGGGTAGGCGGGTGTGCACTGGGCACGCCCGATTCGTCGTGCCCAGTGCGGCGTCGACCACTCAGCATGATGAAGCATCAGGCCCTCGCCCTAGGCTGAGCGGGTGAAGCGCCAGCCCCGAGGCCCGGTACGCCGGCCGTCGCCGCACCCCTCGGGGGCCCGCCCGCCGACGCTGCCGGCGGAGCTGGTCCCGCGCCACGTCGCGATCATCATGGACGGCAACGGCCGGTGGGCGAAGCAGCGCGGCCTCCCGCGGACCGAGGGGCACAAGCGGGGCGAGCACGTGCTCTTCGACGTCGTCGAGGGCGCGATCGAGATCGGCGTCAAGGCGATCTCCGCCTACGCCTTCTCCACCGAGAACTGGTCGCGCTCGCCCGACGAGGTGCGCTTCCTGATGGGCTTCAACCGCGACGTCATCCGCCGCCGCCGCGACGAGATGCACGAGCTCGGCGTCCGGGTCCGGTGGGCCGGTCGCGCCCCCCGCCTCTGGAAGTCCGTCATCAAGGAGCTCCGGGTCGCCGAGGAGCTCACCCGCGACAACGACGTGCTGACGCTGACCATGTGCGTCAACTACGGCGGCCGCGCCGAGCTCGCCGACGCCGCGCGCGCCATCGCCCGCGAGGCCGCCGCCGCCCGGCTCGACCCCGACAAGGTCGACGAGCGCACCTTCGCCCGCCACCTCTACGTGCCCGAGCTGAGCGACGCCGACCTGGTCTGGCGCACCTCGGGGGAGAACCGGCTCTCCAACTTCATGCTCTGGCAGGCGGCGTACTCCGAGCTGGTCTTCTCCGACGTCCTGTGGCCCGACGTGGACCGGCGCGACCTGTGGCGGGCCATCGAGACCTACGCCCGCCGCGACCGGAGGTACGGCGGCGCGCAGGGCTGACGGAGGTGGTGCTCGTCGCCTGCGGGCCAGGCCCTGGGACAGCCGGGCAGCGGGGCGGGGCCGGCGGGGCCGGCACGGTCCGGAGCCGGCGGGATCCGGGGTCGGCTCGGTCTACTGGTGCGTACGGAGCACCACATGCGTCGTACGCACCAGTAGACGTCCTCCCCGGCTGGGGCGCGGGATCTACTGGTGCGTACGGAGCACCCGGCGCGTCGTACGCACCAGTAGACGTCCCGCCCCGCCGGCCCGCGCCCCAAGGACACGGCCCCGGCCAGACGGCTGACCCGGAGCCCTCAACTCCGACAGGCAGGACACGTGCCGAAGATCTCCAACGTGTGGGAGACGTCGGTGAACCCGTGGTCGCCGGCGATGGCCGAGGTCCAGCGCTCGACGGCGGGGCCCTCGACCTCCACGGTCGCGCCGCAGGACCGGCAGACCAGGTGGTGGTGATGGGTGTCGGAGCAGCGGCGGTAGATCGCCTCGCCGTCCTCGCTGCGCAGCACGTCGACCTCGTCGTGGTCGGCCATCAGCTGCAGGGTGCGATAGACGGTCGCCAGCCCGACGGGGTCGCCCTGCTGCTCGAGCAGCTCGTGGATCTCCTGGGCGGAGCGGAAGTCCGCGAAGGTCGTCATCACCCGCGCCACCGCGCGCCGCTGCCGGGTCGGCCGGGGGGCCGCGCGACCGGCGCCGGCCGGCTCAGTGCTCGTCATAGTGGCTCCCGTGCTCGGCGTGCCGGTGGCCGTCGTGGACGTAGTCGACGTGGTCGTCGTGGGGGATGGCCGGGTGGCCGCAGTCGGGACCGTGCACGTGCGGGTGCTCCTCCTCGACCCGGCGTACGTCGGCCGGCACCGCCGCGAACGGCGCGGAGAGGCGTCGCCGCCGACGCGCCAGCACGCCCGCCGGCCATGCGACGGTGAAGCCGGCCAGCGAGAGCAGCACGATCGAGGGCCCCGGCGCGATGGTGGCGTCGTAGCGCAGCGACAGCCAGGCCGCGACGACGAGGCCGCCGACGGCCGCGAGCAGCCCCAGCGACATGGCCAGGGCGAGGGTGCCGCGGAAGGACCGGCTCAGCTGCTGGGCGGTGGCGACCGGCACCACCATCAGCGCCGACACCAGCAGCAGGCCGACGGTGCGCATCGCCACGGTGACGGTGACGGCGGCCAGCACGGCGACCAGCACGTTGTAGAAGCGCACCCGCAGGCCGGCCACCCGGGCGAAGTCGGGGTCGAGGGCGACAGCGAAGAGCTGGGGGAGCAGGCCGATCGAGGCGACCACGATGATCGACCCCAGCACCGCGGTGACGACCAGGTCGGTGGCCGACACGGTGAGGATCGAGCCGAAGAGGTACTGCTGCAGGCGGGCGCCGCTCTGCCCGGCCAGGCCGGTGATCAGCACGCCGCCGGCCAGGCCGCCGTAGAACAGCAGCGCCAGCGCCACGTCGCCGTTGGTGTGCCCGGCCTCGCGGATCACCTCGATCAGCACCGCTCCGATGACGGCCACGAGCACCGCGGTCCAGGTGGGCGAGGTGCCGGTGAGCAGCCCGATCGCCACGCCGGTGACGGCCACGTGCCCCAGGCCGTCGCCCATCAGCGCCATCCGACGCTGCACCAGGTAGGTCCCGACGGCCGGGGCCGCGAAGCCGGTGAGCAGGGCGGCCAGCAGCGCCCGCTGCATGAACGGCTCGGAGAGCAGGCTCAGCATCACTCGCCTCCCCGCGGGCCGCCGTGGCCGGGCAGGTCGAACGGCGACCCGACGTGGGGGGCATGGTCGTGCGTGCTCGGGGCCGGGTGGTGGTGGTCGTGCAGGTCCGCACCGAGGCCCGCGCCGAGCCCCGCCTCGAAGTCGGCGTGGTGCACGGCATGGTCGTCCAGCGGCGCCCCGTCGTAGGCCACCCGGCCGTCCCGCATCACGACCGACCGGTGGATCAGCGGCGCGATCGGTCCGAGCTCGTGGGTGACCAGCACGATCGTCGCGCCGTTGTCGGAGAGCATGCCCAGGGTGGCCGCGAGCGCCTGCTGGTTGGGCAGGTCGACGCCGGCGGTCGGCTCGTCGAGGAAGAGCAGCTCGGGGCCACCGGCGAGGGCGCGGGCGATCAGCACCCGCTGCTGCTGGCCGCCGGAGAGGGTCGACACGCCGTCGCGCACCCGGTCGGCGAGCCCGACGACCTCGAGCGCGGAGGAGATCGCCGCCCGGTCGCGGCGGCCGAGCGGCCGGAACAGCCGTCGCCGGGTCAGCCTGCCGGAGGCGACGACCTCCCACACCGAGGCGGGTACGCCGCCCGCCGCGCCGGCGCGCTGGGGAACGAAGCCGATGCGCTGCCACTGGTCGAAGGCGTCGACGGGTGTCCCGAAGAGCGACACCGCGCCTCGTGCCACCGGCACCAGGCCGGTCAGCGCACGGACCAGCGTGGACTTGCCCGACCCGTTGGCGCCCATCAGCGCCACGAACTCGCCGGCGCCGACGGTCAGGTCGACCCCGCGAAGGACCAGCCGGCCGCCGAGCTCGACCGAGGCGTCCTCGACGCTGACGACGGAGGCGCCGCGGTCGGGGCCCACCCGGCCCGGGTCGGCGTGGTCGGCGGGGGAGGCGGGGGAGACGGGCGAGCTCAACAGCCGTTCGCCTTCTGCAGGGCGGCGAGGTTCTCGCGCATGAGGGAAAGGTAGTCCTCGTCCGCCGTCTCGTCGCTGAGCCCCTCGATCGGGTCGAGCACGGCGGTCTCGATCCCGAGGTCGGAGGCGAGCGTGTCCGCCATCGCGGGAGAGGCGAGCCGCTCGGAGAAGACGGTGGTGATGCCCTCGCGGCGGGCCAGGTCCTGGAGCTCGGCCAGCCCGGCGGGCGTGGGCTCGGCGTCGGGGGAGAGCCCGGCGATCGGCTCGAAGGTCAGGCCGTAGCGGGTGAGGTAGCCGAACGCGTCGTGGCTGACCACTACGGTCGAGCGCTCGCAGTCGGCGAGACCGGCGGTGAGCTCCGCGTCGAGCTCCTCGAGGTCGGTGCGCAGGGCGTCGGCGTTGGCGGCGTAGGCGTCGGCGTGGTCGGGGTCGGCCGCGCCCAGCGCGTCGGCGACGGCGTCGGCGACGTCGGCCAGCAGCAGCGGGTCCTGCCAGAAGTGCGGGTCGAGCTCACCGTGGTCGTGATCCGCGTGGTCCTCGTCGGCGTGGTTCTCCTCGGCGTGCTCCTCCTCCTCCGCGTGGGCGACGGCGTGCAGGTCGACCACGTCGGCGGCGTCGACCACCTCGCCGCCGCCCAGCGTCGCGACGGCGTCGTCGACCGCGGGCTGGAAGCCGGACTCGACGACCACGACGTCGGCGTCCTGCAGGGCGACGGTCTGGCTGATGCCGAGCTCGAGGTCGTGTGGCTCGCCGCCGGGCTGGGTGAGGTTCTCGACCGACGCGTCGCCCCCCGCCACCCGCTCCGCGACGAAGGCCAGCGGATAGAAGGCGGCCACGACCGACGGGCCGCCCGACCCCTGGCTGCCGGAGCCGTCGCTGCCGGCGTCGTCGCCGCACCCGGCAAGGAGGGAGGTGGCGAGCACGCCCAGCAGCGCCCAGGTCGCGGAGCGGGTGGCGAGGGAGGTCTTCATGAGAATGATTCTCACTCAACTGAGAATCATTGTCAAAACCGGCTCGGCTAGCGTGTCCTCGTGCTGGTCGTGAACCGATTCCGCGTCGCCGACGCCGAGGCCCCGTCGTTCCAGGCCGACCTGGCCGCGGCCCGCGACCTGCTCGCCGCCCAGCCCGGCTACGTCGACGGGTCCCTGGGTCGCAACCTCGACGACCCCGGGCTGTGGGTGCTGGTCACCCGCTGGGAGTCGGTGGGCGCCTACCGCCGCGCGCTGTCGGCGTACGACGTCAAGCTGCACGCCTGGACCACCCTCGGGCGGGCGCTCGACGAGCCGGGGGCGTTCGAGGACGCCGAACCGGGAGCCGACCTCAATACCGCCTCGACCCGCTCGTTAGGCTGAGTCCTTCCGCACCACCGATCCCACCGTCCGGGCCCACCGCCCGGGCCGTCCGCCCGGCCCTGCGCGTCGACCGCCAGTCGAGTGCGCCCGAAGCAGAAGGAACACCATGGCCAAGCCACCGCCGTCCGCCCTCGACAAGGTCGTCTCCCTGGCCAAGCGCCGGGGCTTCGTGTTCCCGAGCGGCGAGATCTACGGAGGCACCCGCTCGGCGTGGGACTACGGCCCGCTCGGCGTGGAGCTGAAGGAGAACGTCAAGCGGCAGTGGTGGCGCGCCATGGTCACCGGCCGCGACGACGTCGTCGGCCTGGACTCCAGCGTGATCCTGCCGCGCCGCACCTGGGAGGCGAGCGGGCACGTCGGCACGTTCACCGACCCGCTGACCGAGTGCCAGTCGTGCCACAAGCGCTACCGCGCCGACCACCTGCAGGAGGACTACGCCGCGCGCAAGGGGCTCGACGACCCCGACGCGGTGGAGCTCGGCGAGCTGGCCTGCCCCAACTGCGGCACCCGCGGCGCGTGGACCGAGCCTCGCGAGTTCAACATGATGCTCAAGACCTACCTCGGCGTCATCGAGGACGAGTCCGGGCTCCACTACCTGCGTCCGGAGACCGCGCAGGGCATCTTCCTCAACTTCCAGAACGTCGTGACCTCCTCGCGCAAGAAGCCGCCGTTCGGCATCGCCCAGCTGGGCAAGTCGTTCCGCAACGAGATCACGCCCGGCAACTTCATCTTCCGCACCCGCGAGTTCGAGCAGATGGAGATGGAGTTCTTCGTCAAGCCGGGCGAGGACGAGGAGTGGCACCAGTACTGGATCGACGAGCGCACCCGGTGGTACGTCGACCTCGGCATCGACCCCGACAACCTGCGGCACTTCGAGCACCCGAAGGAGAAGCTGTCGCACTACTCCAAGCGCACCGTCGACATCGAGTACCGCTTCCGGTTCGCCGGCAGCGAGTGGGGTGAGCTCGAGGGCATCGCCAACCGCACCGACTTCGACCTCACCCAGCACAGCGAGTACTCCGGCCAGGACCTCTCCTACTACGACCAGGCCGCCGACGAGCGCTACGTGCCCTACGTCATCGAGCCCGCGGGCGGCCCCAACCGGTCCCTGATGGCGTTCCTGGTCGACGCCTACGCCGAGGACGAGGCGCCCAACACCAAGGGCGGCGTCGACTCGCGCGTCGTGCTGCGCCTCGACCACCGGCTGGCGCCGGTCAAGGTGGCGGTGCTGCCGCTGTCGCGCAACGCCGACCTGTCGCCGAAGGCGCGCGACCTCGCCGCCGAGCTCCGGCGCAGCTGGAACGTCGACTTCGACGACGCCGGCGCCATCGGCCGCCGCTACCGCCGGCAGGACGAGATCGGCACGCCGTACTGCGTGACCGTCGACTTCGACACCCTCGAGGACGGCGCCGTGACCGTGCGCGAGCGCGACTCGATGGCCCAGGAGCGTGTCTCGATCGATGGGATCTCGGCCTATTTTGGCGCGCGCTTGATCGGGTCTTGACGCTGGGCCGCACAACCGTTGCCTATCGTGGTCCCATGCTGACGACCCGTCTCCGCCGTCCGCTGGCCGCCGCTGCCGCCGTCGCGCTGCTGTCCGGCGCCCTGGCCGGCTGCACCGGCGGCTCCGACGGCGACGGCGGGGCGTCCGGCTCGGCCGACGGTTCCGGGGCCGCCTCTGGCTCGGAGTCACCCTCGGAGACGCCGACCAACTACCTCCAGGTGGGCAAGAAGATCACCCTGACCCCGCAGGGCAGCGAGCTGGAGATCGGGCAGAAGGCCGCCGTGGCGTGGACGGTCGACGAGAAGAAGACCGCGGTCCTCGACGTCAAGGTGACCAAGGTCGAGCAGGTGCCGATCTCACGGCTCAACGCCTGGGTGCTCGACAAGAAGAGCCGCACCTCCACGCCCTACTACGTCCACGCGAAGGTCAAGAACATCGGCCGCAGCGACCTCAGCGGGCTGGCGGTGCCGCTCTACCTCGCGGTCGGCGACAACACCCTCGTCAGCGCTAGCAGCTTCGAGAGCACGTTCAAGCCCTGCCCCAGCACCTCGCTGCCCAAGAAGTTCAAGCCCGGCAAGGGCGCGGCCACCTGCTGGGTCTACCTCGCCCCCGACAAGGGGAAGATGGAGAACGTCAGCTTCTTCACCGGCCCCGGCTTCGACCCCGTCGTCTGGTCGGGCAAGGTCGTCGTGGTCAAGGACAAGAAGAAGAAGTCGAAGAAGAAGGCCAAGAACGCCGACGGCTGACGCCGCCGGCCGCCGGTCCCAGGTTTGGGGTCGGCGCCGCCACCCCGCCACAATGGCGCGGTGACCGCCCCGTCTGACCACCGGCCGCCCGGCCGGCTGCCCGACCACCTCCGGCTCGGCCCCCTCCGGGTCGAGACGCCGGTCGTGCTCGCGCCGATGGCAGGCATCACCAACGCGGCGTTCCGGCGGCTCTGCGCCGAGCAGGGCGCGGGTCTCTACGTCTGCGAGATGATCACCTCGCGCGGGCTCGTCGAGCGCGACGAAACCACGCGGCGGATGCTGGTCTTCGACGAGCTCGAGTCGACCCGCTCGGTGCAGCTCTACGGCACCGACCCGGTCTACGTCGGCAAGGCCACCGAGATCCTGTGCGCGGAGTACGGCGTCCACCACGTCGACCTCAACTTCGGCTGCCCGGTCCCGAAGGTGACCCGCAAGGGTGGGGGAGGGTCGCTGCCGTGGAAGCGCGGCCTGCTGGCCGAGATCCTGGAGGCCGCGGTCGCCGCCGCGACGCCGTACGACGTCCCGGTGACGATCAAGACCCGCAAGGGGCTCGACGAGGACCACCTCACCTACCTCGACGCCGGCCGGATCGCGCAGGAGGCCGGCGCCGCGGCGATCGCGCTGCACGGGCGCACGGTGCAGCAGGCCTACTCCGGGGAGGCCGACTGGGAGGCGATCGCCCGCCTCGTCGACCACGTCGACATCCCGGTGCTCGGCAACGGCGACATCTGGGAGGCCGACGACGCCGTCCGGATGGTCGAGGAGACCGGTGCCGCCGGGGTCGTCGTCGGCCGCGGCTGCCTCGGCCGGCCCTGGCTCTTCCGCGACCTGGCCGCGGCGTTCGGCGGCCGTGAGGTCACCACGCTGCCCACCCTGGGCGAGGTCACGGTGATGATGCGCCGGCACGCCGAGCTGCTCAGCGAGCACATGGGCGAGGAGCGTGGCTGCAAGGAGTTCCGCAAGCACGTGTCGTGGTATCTCAAGGGCTTCCGCGCCGGCGGGCAGCTGCGCCACTCGCTGGCGCTCGTCGACTCCCTCGCCTCGCTCGACGCGCTGCTGGCCGACCTCGACCCGGACGAGCCGTTCCCGGTGGGCGAGCTGGGCGCGGCCCGCGGCCGCCAGGGCTCGCCGCGCGCCAAGGTCGTGCTGCCCGAGGGCTGGCTCGACGACACCGACGGCCGCGGCAGCCACGTCCGCGAGGACACCACCGAGACGACGGGCGGCTGACCCGTGGCCCGCTACGCGCTGCTCGTGCAGCCCTCGGCCAACCGCGTCTATGCCCAGGCCTCGGTCGGGCTCACCGTCGCCGAGCTGCAGATCGTGGACGAGCGTGCGCTGGGGGGCGTGCTCGCCGACATCGCCGAGGAGACCATCGGCGGTGCCCGCTACGTCACCTTCGAGGCCGACGCGCTGGACGACCGCGCCGTGGCCCATCTCTCGCAGGTGTCGACCGCTTTTGCGTTGTTCGAGGTGGTGGGCGACCTGCTCCGGCCGGTCACCCTGACGCCGCTGGCGGCCTACGACGACGACCTGCTGACCGTGCTCAAGTACGCCGGCAAGACCAACGAGACGTTCACCCACCTGCTGCTCCACGCCACGCTGCTCTTCCGGGAGCGGCCCGGCGAGCTGCTCGACGGGTCGCTGCGCGTGCTGGACCCGATGTGCGGGCGCGGCACCACCCTCAACCAGGCGCTGCGCTGGGGCCACGACGCGGTCGGTCTCGACCTGGACCGCAAGGACGTCGAGGCCTACGCCTCCTTCCTCGGCCGGTGGCTGAAGGACAAGCGGCTCAAGCACACGATCGCCACGACGCGCGTGCGCCACGAGGGTCAGCGCCCCACCCGCCGCACCGACGCCACCCTGGCCCCGACCAAGGCCGACTGGGCCGCCGGGCGCACCCAGCAGGTGACGATCCTGCACGCCGACACGCTCCGGGCCGGCGAGCTGGTCAAGCGCCGCAGCGTCGACGCGGTCGTCACCGACGCGCCGTACGGCGTCCAGCACGGCAGCCGGCACCCCGAGCACGGGCTGGCCCGCGGGCCGCTGGAGCTGCTCGCCGAGGCGGTGCCCGTGTGGGTCGAGCTGCTGCGCCCCGGCGGCGCGCTCGGCATCGCCTGGAACACCCGCGTCGCCCCGCGCGAGGACCTCACGGCCCTGCTCGAGAAGGCCGGGCTGGAGGTCGCCGACGGCGCGGGCTACACCTCGCTGCGGCACCGGGTGGACAGCTCGATCCTGCGCGACGTGGTCGTCGCCCGCCGGCCGGCGGGTGCCGCGACATGAGGCGCCTCGGGCTCCTCGGCGGGATGAGCTGGGAGAGCTCCAGCCTCTACTACACGCTGCTCAACCAGGAGGTCCGCGACCGGCTCGGCGGGATGCACTCCGCGCGCTGCGTGATGGCCTCGGTCGACTTCGCCGAGGTCGAGGAGCTGCAGCGGGCCGGCGACTGGGACCGGGCCGGGGAGCTGCTGGCGGCGGAGGCGCGGGCGCTGGAGGCCGCCGGTGCCGAGCTGCTCGTGCTGTGCACCAACACCATGCACAGGGTCGCCCCGGCCATCGAGCAGGCCTGCGGCATCCCCCTGCTCCACCTCGGGGACGTCACCGCCGCCGCGGTGCTGGCCGCGGGCCTCGACACGGTCACCCTGCTCGGCACCGCCTTCACGATGGAGCAGGCGTTCTACCGCGACCGGATCGCCTCCCAGGGGCTCACCGTCCGGGTGCCCGAGGCCGACGACCGGGCGACCGTCCACCGGGTGATCTACGACGAGCTGGTGCGGGGCGTGGTGCGTGAGGAGTCGCGCCGGGCGGTGCGCGACGTGATGGGGCGTGAGCTCGCCGCCGGCGCGCAGGGCGTGGTGCTGGGCTGCACCGAGCTGGAGCTGCTCGTGGGCGCCGACGACGTCCCGGCGCCGGTGTTCCCGACGACCCGGCTGCACGTGCTGGCGGCCGTGGAGGCGTCCCTGTCGGGTCCGTGACCCGTCTCACTCCCGGGCGTGGGGATTGGCACCGGACCAGACCGGTGTGCTTCACTCGTGGTCGCCGTGTCCGTTTCGTTATCAAACGGGCATGTCGCAAATCCCCCCGTCAGCAACAAGCAAAGGACATCAGCGCAGTGGCAGATGCACGCCACAAGCGGGAGAGCCCTGCCCCCCGTGTCCCCCGTACCCGCGCGTCCCTCGTGGCCGCGCCGTTGGCCTCCGTGGCGACCCTCGCGGTCGTCGGGGTCGGCGTCGTCGCCGCCGACGTGCCGACCACGGCCCCCGCGGCGCTCGCCGGGTCGTCGTACACCCAGACCGACGTGTCGGCCGAGGTCGAGGAGCGCACCCCCATCCTGTCGCGCTCCTCGGAGCGGCGGCGCGAGGGCAGCCTGCAGAAGAAGGCCGAGAAGCAGCTCGCCGAGCTCGCCGCCGCCCGCGAGGCCGCCCAGACCGCCAAGGTGCTGAGCGCCGCCAAGAAGGACCGCACCAAGCTGTGGACCACGGCGACCCTCAACATCTGGACCTCCGCCGCGGACAAGGCGAAGAAGGTCGGCGAGTTCGAGGAGGGCAAGAAGATCCTCGTGACCGGCCGGCGCGACAACGGCCGCGTCGAGGTCGTCGTCAAGGGCGAGTCCCGGTGGGTCTCCGCCGGCTACCTCAGCAACGACAAGCCCGAGCCCGCCGGTCCTCCCGGCCTGGGCGGCACCTGCTCCAACGGATCCAGCGTGCCGGCCGGGGTGAGCCCCAACATCGCCAAGGTCCACCGGGCGGTGTGCGCGGCCTTCCCCGAGATCACCGCCTACGGCACGTTCCGCGGCGACGGCGAGCACGCTCGCGGCATCGCGGTCGACATCATGGTCAGCGGGGCCCGCGGCTGGGAGGTCGCCAACTTCGTCCGGGCGCACTACCGCGAGCTGGGCGTCTCCTACGTCATCTACTCCCAGCGGATCTGGTCGGTGCAGCGCGGCGGCGAGGGCTGGCGGGGCATGGCCAACCGCGGCTCGGCGACCGCCAACCACTACGACCACGTGCACGTCACGACGTACTGACCGGCGTCAGTAGGCTCCTCCCGATGAGCCGAACCCCCACCCCCGACAGGTACGCCGCGGCGGACCGCGAGCGCCTCGTCGAGGAGCCGCCGAAGCGCGTCGACGCGCCGGTGCGCACGCCGTTCGAGCGCGACCGCGCCCGGGTGGTGCACGCCGCCTCGTCGCGTCGGCTGGCGGCGAAGACCCAGGTGGTCGGGCCGCAGACCGACGACTTCGTGCGCAACCGGCTCACGCACAGCCTCGAGGTCGCCCAGGTGGCCCGCGACCTGGCCCGCGCGCTGGGCTGCGACCCCGACCTCGCCGAGACCGCCGCGCTGGCCCACGACCTCGGGCACCCGCCGTTCGGCCACAACGGCGAACGGGCGCTGGCCGACCTCGCCGAGGGCGCCGGCGGCTTCGAGGGCAACGCCCAGACGCTGCGGCTGCTCAGCCGGCTGGAGGCCAAGACGTTCGACGCCGAGGGCCGGTCGGTGGGGCTCAACCTCACCCGCGCCACCCTCGACGCCTGCACGAAGTACCCCTGGGACCGCGCCGCGGCCGAGCCGCCCCAGGGTCTGCACGCCGACGGGTCGCCGCGCACCGTGGTGAAGTTCGGCGTCTACGACGACGACCGGCCGGTCTTCGACTGGATGCGCCGCGGCGCCACCGGCACCGACCAGTGCGTCGAGGCCCAGGTGATGGACCTCGCCGACGACGTGGCCTACTCCGTGCACGACGTCGAGGACGGCGTCGTCGCCGGGCGGATCGAGCTCACCACGCTGGACCGGGCGGCGGTGTGGCAGACCGTGCGGGAGTGGTACGTCCCCACCGCCGACGACGCGCTCCTCGACGACGTGCTCGACGGGTTGGTGGCGATCCAGGCCTGGCCGCGGACGGCCTACGACGGGTCGCGGCGACACCTCGCGGCGTTGAAGAACCTCACCTCCGACGTGATCGGGCGCTTCTGCGGTGCCGTGCAGACGGCGACCTTCGCCGCGGGGGAGGGGCCGTTCGTGCGCTACCGCGCGTCGCTGGTGGTGCCGGAGCGGACCCGACTCGAGATCGCGGTGCTCAAGGGGATCGCGGCCCACTACGTCATGCGCGCCGACGACCGGGTGGCGCTGATGGAGCGGCAGCGAGCGCTGCTCGCCGAGCTGGTGGCGGGGCTGCACGCCCGCGGC
>JAUILS010000067.1 GCA_030432975.1 Actinomycetes bacterium
GAGGTCTCCCGCTTCCTCTATGCCACCGGCTTCTCCGGGCACGGGTTCCTCCAGGGGCCGGCCGTCGGCGAGGTCGTGCGCGACCTCTACCTGCGGCGCGAGCCGCCCATCGAGGTCTCCTCGCTGTCGGCCGACCGGTTCGCGCGCGGCGCCGTCGTGCACGAGCGGCACATCGTCTGAGGAGGAGCGATGAGCGACGACCCGCTGGCCCTGGACCCCGAGGAGCTCCGCCGGCTCGGCCACTGGGTCGTCGACCGCACGGTCGAGCACCTCGCCACGCTGCGCGACCGGCCGCCGGTGACCGAGCGGGCGTACGCCGACCTGGCCGCGCTGCTCGGCGGGCCGCCGCCGGCGGCGCCGGCCGACGTGGAGGAGGGGCTGGCGCTGCTGGCCGACGTCGCGCTGGAGGCCCAGCAGCATGGCGACCACCCGCGCTACTTCGCTCGCGTGCCCGGGCCCTCGTCGCCGGTCGCGGTGCTGGGGGAGTGGCTGGCCGTCGGGATGCAGGCGATCGCGTCGTCGTGGGGCGGCGGGTCGGGCACCGCGACGCTGGAGCTGGTGGTGCTCGGCTGGCTGCGTGACGCGCTCGGCCTTGCTCCGGCGGCCGAGGGGATCCTGCTGTCGGGCGGATCGATCGCCAACACCACCGGGCTGCTGGTGGCTCGCGCCGAGGCCGGGTCGGGGGTGCTCTACCTCTCCGACCAGACCCACTCCTCGATCCGGCGCGGCGCCCTGGTGACCGGGTGGCCGGCGGCCGACGTACGCGTGCTGGCCACGGACGCTTCCCAACGCCTGGCGCCTGCGGTGCTGGCGGCGGCGGTGGCCGAGGACGTCGCTGCCGGTCGGCGCCCGGCGTGCGTCGTCGCGACCGTCGGCACCACCAACACCGGCGCCGTCGACGACCTGCCGGGGCTGGCTTCCGTGGCGCGGGAGCGCGGGCTGTGGCTGCACGTCGACGGGGCGTACGGCGGCCCGGCCGCGCTGCCGCCCGACGCCGGCGTGGCGGGGCTCGACCTCGCCGACTCGTTCGTGCTCGACCCGCACAAGTGGCTGTTCCAGCCCTACGACGTCGCCTGCCTGTGGGTGGCGCGGCCCGGGGCGCTGCACCGGACGTTCGCGATGCATCCGGAGTACCTCACCGACGCGCAGCGCGGCCCGGGTGTGGGAGTAGTCGCCGCCGACGAGGTCGACCTGCACAACCGCGGCCTCGAGCTGACCCGCCACGCCCGGGCGGCCAAGCTCTGGCTGACCTTGCGGACCTACGGTCTCGACGCGGTGGCCGCGGCCGTCGCCCGCGGCGTACGCCTCGCCGAGATGGCCGAGGCCCTGGCGCGCGAGCGTGGCTGGGAGGTCGTGACGCCGGCGAGCCTCGGGATCGTGACGTTCGCCGTGCCCGGGCTCGACGACGCCGGACACCGGGAGCTGGCGGCGGCGCTGACAGCCGACGGCTACGCCGCCCTCAGCAGCACCGTCGTCGAAGGGCGGCGGGTGCTGCGGCTCTGCACGATCAACCCCGGCACCACCACCGACGACCTCGAAGGCACCTTCGCCGCCCTCGCCCGCCTGCTCGGCTGAGGGGGATTTGCTCCTCCGAGGAGCCAACCTGGCTTCTCGGGGCCGGAAATGGCCAGGTTCGCTCCTCGGAGGCGCGCCAGCCCGCTCCCCACCGCCACCCCACCACCCACCCGCCCCACCAGTACGGTGACGCCCATGGGCCCGGACACGACGTACCTGGTCGCCGGGCTGTGCGTCCTCCTGGCGGTGGTGCTGCCGCCGCTGCTGCACCGCTGGGCCGTCTCCGCGCCGATGGTGCTGGTCGCGGTCGGCCTCGTCCTCGGCGCCACCCCGCTCACCGACGGGCTGCTCGGCGACGCCGACCGCACCCGCCCGGCGGTCGAGCACCTCACCGAGCTGACCGTCATCGTCGCGCTGATGGGCGTCGGGCTGGCCCTCAACCGGCCCCTCTCGTTCCGCGACAGGAGCAGCTGGCCCGCATGGTCGTCGGTCTTCCGCCTGCTCGGCATCGGGATGCCGCTGAGCATCCTCGCGGTGGCCGTGCTGGGGATGACCGTCGGCGGGCTCGGCGTCGCCGCGGCCCTCCTGCTCGGCGCGACCCTCGCCCCGACCGACCCGGTGCTCGCCTCCGACATCCAGGTGGAGCGGCCGGTCACCCACGCGACGCCCGACGCGGACGACCCCGAGGAGCACGACGACGAGGAGGTCAGCTTCGCGCTGACCGCCGAGGCCGGGCTCAACGACGGCCTCGCCTTCCCGTTCGTCTACCTCGCGATCGCGCTGGCGGCCGGCGCCTCCGGCTTCGTCGAGCTCGGCCTGGACGTCGCGTGGTACGTCGTCGGCAAGACCGTCATCGGCGTCGTCGCCGGCCTCGTCATCGGTCGCGGCCTGGCCTGGCTGGTCTTCGGGGGAAGGCTCCGCCTGGCCGAGCAGAACCAGCCGCTGATCGCGGTGACCGGCGTGCTGCTGACGTACGGCGCCGCCGAGGTCGTCGGCGGCTACGGCTTCCTCGCGGTCTTCGTGGCGGCGATGACGCTCCGTGCCTCGGAGCGGCACCACGAGTTCCAGTCGGCGATGCACAGCGTGGTCGAGCGGCTCGAGGTGCTGTTGACCCTGACGGTGCTGCTCGTGCTGGGCGTCGCGACCAGCCGCGGGCTGCTGGCCGGGCTCGACTGGCGGGGCGCGCTGATCGGCGTCGCCGTCATCGCGCTGGTCCGTCCGGCGACGGGGCTGGTCGCGCTAGCGCGCTCGCGCGGCCCCGACGGGACGCCCCTGGCCCGCGCCGAGCGGGGCGCCATCGCGTTCCTGGGCGTCCGCGGCGTCGGGTCGCTCTACTACCTCTCCTACGCCACCGGCCAGGCCGAGTGGGACGACAAGCCGTGGCTGTGGGCGACGGTGTCGTTCACGGTGGTGCTGTCGGTGTTCGTCCACGGCATCTCCGCGAAGCCGATCCTGCGGTGGGTGGAGCGGTCGACCGCCCCTAGGGTGACCCCATGACCCCCGAGGAGTTCCGGGCCGCCGCCCACGAGCTGGTCGACTGGATCGCCGACTACCGCGCCGGCGTCGCCGACCGGCCCGTCCTCGCGCAGGTGGCGCCCGGCGAGGTGGCGGCCGGAGTGGCGCCGTCCCCGCCCGAGCTCCCCGAGGCGTGGGCCGACGTGCTCGCCGACCTCGACCGGGTCGTCGTACCAGGCCTCACGCAGGTGCAGCACCCCGGCTTCTACGGCTGGTTCCCGTCCAACGCGTCGCTCGCGTCGGTGCTCGGCGACATGGCCACCTCGGGCCTCGGCGCGCTCGGCATCACCTGGCAGTCGGCGCCCGCGCTGACCGAGGTCGAGCAGGTCGTCACCGACTGGCTGCGGCAGCTGACCGGCCTGTCGGAGGCGTGGACCGGCGCGATCCAGGACACCGCGTCAACGGGCTGCCTGGTGGCGATGCTGGCGGCCCGCGAGCGCGCGACGTCGTACGGCGAGGCGCGCGGCGGCCTGCAGGAGGAGACGCAGCCGCTGGTCGTCTACACCTCGCCGCAGGCGCACTCGTCGGTCCCGAAGGCGGTGCTGCTCGCGGGCTTCGGCGCCGACAACCTGCGCCACGTCGACGTCGATTCGACGACGTACGCCATGAAGCCTGAGGCCCTGGCCGCCGCGATGGCGGAGGACGTGGCGGCGGGTCGGCGGCCGGCGGCTGTCGTCGCTGCCGTCGGCACGACCGGCACGACTGCCGTCGACCCGGTGCGCGAGATCGTGGCGGTCGCCGCCGAGCACGACGCCTGGGTGCACGTCGACGCGGCGATGGCGGGCACGGCGCTGCTGCTGCCGGAGTGCCGGTGGCTGGTCGACGGCGTCGAGGGCGCCGACTCACTCGGCTGGAACCCGCACAAGTGGCTGGGCACGATCCTCGACTGCTCGCTGCTCTACGTCCGCGACGTCGAGCACCTGGTGCGGGTGATGTCGACCAACCCGTCGTACCTCCGGTCCGGCGTCGACAGCGAGGTGGTGCAGTACAAGGACCTCGGCATCCCGCTCGGGCGGCGCTTCCGCGCGATGAAGCTGTGGTGGCACCTGCGGCTCGACGGCGTCGAGGCGATCCGCGCCCGGCTGCGGCGCGACCTGGCGAACGCTCAGTGGCTGGCGGCCGAGGTCGAGGCCGCGCCGGACTGGCGGGTGCTGGCGCCGGTGACGCTGCAGACGGTGTGCGTGCGGCACCAGCCCGTCGGGCCGGACGGTGAGCCGCTCGAGGGCGAGGCGCTCGACGCCCACACGCTGGCGTGGGTGGAGCGGGTCAACGCGACCGGCCGCGCGTACCTCACCCCGTCGGTCCTCGACGGCCGCTGGATGGTCCGCGTCTCCATCGGCGCCGAGCCCACCGAGCGCGCCGACGTGGAAGCCCTGTGGGCCCTGATGCGCGAGGCCGCGGGTTGATGCTTCACCATGCTGAGTAGGCCAAGCCTCACCTAGCGCGGCCAGTTCGTCGTGCGAAGTGCGCACTCGCCTACCCAGCATGGTGAAGCATCCCCGGAGGTACCCTGGATCCTCCACCATCGTCGATGGACCGGCGCCGCCGCCGAAAGGCGCCATCACCATGATCACATCCGAGTCGGGAGTGCCGACCCCGCGCCGGTGAGCGGCGCCAAGACCAAGCCTCGCGAGCTGCGAGCCCAGCGACGGACGGGGCGTCGCTGCTGGGACCACCTCGTCGTCGCGCCGCTCTGGGTGGCGTACGACGCCAACCTCGGCACGCTGCTGCGCACCTGCGACGCCGTGGGAGCCTGCCTCGCCGTCCCCCGCACGAGTCACTACCGGACGGCGCTCGCGAAGGGCGACACACTCGGTCGCCGACGGCCCTGCATCCACTGGGTGACTCCGACCAAGGAGGCCTGGCTGGCGCGCCAGCGCGAGTCCGGCAAGCGGCTGGTCGCTGTCGAGCTCGCCGACGGCGCCACCCCGCTCACCCGGCTCGAACCGGCCCGCGAGCCGACCGTCCTCCTCCTCGGCCACGAGCACCAGGGTGTCCCCGACGACGTGCTCGTCGAGGTGGACGAGTGTGTGGAGATCCCGATGATCGGACAGGGCGCCAGCCTCAACGTCGCCGTGGCCGGCAGCCTCGTCGCCTACCGGCTGGCGGGGCTGTCCTGAGGTCGGAGCGAGCCGCTGACCTCGACGCACGCCGGGTCGAAGCCATCACTGCCGCGGGTGGTGGAGGTTCATCAGGTTGAGCAGCCGAGCGACCACCTCCCGTGGTGAGGTCGCCCGGTGAAGCGAGGATTCGCCTGCATCACATGATGACCCTCCACACGCCACACGCCACACCCCACGACCCAGAAATCTGGGATGTCATCGCCGGCAGATCTCCTGAGAGGGTGCCGACGAGGGCATTGTCGCCGCGGGAGAGGACGAACGGGTGGCCAGCACTTCGACGCTTCGATGGTCGGTGCCGACGGGAGCACGACGGTCCCGGCGGTTGGCGTTGGCGGTCGCCGTCGCGTCAGCAGTGCTCCTGAGTGCCTGCTCGAGTGACGCGGGCGACGACGGCGACGCGACTGGCAGTGATCCGGCGGCGACGGAGACCACGCCGCCCGCCGACGAGTCCAGCCCGACCGCGGACACGTCCACCCCCGATGCTGAGCCGACCGAAGACGGGCAGTCGGGCGACGTCGGTCGCCTCGCCGACCTGGTCGCAGACGACGGGCAGGCGCTCTGCGACGCCCTGGACCCGGCGACCGTGACCGCTGTCGTCGGCGACTATGTCGAGCTGCGACCGGACAGCCTCTACCAGGACGACCGCAACCTGTGTCAGGTCTTCGGCAAGAGGTACCCCATGGCGGGCGTCTGGGTCTATGCCGACGGCACCGCGCAGCAGGACCTGCACGCCTTGGCGGCCGATCCCTACGAGCCGTGCCGCGTGGGCGACTACGACGCCTTCTGTCAGACGCAGACCGGCACCGAGGACTCGTTCAACGGGTGGCCCACCGTCTCGGTCCCGGTGGGCTCGATGGCCGTGGAGTTCAGCACGCCGGATCCTGCGATGGCGCAGGAGCTGGCCGCTGCGCTCATCGACGGGATCGTGTCGCCGTAGGCGCAGCGGGCCCTAGGGTGGGCCCATGGGAGGCGGGGCACGGGGGTCGCTGGAGCGCGCTCGCAGGGACATCGCGGGCTACGCCGAGGACGGTCTTCCCTGGGAGCAGTTCGGGACGGTCGTGACCGAGGCCGCCGCTCGGGTGATCCCCTTCGATGCCGCCGTGATCTCGATGGTCGACCCGACGACCGGATTGCTGACGAACATCGTCCGCACGGGCATCGACGACACTCGCGACGAGCTGTTCATGCGCATCGAGCTGACCCGGCCCGATCCACTCACCCTGACGGCGCTGGCCGACCAGCCCGACGGCGTCGGGATCCTCGCCGACCACGTGGGCTCGGACCCGCACAGCAGCCCGCGGGTGCGAGAGCTCCTGGCACCGCACTTCGATCTCGAGCACGAGATGCGCGGGGTGGTGCGTTCCAGCGGCAGCATGGTTGCCGCGTCCGGGCTCTATCGGGCGAGAACGCGCCCGGGGTTCTCGGCAGAGGAGGCCTCCTCCCTGGCAGCGCTCGAGGAGGTGGTGGCGGCCGGGCTGAGGCGCATCCTCCTCGCGAGACCGCGAGAGCCGCTGCGCCAGGCGGCGGGTCCGGCGGTGGTCGTGGTCGACGCCGGCGGACGAGTCCGCGAGATGACATCGGCCGCCGAGTCACGGCTGCGCAGCCACCACGGGTCGCCGGGCGGTCCGGGGGGTCTCGCTGCCTCGGTGCGCATGGTGGCGGAGGCGTCACGAGTCAGACAGGCCGGGCACGACATCGTGCCGCGAGCCCGCGTGCGCGACGAGGACGGCCGGTGGTTCCTGGTCGAGGCGGCGCCCCTGCGGAACGGCGCTCGGTCGGGCCGGACGGCCGTCACCATCCAGCCGGCCGCTCCCGAGGAGATGCTCGACCTCGAGCTCGGGATGTACGAGCTGACGCCCCGCGAGCGTGCTGTCATCCGCGAGGTCCTCGCCGGTGCGAGCACGTCTCGGATCGCTGCCGACCTCGGCATCTCGGTCTACACGGTGCAGGACCACCTCAAGGCGATCTTCGCCAAGACCGGGGTCTCGAGCCGCAGGGAGCTCGTGGCCAGCCTGGCGGACCGCCGTCCGCGCTGAACGTCAGTGACCTGGCGGGCGCACGCCCGTCCGGCCGGAAGCTCACCCCACGGCAGCGGTGGAGCCCCGCACGACGAGCGACAACGGCAGCTGGACGGTACGCGCGGGGCGTGACGGGTCGGCGATGGCCTCGAGCAGCATCCGGGCGGCCTCGGCGCCGATCTGCTGGTGCGGGATGGCGATCGTGGTGAGCGGCGGGGCGAGCTTGTCGAGGAACGCCATGTCGTTGAAGCCCACCACGCTCATGTCGCGAGGGCACGAGATCCCGCGCTCGGCGAAGACGTCGTAGCACCCCAGCGCGATCAGGTCGTTGCCCGCGACGACCGCGGTGAACCCGCCGACCTCGTCGAGCAGCGTGCGCAGCCCGTCGGCGCCGCACTCCTCGGTCCACAGGTCGCAGGCCAGCACCAGCGCGGGGTCGTCGTCGAGCCCGCGGTCGCGTACGGCGTTCGTGAAGGCCCGCGACCGGGTCACGCCGGTCGACGTCTCCGACGGACCCGCCAGGTGAGCGATCCGCCGGTGCCCCAGCGAGGCCAGGTGGTCGACGGCCATCTCGATGCCGCCCGCGTCGTCGGGCGTGATCGAGGAGACGTCGAGCCCGGCCGGCCGCCGGTTGACCATCACCATCGGCACCCGCTGGCGGTGCAGCTCCTCCAGCAGCGGATGCTCGACCAGCGCGGTCGCGACGATCAGTCCCTCGACCTGCCGCGACCGCAGCAGCTCGACCTGCGCCCGCTCGCGCTCGGGGTCGTTGTCGGTGTTGACGATCAGCCCGCTGTATCCCGCCGGCTCCAGCACGTCCTCGATCCCGCGCACGATCGGCGGGAACAGCGGGTTCGTCAGGTCGGGGATGACCAGCCCGATCGTCGCCGACTTCGCCGTCTTGAGGCCGCGCGCGATCGGGTTGGGGCGATAGCCGAGCCCCTCCGCCACCTTGATCACCCGCCGCGCCGTCTCGGCGTTGACCAGCCCGCGGGTGGCGGGGTTGAGGGCGCGCGACGCCGTCGCCGGGTGTACGCCGGCGGCGTGGGCAACGTCCCTCAACGTCGGCGTCGTCACAGCGGCATCCTAGGGGGCGCGCCGCCCGGCACCCCGGAGATCGCGACGCACCCGGCCGTCACGACGCCCTGCTCACGACGCCGGCTCCGGCCGCTGCCACCGGGCCCGGGTCCGCCACGCGACCAGGCCGAGCGGCACGGCGAGCAGCGCGTAGCCGGCGTACACCACGTCGAACGCACCGCGGTCGGCCAGCCCGGCCACCGCCACGGCGCCGAGCGAGCTGCCCACGAACAACGCCCCCGCGAAGAACGACACCACCGCCGCTCGTGCCCCCGGCAGCACCTCGGTGGCCCAGGTCTGCAGCGAGGAGTGCATCGACGTCCACGCCAGCCCGAGCAGCGTCGCGACCACCACGGCGACCGCCGGCGCCTGCGACCACGCCAGCAACCCCGCGCCGGCCACCGCCAACGACGCCCCCAGCAGGATCAGCCGCGACGGGTGCCACCGCTCCGACAGCCGGCCGACGCCGCGGGAGCCGACCAGCACCGCGAGGCCGTAGACCCCGGTGACCAGGCCGGCGACCGTGGCGGTGGCGCCCGCGCTCTCGACCGCCGGCGGCAGCAGCGTCAGCGCTCCGAGCAGCACCACGCCCTCGCCGAACGCGAACGCCAGCACCAGCAGCGTCACCGGCGACCGCCGGATCGAGCCGAGAGAGGCGAGCGGCGTCGGCGGGCTGGCGCTGGCCGCCGGCTCGGGCAGGGCCCGCAGCGCCGCGACCAGCAACAGCGACGCCACCCCGGTGATCACGAACGCCAGCCGCCACGACGTCGCGTCGGCGAGCAGCCCGGCGCCCGCGGACGCCGCCGCCGTCCCCAGCGCCACCCCGACCATCAGCCCGGCAATGGCCCGCTGCCGCTTCAGCGGCTCGACGGTGTCGCCGAGATAGATGAGCGCCGACGGATAGGCGGCCCCGAAGAACCCACCCGCAAGACCGCGCGCGATGCCGAGCACCAGGATCGTCGGGCTCAGCGCCGACAGCAGCGTCAACCCCGACGCGACCAGCAGCGACATCCGCAGCGTTCGCACCCGCCCGAACCGGTCGGAGGCGAACCCCCACAGCGGCTGCCCGAGCCCATAGACCAGGTAATACGCCCCGGCCGCGGTCACCGCCGCCGCGAGCGGCACGTCGAGGTCGGCCGCGATCGCCACCAGCATCGGCGGCATCGCGAACCGGTCGAGCGTGCTGACCGTCGTCGTCAGCTGCAGCAGCCGCTGCGGCCCCAGCCGGCCGGGCGGGCTCGGAGGCGGCCCGCTCACCACGAGTCGACGAGCCCCGGGTCGTCGAGCGCCCCGCTGAGGGTGTCGGCGGAGTCGGGCAGCCACCGGCGCCGCAGGTCGACGACGGTCGCGAGCGCGGCGCGGTCGACGCTGCCGTCGAGGATCAGCCCGTCGCGCGGATCGGCCAGCCCGGCGACGTACGCCGCCGCAGGTGCGGGCGGCAGCCCGAGCCGGCTCCCAGCCGCGGCGACCGCCTCCGCCTCCAGCTCGCCCGACACGATCCGAGTCGCCGTCTCGGCCAGCACGCCCGCGAGACGGCGAGCGGTCGCCAGGTGGGTCTCGCCCACGACGGCGAGCACGGCGCCGACGTACGGCGTCAGCTCCTCGCGCACGTGGGCGACCGGGACGCAGCCTGCCTCCGCGGCGAGCAGCTCGTTGCCCGCGCCGAGCATGGTGACGGTGCAGTCGCCGTCGAGCAGCGCCCGCAGTCGCGCTGGCGTCGAGCCGAGCGTCGCCACCTGATAGTCGCCGCGTCCCACCCCGCGCCTCTGGAGCAGCTCGAACAGCGCGAGCGCGAAGCCGGAGGTCGGCACGTCGACCCCCACCACGACCCCGCGCAGCGCGGCGGCGACCTCGCCGACATCGTCGGTGCGCGTCCCGGGCGCGGCCCAGACGCCGAGCCCGAGCCCGCGGTCGACGCCGGCCACGATCCGCGCGTCGACCACCTCGCCGAGCGGGTTGTCGGGGTCGAAGCGGTAGCCGAGCACGTTGTCGGGGCTGGTGATGCCGAGGTCGAGCTCGCCGTCGATCAGCGAGCGGAACTGCGCGGGGGAGGAGGTGACGGCGTGCTCGGTCACGTCGAGCCCGGCCCGGTCGAGCGCGCCGGTGGTGCGGGCGACCTCGAGCACGACCGAGGGCGTGAAGCTGCCGAGAGCCACCTGCTGCGCGTCGGCCATGAGCCCTCCTGCCTCGGGGACGGCGCCCGGCCGTCGCTCGCCTGGACAGTACCGGATTGTGCACTCGATTGCAGCACCGGGCTGCCAGCCCGGATCCGGCCTCCGCCGCGAGACGGACCGTCGCGCCGTGGCTTGACAAGAGGTACTCTCGTTGGCGAGGCTGCACTCGTTTGCAGGATCGCATCGACAGCCCCACGGCCCGAGGAGGACGGATGGACGAGCTCGTCGCGTCGGCCGTCGCGCACTGGGGCCCGCGGTTCACCACCAACGGCGTCACCGCCGGCGACTTCACGCGCGTCACCTCCGGCCTCGAGCGGTGGAGCGACTGGTGCGCCGCCTGGACCGCCGTCGGCGCCGAGCACGAGGCGCTCGGCCGCGAGGCGCTCAAGGAGGGCCGCACCCGCTCGGCCGGGGAGCACCTCGCCCAGGCCGCCGTCTATCACCACTTCGCGAAGTTCGTCTTCGTCGTCGACCCTGACCAGATGCGCGCCGCCCACGAGCGGGCCGTCGCCTGCCTCACCGACGCGCTGCCCCACCTCGACCCGCCCGGCCGGCGGGTCACGGTGCCGTTCGAGGGCGCCGAGCTGGTCGGCGTACTCCGAGTCCCCCCGGCCGACGAACCACCCCCGATCGTGCTGATGCTGCCCGGCCTCGACTCCACCAAGGAGGAGCTGCGGTCGACCGAGGACACCTTCCTCGCCCGCGGCCTCGCGACCCTGTCGCTCGACGGCCCGGGCCAGGGCGAGTCGGAATACGACCTGCCCATCCGCGGCGACTGGGCCCCCGTCGCCGAGGCGGTCTGGGAGGCCCTCGGGACCCTCGACGAGGTCGACCGCGACCGGCTCGCCGTCTGGGGCGTGAGCCTGGGCGGCTACTACTCCGCCCGCGTCGCCGCCGCGCTCGGCGACCGCGCCAAGGCATGCGTCTCCCTCGCCGGCCCGTTCAACTTCGGCGACAACTGGGACGGCCTGCCGCAGCTGACCCGCGACACGTTCCGACACCGCTCCGGCGCCGCCGACGACGACGAGGCGCGCCGGATCGCGCTGACCCTCGGCATGGACGAGGCGGCCGCCGACCTGGTGGCGCCGCTGCTCATCGTCTTCGGCCGCCAGGACCGGCTGATCCCCTGGCAGCAGGCGGCCCGGCTGTACGACGCCGTGCCCGAGCCCAAGGAGCTCTTGATGCTCGAGGACGGCAACCACGGCTGCGCCAACGTCGCGCCGCAGCACCGCCCCCGCACAGCCGACTGGCTGGCCGCCCGGCTGCTCGGCGCCCCCGAACCCACGATCCCCTCACCCGACACGACGAAGGCAGGATGACCATGGAGACCCAGGAGACGCACCGGCCGGGCGAGGTCCGCATCGGCTGGATCGGCGCCGGCCGGATGGGCGCCGCGATGGCCTCCCGCCTCGCGAAGGCCGGCGAGGACGTCACCGTCTGGAACCGCACCCGCGCCAAGGCGGAGGCGCTCACCGAGGTGGGCTGCGCGGTGGCCGACACGATCGCCGACCTGCGCGGCCACGACGTGGTCTTCACGATGGTCTCGACGCCGGCCGACCTCGAGCAGGTTTTGGTGGGGGAGGGCGGCCTGCTAGCCGACCCCGACCACGTGCCCGGCGCGGTCGTCGACTGCTCCACGGTGTCGACCGAGTCGTCGGCGGCGATGCGCGAGGCCTGCGCCGAGCGGGGCGTCGACTTCCTCGCCGCGCCGGTCAGCGGCAACGGCCGCGTGGTCCGCGCCGGCGGGCTGAGCCTGGTCGTGTCCGGCCCCGAGGAGACGTGGACCAAGGTCGCGCCGCTGCTGGCCCACCTCGGCAAGGGGGCGACGTACGTCGGCGAGGGCGACGTCGCGCGGCTCGCCAAGATCTGCCACAACCTGATGCTCGGCGTCGTCACCCAGTGCATGGCCGAGGTGACGGTGCTGGCGGAGAAGGGCGGGATGGAGCGGGCGGCGTTCCTGGAGTTCCTCAACCAGTCGGTGATGGGGTCGGTGTTCACGCGCTACAAGACGCCGGCGTTCGTGCACCTCGACTACACCCCGACGTTCACGCCGATCCTGCTGCGCAAGGACTTCGACCTCGGCTTCGAGGCGGCCCACGAGCTCGACGTGCCGATGCCGGTCGCGGCCGCGACCGCCGCGGCGGTGCAGGCCACAGTCAGCAGTGGCAGGGTGGAGGAGGACTTCGCGATCCTGCTCGACCTGCAGGCAGCCGCCTCGGGCATCACGCTGAAGCCCGAGGACGCCACCGTGGACGACGGGCTCTCCGCCGCCGACGAGGCCTAGGACGAAGGAGGGGGCATGAGCACCACGGGACCGTCCGGGCGGCTGTCCGCGCCGGGCCACATGGGCGTCGACTACGAGGAGCGGGTCGACTTCGAGCGGCTGCGCCGCTATCGGATCGAGCGCGCCAAGGCGGCGCTGGAGTCCAGCGAGTGCGGGGCGTTCCTGCTCTTCGACTTCTACAACATCCGCTACACCACCCACACCTGGATCGGTGGCGCGCTCGGCGACAAGATGATCCGCTACGCCTTGCTCGCCCGCGGCAAGGACCCGGTGCTGTGGGACTTCGGGTCGGCGGTCAAGCACCACAAGACGTACTCGCCCTGGGTCGACCAGGACAACTACCGCGCCGGCTTCCTCGGCTTCCGCGGCGCCGTCGCGCCCTCGGTCGGGCTGATGACCGACGCCGTCGCCGAGATCAAGTCGCTGCTCGTCGAGGCCGGGGTGGCCGACATGCCGGTGGGCGTCGACATCGTCGAGCCGCCGTTCCTCTTCGAGATGCAGCGCCAGGGGCTCACCGTCGTCGACGCGCAGCAGCTGATGCTCGATGCCCGGGTGATCAAGAACCAGGACGAGATCATGCTGCTCAACCAGGCGGCGGCGATGGTCGACGGCGTCTATCAGGACATCACCCGGGCGCTGATGCCCGGCGTGCGGGAGAACGAGATCGTGGCGCTGGCCAACCGCCGGCTCTATGAGATGGGCTCCGACCAGGTCGAGGCGATCAACGCGATCTCCGGCGAGCGCTGCAACCCGCACCCGCACAACTTCACCGACCGGCTGATCCGCCCGGGCGACCAGGCGTTCTTCGACATCATCCACTCCTACAACGGCTACCGCACCTGCTACTACCGCACCTTCACGGTCGGCTCCTCGACCCCGGCGCAGCGCGACGCCTACACCAAGGCGCGGGAGTGGATGGACCGCGGCATCGACGGCATCAAGGCCGGCGTCGGCACCGACGAGGTGGCCGCCCTGCTGCCGGCGGCCGAGGAGTTCGGCTTCTCCAGCGAGATGGAGGCGTTCGGGCTGCAGTTCGCCCACGGACTCGGGCTGGGGCTGCACGAGCGGCCGATCATCTCCCGGCTCAACTCGATGAAGGAGCCGGTGGAGCTCCAGGTCGGCATGGTCTTCGCGCTGGAGACCTACTGCCCCGCCTCCGACGGCGTCTCCGCCGCGCGGATCGAGGAGGAGATCGTGATCACCGAGGACGGCCCGCAGGTGATGACGCTCTTCCCCGCGCAGGAGCTCTTCGTCACCAACCCCTACTGACCTGCTTCCCTCGAAAGGCCGCCCCGTGGCTGACTTCTCCCTCGACAAGATCTCCGACCTGCCCCTCGACCTCTGGGTCGGCGGCAGGCCCGTCCCCGCCTCCGACGGCGGCCGGTTCGACGTCTACGACCCCGCCACCGGCGAGGTGCTCACCTCGGTCGCCAACGGCACCGTCGACGACGCGATGGCCTGCGTCGCCGCGGCCGAGGCGGCGGCCGAGTCCTGGGCGGCCACAGCGCCGCGGGAGCGCGCGGAGATCCTGCGCCGCGCCTTCGAGCTGATGACGGCGCGGGCCGACGAGATCGCCCACCTGATCTCGCTGGAGAACGGCAAGGCGCTGCCCGACGCGCGCGGCGAGACGGCGTACGCCGCGGAGTTCTTCCGCTGGTACGCCGAGGAGGCTGTGCGCGCCGCCGGCACGGTGATGACCGCCCCGTCGGGGGCCAACCGGATCGTGGTGCTCCAGCAGCCGGTCGGCATCGCCGTGCTCGTCACGCCGTGGAATTTCCCGGCCGCGATGGCCACCCGCAAGATCGGCCCGGCGCTGGCCGCGGGCTGCACCGTCATCCTCAAGCCGGCCTCCGACACCCCGCTGACCGCGCTGTTGATGGCGCGGATCCTGGCCGACGCCGGGGTGCCCGACGGCGTGGTCAACGTGCTGCCGGCGCGGCGTTCGGGCGAGGTGGTCTCGGCGATGCTGCACGACCCGCGGGTGCGCAAGCTGTCGTTCACCGGGTCGACCGAGGTGGGCCGGGTGCTGCTCAAGGAGGCCGCCGACCAGGTGGTCAACTGCTCGATGGAGCTGGGCGGCAACGCGCCG
>JAUILS010000068.1 GCA_030432975.1 Actinomycetes bacterium
CTGCAAGGGCCGTCCGGTCACCGAGGACCAGCTCGCCCAGCTCGGGCAGACCGTCGAGGACTGCCTGCGCGCCGACGGCTGGGCCGAGGTGCCCGCCCACGAGGTGGGCTTGGCGATCCTCGGGCCGCTGCGCGAGCTCGACGAGGTGGCCTACCTCCGGTTCGCCAGCGTCTACCGCGCCTTCGAGTCCGCCGACGACTTCGAAAGCGAGATCGCGGTCCTGCGCGCCGAGCGCGAGGCGACCGCGGCCGAACCTCAGCCCGTGCCGACGGGCTGACCACCGACTGCCCGGCACGTAGTGGGGAAGCTGCGTGCCGGGCGTACCACCTCCGCGCCGCCTCGCGCCGCGGCTCACGGCAGAACCAGCACCGCACCACCCGCAGCACAGCAGGCACCAGGCACGACCAGGCAGCAGACGGCACCGAACCACGAAGGGGACCCCGATGACCGAGACGGCGAACGCCGGCACCACCACCCGCAAGGCACCGGCGGGTGGGCTCAGCCTGACCCGCGTGTTCTCCACCGAGGGGACCCACCCCTACGACGAGATCACCTGGGAGCGCCGCGACGTCGTCCAGACCAACTGGAAGACCGGCGAGGCCGTCTTCGAGCAGAAGGGTGTGGAGTTCCCCGACTTCTGGTCGCTCAACGCCTCCACGATCGTCACCACCAAGTACTTCCGCGGCGCCGTCGGCACCGACGCCCGCGAGTGGAGCCTGCGCCAGCTCATCGACCGGGTCGTCAAGACCTACCGCGCCGCGGGCGAGCAGCACGGCTACTTCGCCAGCGTCCAGGACGCGCAGGTCTTCGAGGAAGAGATCACCTGGCTGCTGGTCCACCAGTACTTCTCGTTCAACAGCCCCGTCTGGTTCAACGTCGGCACCCCGTCGCCGCAGCAGGTCTCGGCCTGCTTCATCCTCTCGGTCGACGACTCGATGGACTCGATCCTCAACTGGTACAAGGAGGAGGGGTTCATCTTCAAGGGCGGCTCCGGCGCCGGCCTCAACCTCTCCCGGATCCGCTCCTCCAAGGAGCTGCTCTCCTCCGGCGGCACCGCGTCCGGCCCGGTGTCGTTCATGCGCGGCGCCGACGCGTCCGCCGGCACCATCAAGTCCGGTGGCGCCACCCGCCGCGCGGCCAAGATGGTCGTGCTCGACGTCGACCACCCCGACATCGAGGAGTTCGTGGCGACCAAGGCGCGCGAGGAGGACAAGATCCGCGCGCTGCGCGACGCCGGGTTCGACATGGACCTCGGCGGCGCCGACATCACCTCGGTGCAGTACCAGAACGCCAACAACTCGGTCCGGGTCTCCGACGAGTTCATGCGCGCGGTCGAGGACGGCCGCGAGTTCGGGCTGCGCGCCCGGCAGACCGGCGAGGTGATCGAGACCGTCGACGCCCGCGAGCTGTTCAAGAAGATCAGCCAGGCGGCGTGGGAGTGCGCCGACCCGGGTCTGCAGTACGACGACACGATCAACGACTGGCACACCAACCCCGAGACCGGCCGGATCACCGCGTCCAACCCGTGCTCGGAGTACATGTCGCTCGACAACTCCTCGTGCAACCTGGCCTCGCTCAACCTGCTGAAGTTCCTTCAGGACGACAACACCTTCGACGCCGCCCGGTTCGCGCAGGCCGTCGAGCTGATCATCACCGCGATGGACATCTCGATCTGCTTCGCGGACTTCCCGACCGAGTCGATCGGCGACACCACCCGCGACTACCGCCAGCTCGGCATCGGCTACGCCAACCTGGGCGCGCTGCTGATGGCGATGGGCCTCGGCTACGACTCCGACGGCGGTCGGGCGATGGCGGCGGCGATCACCTCGCTGATGACCGGCACGTCCTACAAGCGGTCGGCCGAGCTGGCCGCGGTGGTCGGCACCTACGCCGGCTACGCCCGCAACGCCGAGGCGCACCAGCGGGTGATGCGCAAGCACCAGGCCGCCAACGACGTGGTCCGCACGCTGACCCCCGTCGACGGCGCGGTCCACCAGCTGGCCACCAAGGCGTGGGCCGACGTCGTCGAGCTCGGCAAGAGCAATGGCTTCCGCAACGCGCAGGCCTCGGTCCTCGCCCCCACCGGCACCATCGGCTTCATGATGGACTGCGACACCACCGGCATCGAGCCGGACTTCTCGCTGGTGAAGTTCAAGAAGCTCGTCGGCGGCGGCTCGATGCAGATCGTCAACCAGACCATCCCGCGGGCGCTGGCCAAGCTGGGCTACGACGCCGAGAAGGTCGAGGCGATCGTCGCCTACATCGCCGAGCACGGCCACGTGATCGACGCGCCGGGCCTCAAGCCCGAGCACTACGAGGTCTTCGACACCGCGATGGGCGCCCGGGCGCTGGCCCCGATGGGTCACGTGCGGATGATGGCGGCCTGCCAGCCGTTCCTGTCCGGCGCGATCTCCAAGACGGTCAACCTGCCCGAGACCGCGACGGTGGAGGAGATCGAGGACATCTACCTCCAGTCGTGGAAGCTGGGTCTGAAGGCCACCGCGGTCTACCGCGACAACTGCAAGGTGGGCCAGCCGCTGGCCGACGCGAAGGCCAAGAAGGCCGACGAGCCGAAGGCCGAGCCGAGCGTGGAGAAGGTCGTCGAGTACCGCCCGACCCGCAAGCGGCTGCCCAAGTCGCGCCAGTCGCGCACCACGTCGTTCACCGTGGGCGGCGCCGAGGGCTACATGACCTCCGGCGCCCACGACGACGGCCAGCTCGGCGAGGTGTTCCTCAAGCTCGGCAAGCAGGGCTCGACCCTGGCCGGCGTGATGGACGCCTTCTCGATCGCGGTGTCCATCGGCCTGCAGTACGGCGTCCCGCTGGAGACCTACGTCTCCAAGTTCACCAACCTGCGCTTCGAGCCGGCCGGCCTCACCGACGACCCCGACGTGCGGATGGCGCAGTCGATCATGGACTACATCTTCCGCCGGCTGGCGCTGGACTACCTCTCCTTCGAGGAGCGGTCGATGCTCGGCATCTACTCCGCCGAGGAGCGACAGCGCCACCTCGAGACCGGCTCCTACGAGCCGTTGGTCGAGATCAGCGAGGCCGAGTCGCTCAAGTCCGAGCACCACGCCGCGGTCGAGATCGACGAGGTCGAGGGCGAGGTCGTCGACGAGGTCGTCGAGACCAAGGACACCCACGGCTCCGAGGCGCGCGAGGTCCCCGCCCACGCGGCGGCCACGGCCCACACCTCCGCGGAGCTGATGGAGCAGATCACCGGCCACGCCGTCGACAGCCCGCTGTGCTTCACCTGCGGCACCAAGATGCGCCCCGCCGGTTCCTGCTACGTCTGCGAGGGCTGCGGGTCCACCTCCGGCTGCAGCTGATTCCACGCGCACGATGGGGCCCCGAGGTGTTCGCGATCCTCGGGGCTCCGGGCTGAGCCGCTACTGCGGCAGCACCAGGACGTGCTGGCGGTCGGCGGGGGCGAGTGAGGCTGGAATGGCTGCGTCGAAGGTCACCAGCAAAGCACCCGTGGACGCGGCCAGGTTGACCAGGTGCAGGTCGGTCACCTGCTGATGTCCGGTCAGGAGCGAGACGTCGACGACCGGGTCTGCGAGTGACGACCCGTCTCGAATCAGGCGCCAACGGCCGTCGTGCCGAAGCCCCGCAAGCACGGCCAGGACGTCGGCGACGCCGAAGGATCTGCCGGTCACGCTGGGGTTGAGCAGCAGTCGGACCAGCGCCGCCTCGGTCAGCGGGGTCGTGGCCCATGGCCCACGGTGGGACCCCAGGGCTGCGTGGGCCGCCCGATGGTGCACGTGGGTGGAGAGCACCAGCGCCACCAGCACGTTGACATCGCACACCCACGTCGGTTCTTCGGCGGACGGCGAGTGGGGCGGGGTCATTCGTCGTCTCGGTGGGCGTTGACGAGATCAGGAGTGACGACGTGCGCGGGGTCTCCGGCGAGGATCTCGAAGGGCGCGTAGGCGACGTCGACACGCGCGCGCGGGCCCGTGCCGCCCGGCGCCACGCCCAGGCCGCGGCGGGCGAGCTCGGAGACGGCGGCACCCAGACTCACCCCCTGGGAGCGAGCCAGCGAGCGGGCAGCGGCGAGCACCGCATCGTCGAGCTCGAGAGTCGTGCGCATCAACGCATCATAACATCACGACACTCGTTCTCTCCTGAGTGCTTCCTGCCGAGGGTTTATTGACAAAGGAGTTTGTCAAATAGCAGGATCGCGTCATGCAGGACCTCGACGTGATCGACGAGCCGGCGACGGCGATCGTGGCGCTCGACGAGACCCGGGCCCGGATCCTGGCCGCGCTGGCGGAGCCGGGCTCGGCCACGACGGTGGCGGCGGCGCTCGGGCTGCCGCGGCAGCAGGTCAACTACCACCTGCGGACCCTCGAGCAGCACGGCCTGGTCGAGCTGGTCGAGGAGCGGCCGCGGCGCGGGCTCACCGAGCGGGTCGTCCGCGCGACCGCCCGCGGATATGTCGTGGCCCCGCCGTCCCTGGGTGGCGACGCCGCCCGTCCCGAGGGCATCGACCGGTTGTCGTCGCGCTACCTGATCGCCCTGGCCGCGCGGATGGTGCGGGAGGTGGCGTCGCTGACCCGTCGCGCCGACGCGGCCGGCAGGAGCCTTCCGACGCTGGCCCTCCACGCCGACCTGCGCTTCGCGAGCGCCGCCGACCGGGCGGCGTTCACCCACGAGCTGACCGAGGCGGTGACCGCTCTGGCCGCCCGCTACCACGACGAGTCCCCGACCGTCGCGAGATCCGGCTCGCGATCGAGGTGCCCGGCACGCCCGAGGAGGTGTGGGAGGCGATCGCGACCGGCCCCGGCATCTCGTCGTGGTACGTCCCGCACACCGTCGAGGAGCGCCAGGGCGGAGCCGCCACCGCGTCGTTCGGGCCCGGCCCGGAGATGCAGATCGAGGGCCGCGTGCACGTCTGGGACCCGCCGCACCGCATCGTCTTCGGCGGCGAGTCGCTCGAGGGCGGACTGGCGTTCGAGTGGCTGGTCGAGGCCCGCGACGGCGGCACCTGCGTGGTGCGGCTGGTCAACAGCGGCTTCGGCGACGGCCAGCCGTGGGACGACCAGTACGACGACATGACCGGCGGCTGGCGGCTGTTCCTGCGCAACCTGTGGCTGCACCGCACCCACTTCGCGGGGCAGCACGGCGTCGCGGCCCTGCCGATGGCGATGTGGCCGGTCGCGGGCGAGGAGGCCTGGTCGCGGCTGGCGTCCGCGATCGGGCTGCCGCTGCGGGCCGGCGCCGGCGAGCGGGTCGCGACCTCGGGCGACGGCGTACCACCGCTGGCCGGGACCGTTGCCGACGCGAGCCCCACCACGCTGACCTTGCTGCTCGACGAGCCCGCGCCGGGCACGGCGTTCCTCGCCGCCGAGGGGCACGGCGTGTCGGTGTGGGCCTACCTCTACGGCGACGACGCGGCCGAGCGAGCCGACGCCCACCAGCAGGGCTGGCAGGCGTGGCTCGCCTCGATGGCCGGGTGAGAGGGCCAGATACGGGTCAGTACGACGTGCCAGGTACGTCGTGCTGACCCGTATGCGCGCTACCGCGGCCCAGATGAGTCAGCCGCGCGCCGGCCGGAAGGCCAGCACGTAGCAGGGGATCGCCAGCACCACCAGCAGACCGGTGGTGACCAGCAGGGCGGGGACCATCCAGTCGAGCGCCGGCACGGTGGCGCCGACGGCCAGGCTGGTGTCGACGCCCGCCGAGGCGTCGGCGTTCATCACCACGACGGTCCAGTCACCGGACTCCACCGGCCAGACGACCTCCTGGGTCCCGGTCCCGGTGGTCTCGGCGACCCAGATGTCCGACGTGGTCGGCGCGGCGCTCACGGCGCCGGAGCCGGTGGCCGTCACCCGGTCGTTGGCCCCGGGGTCGCTGATCACGGCGTGGCTCGCGCCGTCGAGGTAGGCCTCGACGTCGGAGGTGGCCGCGATGCCCACGAAGACCGGCGTCGAGCCGGAGGTGGCCGTCACCCGGGCGTCGCCGAGGAACTCGCGCAGCGCCCAGTCGCCACTGGTGTCGGTGGTCATCTCCGCCCCGTCGGTGACGAGCGCGTAGGTGTCGGTCGTGTAGGTCCGCGTCGGGCTCATCAGGAACCCGTCGTCGTTGCGTGCGGCCTGTGCGACCGCCGCCGCTCCCGCTCCGATGCCGGTGAACACCGCACCGGCGAGCAGCACGCTGCCGATGACGGCCGCCACGACCCGGCCAGCGGTCCACGGGTGCGAGGGCGGCGGGGGCGCGGAGCCGGTGGCGGCGGGCGTACCGGGCAGCGGGGCACCGCCACCGGGCGTTGCGACCTCACCGGCGACCGACCGGGTGGCCAGGCGTGCGGGGTCGTCCCCGCCCTGGTCCAGCCGGAACGGCGGGTAGACGTCGGTCATCAGGCCGGCGTACGCCGCCACGCGCAGCACCCAGCGGTTCAGCCCGAGCACCAGGTCGAAGATCGCCTGGGGGTAGCGCCCGGTGAACAGCAGCGCGATCGCGGCGATCAGGACCAGCAGCCCGATCAGGCCCATCGACCAGGTCTGCGGCAGGTCGTTGCCGGTGTCGACGGTCCACGCGACGCCGCTGACGAACAGGCCGACCAGCAGGTAGTGCGGGATCGCGAGCAGCCACCACTTCACCAGTGCCAGCCCGCGCGAGAGGTGCTCGGGGTAGTCGACCTCGAGGTGGGCGGGGTAGTCGGCCCGCTCCTCCAGGGTGAACGGCGGGTAGTGGTCGGTGCCGAGGGCGCTGGAGGCGTAGTAGCCGACCCGCCAGCTCCAGCGCAGCACCCCGACGTTGAAGTCGAAGATCGAGCGGGGGTATCTCCCGGTGATCACGATCGCGACCATCGCGACCAGGCTCAGCACCACGAAGGCCACCCACAGGAAGGCCAGCACGACGTAGTGCGGGATCGCCAGCAGCCACTTCACGAGCCACAGCCACCGGCTGAGATGTGAGTCGAGGTGCGCGTCGACGCGCACGGGGTATGCGGTACTCACGAGAATCGCCTCCACCTTCCACTCTGCTCTCGTGGGCGTGGCGGCGGGAGGGCGGGCCGCGGTGATCTTGCCGACGCCGGGTACGCCGGCCGTGTGGTGTGGTTCTCGCGAGGTGGACGACGCCTCCGAGGAGCGAACACCGGCCTTTCTGCGCCCCGGAAGCCGGTGTTCGCTCCTCGGAGGAGCCACCACCCTCACCCGGCGGACGAGGGATACGTCTTCCGGACCCACACCCGGCCGGTGACCCGCGCGTAGCCCAGCAGCTCGTTGACCCGGCGGATGCCGGCGTTGCCGTCCTCGTTGTCGGTCAGCGCGGTGGTGGCGCCGACCCGGGCGGCCTCGACGTGGAGCACCTGCTTGGCGAGGGCGGCCAGCCCGCGCCCGCGGGACCCGGGCTCGACGCCGGTGTAGACGACCTGCGCCTCGGCGCCGGCGACGACGGCATAGCTGATCGCGACCGGCCGGCCGGCGTCGCGCAGCACCACGCCGACCGGGGTGACCCCGCGGCCGGCGTACCCCCGCAGCGTCGCCAGCGTCGCCGACCCGTGGTGCTCGCGCTCGGGATTGGTCTGGCTGGCGTCGTGCATCGCCTCGACCGCCGCCTCGTCGGCGAAGACCAGCCCCGGGCTGACGTCGGCCGTGACCCCCTCGGGCAGCGTCGGCGCAGGCACGCCGACGAGGGACAGCCCGACGGTCACGGAGTGCTGGGTCACCTGGTAGCCCCAGTGGTCGGCGACCTCCAGCGCCCGCGCGTCGCTGTCCAGGATCTCGGCAGCGGCGGCCGCCACCTCCGTGGAGGCAGCCTCCAGGGCCCGGTGCAGCCGGCTGCCCAGCCCCGTGCCGAGCTGCGGCTCGTCGACCACCACGCTGCGCCAGCGCAGCCCGTCGGGCAGCCCGGTGGGGTGGAACTGCAGGCCGACGCCCGCAGGACCGCGCGGCCCGTCGGCCAGCAGCAGCACCCGCTCCTCGGTGGCGGGGTCGAGCACCGGCGGCTCGAGCAGCGCGCGGTTGAGGTGCGGACAGCGCCGCAGCAGCAGCGCCACGACGCGGTCGAGGTCGACCTCGGCGGCCGGGCGCAGCAACGTCACCCCGTCAGTCTGGCGTACGCCGCTCGGTCGGCGCCCCCGCCGCCGACGCCCCCGCCGCCGACGCCCCCGCCGGCGCCCCCGGCGACGACACAACCGCCGACCCCTCGGGGCCGGCGACCCGGTCTCGGGTCGGGCCACCGGGCCCCTCGGGTGTCGCGAGCGCACCACGCCCAACGCCCCCCACGGGTCGTTCAGCCCCCAAGAGCGCGGCCGCTCACACTGATGAGACGGACGGCGGTGGGGATCGTGACGCCTTCCCCCGTGGTTTCCCGAATCTTCGGGAGATTGTCCCTTCCCACGGGGCGTCCGACGGAGGATCCTCGGGAGGAAGCCCCGTGGCCGTGGGGGCGCGGGCCGCCACCTCTGGTGGTGTCGTGCGACGGGAGGTCGCCATGTCCTGGATCCATCGCGTCAGCATCGCCGTGCTCACCTCGAGCGCCACGGTCGCCGCCCTCGGGGCCGCGCCCGGCTGGGCGGGCGCGCCCGAAGAGCCGAAGGTCGTGGCCTCCGGACTGGCGGGTCCCCTGCAGCTGGACGTGGGCCACCGCGGTCAGATCTACACCGGGCAGTCCTTCGCCGGCCTCCTCACCCGGATCGGCAGGAACGGCAACCAGGTGACGCTCACCTCCGAGCCGACCTCGGTGTCGGGGGTGGCCTCTCGCCGGTGGTCCGTGGCCTACACCGTGCGGGGCGACGACCCCGCGAACCCGCTCGCCCAGCTCAAGCTGCGCCGGGCGAACGGACAGATCCGCACCGTGGCCGACCTGGCGGCGTACGAAGCCGCCCACAACCCCGACGCCGGCAACCGCTACGGCTTCCGGGGCCTCTCTGCCGACTGCCTGGCGCAGCTGCCGCCCGACTTCCAGCCCTACACGGGGCAGGTCGACTCCAACCCCTACACCCTGCTGAACGTGCCCGGTGGCTGGCTGGTCGCGGACGCCGGCGCCAACGCGATCCTCAAGGTCACCAAGCGTGGCCGGGTCTCGACGTTCTTCGTGTTCCGGCCGCAGAAGGCGACCGTGAGCGCCGAGGTGGCGGCGAGCTTCGGGCTGCCGGACTGCGTCGCCGGCAAGACGTTCGCGTTCGAGCCGGTGCCGACGGACATCGAGCAGAACGCCGGTGGCTACTTCTTCAGCACGCTGCTGCCCGGCGGGCCGGAGGACGCCAGCCTCGGAGCGCGCGGAGCGCTGATCCGCTTCGACGCCGACGGCGAGTTCAGCAACCTCGCCAGCGGCTTCCTCGGGGCCACCAACCTCGCGATCGGGCGAGGGGGCCGGATCTACGTCGCCGAGCTGTTCGGCAACCAGATCTCGATGTTCCGCCACGGCACCGTGACGCCGGTGCGGTCGCTGCCCTCGCCGGCGGGCGTCGAGTACAGCCGGGGCCGGCTGGTCGTCTCGACCGACGTCTTCGGCGACGGCACCATCGTGAGCTTCGCGCCCTGACGTGCGCCGAGGGGGTACGCCGGAGTGCGGCGTACCCCCTCGGGTCGGGCAGGCCCTTAGGCCCACGCAGGCTGGATCAGCCAGGCATCAGCACGCCGTCGATGACGTGGATGACGCCGTTGCTCGCGCCGATGTCGGTCTGGGTGACGTTGACGGTGGCGCCCGTCGCGTCCTCGAGCATGACCTGGTCGCCATCGACACGGATGGTCAGCTCGGCGCCCTGCACCGTGGCGACCGACTGGCCGTCCATCGTCACGACGTCGGCCGCCATGACCTCACCCTCGATGACGTGGTAGGTCAGGATGTCGGTCAGCGCGCCCTCCGGCTCGGCGAGCAGGTCGTCGAGCGTGCCCTCCGGCAGCGCCGCGAAGGCGTCGTCGGTCGGCGCGAAGACTGTGTAGGGCCCGTCGCCCTTGAGCGTGTCCACCAGGCCGGCGGCCTCCAGCGCCGTCGCCAGCGTGGTGAAGCTGCCGGCAGCGACGGCGGTGTCGACGATGTCGGCCTCCGCGGCGTCGCCGGCGTCCTCGGTCGGCTCCTGCGTGGCGCTCGTGGTCTCCTCCGTGCCGGTGGTCTCCTCGGCGTCCCCGTCGTCGCTGCACGCAGCGGTCCCGAGAACGAGGGCGGCGACCGCGCCGGCCACCATGAGTCGTCGCATCAGTTGCTCCTCTCGTGGGGGTTGTCATCCGGTCCTTCGGACGCGACCCACGAGGGGTTGCCGGGACGGCCGTGGTTCTTGCATGTCGAGACGCCCGGCGGCGGTGACAGGTCAGGCGCCGAGCCCGAGCGCCGTCCGGTCGGGCACCCGACGCGCGCCGGTCACCAGCGGACGACGTCACCGTGCACGCCGCGGAGACCACCACCCAGACGCTGCTCGACGACCACCTCCCGCTGCTGCAGCGCACCGCAGGCGACGTGAGCGCCGACTGGGCGCTGTGGCAGACCCGGCCGCACGTGGAGCGCGAGGAGTCCTGAGGCCCAGACCGGCGCCACCAGTCTCCCGATTCGCCGGACGGGCGCGCGTGCCGGTGCGAGACTCGGCCCATGAGCACCCCCGCCGGATGGTTCCCGGAGCCCAGCACGGGAGGCGACGCCGCCCTCGAGCCGGGTCACGACGTCCAGCCGCTGTGGCTGGTGCTCGCGCTGGTGCCTCTTCTCGGCATCCTGCTCGGCGCGTGGGCGATGCTCCGCGGCCGTCAGCTGACCGGCTTCCTGATGGTCGCCGTCAGCATCGCCAGCACGATCATCGTGCAGACCTATCACCTCGCGCTGACCTGACGGGCTCCCCGCCGAGCCCGCTTTCGTCTTAGCATGACGCGGTGGACGGCGACGTCCGCGACGGCGGCGGGCGAACGGCGAGGGGGACGCGACGGTGTTGCGACGGGGGCTGCCGCGCCGCGCCCGCGGGATCGCCGCGTTCGTGGGCGTCAACGCCCTGGTCGTCGGGCTCGCCGCGACCTACCACGGCGTCCCGATGGCCGACGTCGAGCTGCACGACGGCGGCGTCTGGGTGACCAACGGGTCGCTGCGGCTGGCCGCCCACCTCAACTACCCCTCGCGCACCCTCGACGGCGGTGTCGTCGCCCCCTCGGGTGACTTCGACGTCAGCCAGCAGGCCAACGACATCGCGCTGCACGACCTCGGCCAGGGCAGCGTCAGCAGCATCGACACCGCGACCGTCGAGATCGGCACCCCGGTGCCCCTGGCCGGCCTCACCGCCGTCCAGGGCGGTGACGTGGTGGCCGTCGCCGACCCCCGCAAGGGCCGGGTCTGGACGACGCGGGTCGGCGACCTCGGGCTGTTCAGCCCCGACACCGAGCCGCTGCTCGACGAGCTCGAGGGCGTCCAGGTCGCCGTCTCGGACGCCGGCGTGGTCGCCGCGGTCGAGCCCGACGGCTCCGTCCACACCATCCGTGGCGCCGCCCCCGTCGGGGCCGAGGCGGTCGCGGTCGAGGACGGAGGTGCGCTCGCCGACCTCGCCCCGGGGTCCGGCTTCACCCTGACCATGGTCGGCTCGACCGTGGTCGCCCTCGACGAGGAGGGGCGGCTGCACACCACGAGCGGGGCGTCCGCGGACGCCGTACCCCCGGGGTCGGCGCTGCAGCTGCCGGGTCCCGCCGCCGACCGGGTGGTGCTCGCGGCTCCCGACGGTCTGGTCGCCATGGGCCTCGACGGAGGCGGCGTGGAGCGGCTCGGACCCACGGTCGGCCTCGGTGCCCCGGCGGCGCCGGCCGTCGCCGGCGGCTGCGTGTACGCCGTGTGGAGCGGCACCGGCAGCTACGTCCGCGACTGCCCCGGAGACGAAGACGACGTCGACGAGGCCCACTCCGCCCTCGCCGACACCGAGCTCCCGCAGTTCCGGGTCAACCGCGACGTCGTGGTGCTCAACGACACCGCCAACGGCAACGTGTTCCTCGTCGACGACGGGATGCGCCTGGTCGACAACTGGGACGACATCGCCCAGTCGCTCACCGAGGACGACCGCACCCGCCCGACCCAGGACAAGAAGCGGACCCGGTCCGCCGCCAAGCGCACCGACAAGAACACCGAGCCCGACGCCAACCCCGACTCCTTCGGCGTCCGGCCGGGACGGGCCACCGCCCTGCCGGTGCTCGCCAACGACACCGACGCCGACGGCGACTTCCTCACCGCGACGGCGAGGGACTCCACGCTCGGCCGCATCTCCCGGGTCCGCGGCGGCGCCGCCCTCCAGCTGACGCCCGACAAGGACGTCCGGGCCGGCTCCGACTCGTTCACCTACACCGCCTCCGACGGGCGCGGCGGCGAGGCCACGGCCACCGTGCGGGTCGAGGTCCACGACTGGAGCGTCAACGCCGCCCCGCAGCGGCTCGACGGGCGCCGCAGCGTGGTCGAGGTCGGCACTCGCGCCGAGACCCGCTACAACCCGCTGGCCGACTGGATGGACCCCGACGGCGACCCGGTCTTCCTCAGGTCGGTGACCGGGAGCGAGTCCATCGCCGTGGAGTTCACCCCCGACGGCGAGGTGACGCTGCGCCACCTCGGCACCGGTGACCCGGGGCGGCAGCGGCTCCCGATCGTCGTCTCCGACGGCCGCGCCGAGGCGACGGGCGACCTGCTGGTCGACGTGCTCGGCAAGGACAACGTGCCGCCGGTCGCGCACGGCGACCACGTCCAGGTGGTCGCGGGGGAGCAGGTCGTGGTGCACCCGGTCGCCAACGACGCCGACCCCAACGGCGACGAGCTGCGGCTGACCCAGGTCGACGAGGGCAGGCGCGGCGCCCGCACCCGCCTCGACGCCGAGGCCAACGCGTTCTCGTTCCGCGCCGAGCAGGCCGGCACGTCGTACGTCGGCTACCAGGTGTCCGACGGCCCGACGGTGAGCTCGGCCGTCGTCCGCGTCGACGTGATCGAGGCGGGTCGCTCGCAGGCGCCCGTCGCCGACAACGACATCGCCACCCTGCCCGCCGGCGGCTCGACGCTCGTCGACGTGCTCGCCAACGACGACGACCCGACCGGCGGCGTGCTGGTCGTGACCGGCGTCCGCACCGACAGCTCCGCGGCCTCGCCCGACCTGTCGGTGCAGGTCGTCAACAACCAGCTGCTGCGGGTGACCGCCCCCTCGGGCCTCGAGGCGCCGGCCGAGGTCGGCTACACCATCTCCAACGGCTTCGACACGGCCTCGGCGCGGGTCACCGTCGTGCCGCTTCCCCCCGTGCCCACCACCAAGGCGCCCGTGCCCGTCAACGACCAGGGCACCGTCCGCGCGGGCGACGTGGTGACCATCGCGGTCACCGACAACGACACCTCGCCGTCGGGGTCGCCGCTGAGCGTCGAGCCGGAGCTCCAGGTGCCCGCCGGGCAGCCGCCCGGCGAGGCCTGGGTGTCCGAGAACACCGTGCGCTTCCGCGCGGGCCGGCAGCCCGGCCGGGTGCGGCTGACCTACACCGTGCGCGACACCCACCAGAACTACGCCTCGGCCGAGGTGGTGCTCACCATCCGGGCGCTCGACGGCGACCGCAACGCCCCGCCCTCGCCCGAGCCCCTGGTCGGGCGGGTGATCGCCGGCCGCACCGTCGCCCTGCACGTGCCGCTCGACGGGATCGACCCCGACGGCGACTCGGTGTCGCTGCTGGGGCTCGACCGGGCGCCCGAGCTCGGCACGGCCACCGTCGAGGACGGCGCGCTGCGCTACACCGCTCCGGCCGACGCCAGCGGCACCGACCGCTTCGGCTATCGGGTGCAGGACCGGTTCGGCGCGGTCGCCACCGGCAGCGTCAGCGTCGGCATCGCCCCGAGCGACGGCCTCAACCAGCCACCGGTGCCGATCCTCGACGAGGTGACCGCGCGACCCGACCGCGCCCTCACGATCGCGGTGGCGGCCAACGACCTCGACCCCGACGGCGACCCCGTCTCGCTGGTGACCGACTCGGTGCGGCCCGTCGACGAGACCACCACGACGCCGGCCGGCGTCACCGACGGCCGGGTGTCGCTGACGACGCCGCCGGCGGAGGCGCTGCTGCAGTACACCTACGACGTCACCGACGGCCGCGGCGGGTTGGCCACCGGCAACCTCACGGTCGCGGTCTCGCCCGACGCCCCGCTGCTGGCGCCGATCGGCCGCGACGACCTCGTGAGTGCCGCCGCCGTCGTGGGTCAGGACGAGGTCCGGGTCCCCGTGCTCGACAACGACGACGACCCCGACGGCAGCGTGGCCGAGCTCCAGGTCGCCACCGACGAGGCCGACGTGACCGTCGCGGCCGACGGCAGCCTGCGCATCCCCGTCGCGGACGAGCGGCGGCTGGTGCTCTACAGCATCACCGACCAGGACGGGCTGGTCGGGCGCGCGGTCGTCGTGGTCCCCGGGGCCGCCCAGCAGCCCCCGGTGCTCGACGAGGACGCCGTGCCGGTCGAGGTCGAGGCCGGCGAGGAGCTGCTGCTGCCGCTCGCCGACTACGTCACCGTCCGGGCCGGGCGGCAGCCGCGGCTCACGGTGATGGAGGAGATCCAGGCCGGCCCCGGCGCCGACGGGTCCCCCCTGGCCCGCGACAACGCCACCCTGGCCTTCCGGTCCCGGCCCGACTTCGCCGGCCTCACCTCGGTGACCTTCGAGGTCACCGACGGGTCCGGCCCGAGCGACCCCGACGGCCTGACCTCGGTGCTGACCATCCCCGTCGAGGTGACTGCCACGCGCAACACCCCGCCGACGTTCCAGGCCTCCACGGTGACCGTCGCCGCGGGCGACGAGCCGGTCCAGGTC
>JAUILS010000311.1 GCA_030432975.1 Actinomycetes bacterium
GCCGCCGGCCAGCCCGACCATGTTGACCGGGTCGCCGAAGTCGACGTTGTTCTCCACCCAGATCTTGGCGCCCACCAGACCGATCATGCCGTAGAGCACCACGGTGATCCCACCGAGCACGCCTCCCGGGGTGGCGTTGACGATCGCGCCGAACTTCGGGCACAGCCCGAGCAGGATCGCCACCAGCGCGGCGACGTAGTAGGCCGCGGTGGAGTAGACGCGGGTCGCGCCCATGACGCCGATGTTCTCGGCGTACGTCGTCGTGGGCGAGCCGCCGAAGGCGCTGGCGAAGGCGGTGGCCACGCCGTCGGCCCCGATCGCCCGCCCCATGTAGGGGTCGAGGTCGGTCTTGGTCATCTCGGCCACGGCCTTGACGTGCCCGGTGTTCTCCGCGACCAGCGCGATCACGCCGGGCAGCACCAGCAGGATCGCGGTCAGGGAGAAGGAGGGGCCGTGGACGACCGAGACGCCGTCGGCGAGGTCGCCGCTGGGGAAGCCGATCCACGCCGCCTGACCGACGCCGTCCCAGGCCCACAGCCGGTCGTGCTCGGTGGCCTCGGTCGCACCCCCGAGCACCGACGTGATCGGGCCGAAGACGCCGTCGAAGACCCACGACAGCAGATAGCCGAAGACCAGCGCGAGGAACACCGCGATCCGCGACCAGAAGCCCGGGAGGGCGACGGCGGCGAACACCATGAACGTCGCCGTCGCCAGCGCGACCCACTGGTCCTGCGGCCAGTAGATCCCGGCGACGACGGGCGCCAGGTTGAAGCCGATCAGCATCACGACGGCACCGGTGACCGCGGGCGGCAGGATCGCGTGGATGAAGCCGGCGCCGGCGAAGTGGACCACGAGACCGATGAGCGCCAGCACCAGGCCGCCGACCATGATCGCGCCCGTGACGTACGACGAGTCGTTGCCCGAGTCGAGCGCGCGGATCGCCGCCACGCTGGCCACGAAGGAGGCGCTGGTGCCGAGATAGCTGGGCACCTTGTTGGACACGATGAGCAGGAACAGGATCGTGCACAGGCCCGAGAACATGATCGCCAGGTTGGGGTCGAGGCCCATGACCAGGGGGAACACGAACGTGGCACCGAACATCGCGACCACGTGCTGGGCGCCCAGGCCCACCGTCTTGCCCCAGGGCAGCCGCTGGTGCGCAGCGACCGCCTCTCCGGGCGCCGGGTCGACGACCTCCCAACGGAACATCGACATCGCGATACCTCCTCTGCCCTTCGTGCCCCTCCCGAGGGTGCGTGTGGGCTCAACGTAGTGAGACCCAAGCCGAGGGCTCAATGGCTGCGGTGGATCCGGGTGCCCGGCCGGACCCTGGCGTCGAGCCGGCGCTGCCGTTAGCGTCCGGTGGATGCCCGTCCCGTCGATGGCCGCGGTGCCGACCCCCGGCGCCGCCGGTGCGCTGCTCCGACACCGGCTCCGGACGTCGCCCGGCGAGGGCGTGGTGCTGCACGCGGGCGCCCACGCGGTCTACGCTCGGGTCGGCGGGCACGTCGTCGGGGTCACCTCGCGCCACGCGACCCACGTGCCGGCCGCGATCCGCACCTCCCTGACCCGGCTGCCCGCGACCCGCGTCGGCGACCCCGCCGTCGTCCGCGACGGCGCCCTGCGGGTCGCCGGGCTGCGCGTGTCGGTGAGCCGGGTCGTGGCCACCGGCGTACCAGACCTTCCCGACCCGACCGCAGCGGCGCGGCTGCTGGCTGCTCACCTCCCCGACCTGCGCGACTCCCGGGACCGGCTGCCCACCGCGGCGCTCGCCGCCCTCGCGGCCGGCGACCCAGGGGCGGTCCCCCGCCTGCTCGGCCTCGGCGACGGGCTCACCCCCCTCGGCGACGACGTGCTGACCGGCTGGCTGGTCGCGACCCGGGCGGCGGGCGGGGACGTCGAGCCCGTCGCCGGCGCCGTCACCCGCCTCTCCGACCGCACCACCGCGCTGTCGGCGGCCCTGCTCGCCGATGCCGCCGCGGGCGAGTGCCTGCCGGAGCTGCGCCGGCTGCTGCTGGCTCTCCGTGCCGGCCGAGGCGTCGCCTCGGCCGCGGCGGCCGTCGCCGCCGTCGGCCACACCTCCGGCTCGGGTCTCCTGCTCGGCGTCCACCTCGCGCTGCCCGCGGTCCGGGCCCTCGGCCACCGGGAGACCGGAGGGAGCCGACCGTGACCGTCGACCATGTGGAGGTCCGCCGCGGCGCCTACGCCGACAGCGTGGCGCTGCTGCAGGTGAGCAAGAGCGTCGCCGCCCTCCCGGGGGTGACCGCGGCCCAGGTGGCGATGGCCACCGAGCTCAACCTCGACGTGCTCGCCGGCATGGGCTTCGCGGTCTCCGACGCGAGTCCCCAGGACATGGTCGTCGCGCTCCGGTTGACGGAGGACGCCGGCCTCGCGGCGGCCCTCGCAGCGGTCGACGCGGCCCTCGCCGAGGTGCGGCGCGCCTCGGCCGGCGAGGAGACCACGGAGCCGACGCGGACGACCGCGGCCGGGCTCCGCCGCGCCGGTGGCGGCCTGGCGCTGGTGTCGGTGCCCGGCGAGCACGCGCTGGTCGAGGCCATCGACGCGCTCGACGCGGGCTGCGACGTGATGGTCTTCAGCGACAACGTCCCGCTCGACCAGGAGCTGACGCTCAAGCGGGTGGCCCGCGACCGTGGGCTGCTGGTGATGGGCCCCGACTGCGGCACGGCGGTC
>JAUILS010000312.1 GCA_030432975.1 Actinomycetes bacterium
GCGCCCGCGCAACAGCGACGTCGGCGGCCATCACGTCGCGTTGTACGTCGACGACCTCGACGTCGCGGTCGACCACCTGCGCTCCCACGACGTCCGGGTCTTCGACGGGCCCACCGCCAGCCGCGGGCCGGCCGCCGGCAACCGGTGGATCTACTTCCTCTCCCCCTGGGGGATGCAGTTCGAGCTGGTGTCCTACCCCGGCGGCAAGGCCTACGACCGGATGCAGGACCCGCCCGCCGAGGCGCCCACGACGGAGGAGACCCCATGACCGAGGTCAGCAGCGCCCGCGTGGCGGCGTACCTCCGCGACGCGATCCTCGGCGGCGAGCTCCGCCCGGGCGACCGCATCCGGCAGGAGGAGGTCGCCGAGCGGCTGGGCGCCAGCCGACTGCCGGTGCGCGAGGCGCTGCGGATCCTGGAGGCGGAGGGCCTCACCGAGCACGAGCCCCACAAGGGCGCGCGCGTGCCGCAGCTCTCCCAGCACGAGGTCGACGTGATCTACCGGATGCGCGAGCGGCTCGAGCCGTTGGCGCTCGTCGAGAGCATGAGCCGGCTGGAGGCCGCCGACCACGACCGGCTCGAGGAGGTGCAGCGACAGATCGAGGCCAACGACGACCTGGAGAAATTCCTCGACCTCGACCGGGAGTTCCACATGCTGACCTACTCCGGCTGCGACATCGACCCGCTGATGTCCAACGTGACCCGGCTGTGGAACTCCACGCAGCACTACCGCCGCGCGTTCGTCGCGATGGGCGGCAGCACCCGGATGTGGACGGTCAACTCCGAGCACCGGCTGATCCTCGACGCGGTGGTGCGCCGCGACGCCGTCGACGGCGAGCGGTTCCTCGAGGGCCACATCCGCCGCACCCGGATGGAGCTCGCGCACCACCCGGAGATCGTCGGATGACGGAGCTCGCCCCGACCGAGCTGATCGTGAACGGCGCCCCGGTCGCGGCCGCCGCCGGTCCCGACACCCCGCTGCTCACGCTGCTGCGCGACGAGCTGGGCCTGGTCGGCTCGCGGTTCGGCTGCGGGCAGGGGCTGTGCGGCGCCTGCGTGGTGCTGGTCGACGGCGCGCCGATGCCGTCGTGCCAGACGCCGCTGTGGCAGGTGTCGGGTCAGGAGGTGACGACCGTCGAGGGGCTTTCGGGTACGCCGACGGGCGCGGCGCCACACCCGGTGCAGCAGGCGCTGCTCGACCACCAGGCCGCACAGTGCGGCTTCTGCATCTCCGGCATCGTGATGCGCGCCGTGGCGCTGCTCCGCGAGCGGCCCGACGCCTCCGAGGACGATGTGGTCGAGGCGCTGGACACCCACCTGTGCCGCTGTGGCGCGCACGGGCGGATCGTGGCGGCGATCGTCGCCGCCCGGGAGGCGGTATGACGGCCGGTGCGGCCGCGCCCGCCACCGCCGTGGTCCCCGCCGCGGTGGAGGCCAACCCTCTCCTGGGGCGTTGGCTGGCGGTCGACGACGGCGTGGTCGTGGTGCGGATCGGCAAGGTCGAGCTCGGGCAGGGCATCCTCACCGCGCTCGGCCAGGTCGCCATCGACGCCCTCGCCCTGCCGCCCGAGCGGGTGCGCCTCGCCGCCGCCGACACCGCCCACGGCCCCGACCAGGGCGTCACCGCCGGCAGCCTGTCGGTGCAGCAGACCGCCCCCGCGCTGCGCCACCTCGGCGGGGTGGTGCGGGCGCTGGCCGGGCCGGTCACGCCGGTCGAGGACTACGTCGCCCGGATCGCCGGGCTCGACGCCGAGCTGGACCTGCGGACGGTGGAGCCGGCACCGCCGCTCGACGCAAGCGAGGTGGGCGAGAGCGCCGCCCGGGTCGACCTCCCCGACAAGGTGCTCGGGCGGCCGCGCTACGTCACCGACCTGCGGCCCCACGGCCTGCTCCACGGGCGGGTGCTGCGGCCGCCGTCGGTGGGCGCGCGGCTGGCGTCGCTGCCCGACGGCTGGGAGGCGCCCGGTGTCACGCTGGTGCGCGACGGCGACTTCCTCGGCGTGGTCGGCGGCCGCGAGGCCGAGGTCGACGCCGCGGTGGAGGCCCTGGCCGCCGCCTGCCGCTGGGAGGAGGCCGACCTCCTCCCCGACGAGGACGACCTGGTCTCCTGGCTGCGCTCGGGCGAGCACGAGCCGATCGAGGTGGTCGACGAGGGGCCGCCCGCGGCCACGCACCGGTCGTCGTACTCCCGGCCGTTCCTGGCCCACGCCTCCATCGGCACCAGCGCGGCCTTGGCCCGCTGGGACGACGGCCGGCTCCGCGTGTGGAGCCACAGCCAGGGCATCTTCGGGCTGCGCGACGCCCTCGCCGAGACCCTCGGCCTCGACGCGACCGCGGTCGAGGTCAGCCATGCGGAGAACGCCGGCTGCTACGGCCACAACGGCGCCGACGACGCCGCCCTCGACGCGGCGCTGCTCGCCCGCGCGGTGCCCGGCAGCCCGGTGCTGCTGCGCTGGTCGCGCGCCGACGAGCTCACCTGGGGGCCGCTGTCGTCGGCGACCGTCGCCGACCTCGCGGCCATGCTGGAGGACGGCCGGATCACCGGGTGGCGGCACGAGATCTGGAGCCAGGGCCACACCTCGCGGCCGGGCTACCGCGGCGTCCCCGGCCTGCTCGCCGGCGCCCACCTCGCCGACCCGCTGCCGCTCCCCCCGGCCGGCGACCCGCCGCCCGCCGCCGGCA
>JAUILS010000069.1 GCA_030432975.1 Actinomycetes bacterium
CGGCGGTCGTGGGGGTGGCCTCGGGGGTGCTCGCGGGGGTGGCCGCGGGGGCCACTGCCGACGGGGCCGGCAGCGCGAAGATGCGCGGCTCGTCGTCGTCGGCCGAGTCCTTCTCCGGGTGCAGCAGCTCGCTCGGCGCGTCGTCGTGGGCGTCGTTGTCGGCGGCGCCGGTCTCCGGGACGCTCTCCAGGACCGGCTCGGGGGCCGTCTCGTCGCTCGCGGGCCGCTCGGGCTCGATGCCGGCCTCCCGCATCGACTCCGCCAGCAGGCGGCTCACCAGGTCGTCCGAGGTCTCCTTGGCGGACTCACCGTGCGCGGCGTCGGGCTGCCCGGCGTCGGGCTGCACGGCGTCGGGCTGCACGGCGTCCGGCTGCTCGGCGGCCGGCTGCTCGGCGGCCGGCGGGGCCGCCTCCTCCGTCGCGACCGGCTCGGGCCGCAGCTCGATCACCTCGGCCTCGATGGACTCGTGCGTCTCCTCTGCCGGCTCCTCGGCGAGGGCCTCGACCGAGTCCTCGGCCACCGGCTCGGCGGGCACCTCGCTCACGACCTCGGTCACGGGCTCGGGGGCCTCGTGGGTGGCGGGCGTCTCCTCCGCCTGCCACGACGAGCCCAGCTCCAGGGGGCCCTCGTCGGCGGGGTCGAGCACCAGCACGTCGTCGCCGTGGGCCGAGCCCAGGACGAGCCCGTCCTCGTCGGCCGCGCCGAGCACCAGGCGGTCCTCGTCGGCCTCCGACACCACCGGACCCGGCTCGGGCGCCGCGCTGCCGTGCGTCGAGGCCCAGCGGAACGGCGAGGCGTCGTCGGCGGCGGGCGCTCCCGCGGGGGCGGCAGCCGCGGTGGGGGCGGCCGCACCGGTCGGCTCCCAGTCGCGCGGGGCGTCGTACGTCGTCGAGCCCGACTGGTACGACGTCGCCTGGGGCTCGCTGGCCGCCTCCTCGTCGAAGGACAGGTTGGCCAGGATCCGCACCACGGAGATGTGGGCGTTGCGCACCACGCACTGGGTGCGCTCGGGCGTGACGAGCACCAGGCCGTCGCCGTCCAGGCCGGCGATGTCACCGCGCAGCCACTGCCCCTCGACCAGCACCTCGACCGGCACGCCGTTGTCCTCCGCGCGCCGCAGCGCGGTGCCGATCGTGAAGATCTGGGACGTGCTCATGGCGGTCCTTCCGAGGGGAGGTGGGGTGGTGCCGGCCGGCTGTCCCATCGCACCACAGGTGCCTGCGCGACCAGCCCGACGATCGGTCAGGTCTAGATGACCCTGGCGGGTCATCTCTGCACCCCCCGATCGGGCCATGACGTGCATGTCCGGCCGGGCAGAACACCGGGCGGCTACGCCCGGCGACCCTCAGAGCGGACCCAGCCGCCTCAGGAAGACGTCGGCGACGCCGTTGCGGTCCCGCGGCACCAGCCTCGAGGCGTCGGACGTGAAGGCCACGCACCGCCCGTCGCTGGAGCCGGCCGACGCAGAGCCGCCACGGTCGACGCCCCGTCCCGCGACCGACACGGTCGCCCTCCTCGTCACGCCGCGGTGGACGTCGCGGACGAAGGCGTCCACCTTGAAGTTGCGGTCGCCCGGGACCAGGCCGTTGGACTGGCTGTCGAAGCTGACCACCTGTCCGTCGCCCGAGATGGAGGCGTAGAACGCGAAGCTGTCGCCCGGCAGGCCGTCCGTGCCGACGCTGGCCATCCTGACCTCGCCGGTCAGCAGGTCGCGCCAGTAGACGTTGGCCTCGGACACCTCGGGGGAGTCGACCATCCGGTGGGAGTACGTGGTCAGCGCGACGTAGCGGCCGTCGTAGGAGATGTCGTCGCCGCTGACGGGCGCATCGTCGGTCACGGCCCCGCCGCTCCCGACCGAGACCAGGATGGTCTCACCGGTGAGGCGGTCGAAGCGGTAGGCGTCGATGAGGGTGTCGCCGTCGCCGCCCTCGACGAGGTTCGTGGCGGCGGAGTTGAAGAGGACGTAGCGGCCGTTGCCGGAGATCTCGGACGGGCCGCTGCCGGCGTCGGGAAGCGCGCCCCCGGCTCCCCGGGACACCAGCTGGGTGGTCCCGAGCTCGCGGTCGCGGAGGAACACGTCGACGTCGTTCATGGACGGCTCCACGGTGAGGTTCTCCGCATCGGAGTTGAACGACACGAACCTCCCGTCGTCGGAGATCGAGGGCATCGTGCTCGCGCCGTCCCCGGTGCCACCGCCCACCGCGACCGAGACGAGCTCGGAGCGGCGGCGGTCGAGGTCGCGGACGAAGACGTCCTGCCAGCCGTTGCGGTCGCCGGTCACCAGGTTGCTGGCGGTGGAGTCGTAGGCGACGAAGCGTCCGGTGCGGCTGACGCTGTTGGGGCGGCTGCTGCCGTTGGCGCGACCACCGTCGCGGGCACGGCTGACCAGGCGCGTCTGCCGCGTGTCACGGTCCCGGGCGAGAACGTCGACATGGGTGCGACTGTCGCGGGGGACGAGGTTGGACGACGCGGACGCGAAGGCGACCAGACTGCAGTCGCCGGACACGGCCGCGGCGCCGCTCGGACCGTTCGCCTCGACCTTGTCGGAGCTCACCGACATCCGGTAGGTGCCGCCTGCCGAGGCCGCCGGGGCGGCGCCCGAGGTCAGCACCATCGCGATGCCGAGCGCGCCCGCGACGGCCAGCTGTCTCGTGTCCGCCATGGCGCCCCTCAGGCCGGCCCGCCCCCACCGGCTCAGGCTTCTCGCGCCGGGCCCGGCTGTCAATGCCCCGGGCGGGGAGGTCACGCGGCGACGTCGACGTGCACGTGGTCGCGGTGCTCGAGCACCGCCCGGTCTCCGGAGCGGTCGCTCGGCACGGTGTAGTCGCGCCAGCCCTGCTCGGAGCGCCGGCCCGCGCTCCAGATCCGGCCGTCGAAGATGACGTGCTCGATCTTGAGCCGGTCGGCCTGCGCGACGAGGTAGCCCGCGATCGACCAGCCGAGCTGCTTGTTGGCGTCGTTGACCGGCCGCACGAACACGTCGACCGCGCGGCCGTCGTAGTGCGCCGACCCGCTCATGTGCCCGGTGCCGACCCCGCCCGGTGCGAAGCCCCCGAGCGGCAGGTCGCCGAAGACCGCCGTCACCTCGCGACGGACGGCGTTGGCGCGCTTGGTGAGCCCACGCCTGGTCAGCTCGGCGCTGGCCTCCGGCGCGTCGCTCCGCACCACACAGCTGAACGCCCCGCCGGTGGTCTCGCCGGTGAGGGCCGAGGCCAGCGCGCGGGCGTCGGCCTCGTGGTCGGCGTACGCGTCGGGGAAGGCCGAGCGCTGCACGGCCTGGGCCGCCTCGGTGACCGGCATGTCGGTGTAGCCGTCGACCAGCACCAGGGCGTCGTAGAAGGCGTTGGTGGAGTACGCCGGGTTGAGGATCTGCTCGACCGTGCCCCACCCCTGCGACGGGCGCTGCTGGAAGAGGCCGATCGAGTCGCGGTCGCCGTGCTCGATGTTGAGCAGCTTGGACTCCTGGTACGCCGTGGCGAGGGCGATCGAGACCGCCCGGGGTGGCAGCTCGCGACGGACCGCGATGCCGGCGATGAGGGCGGCGTTCTCGGCCTGTTCGGTGGAGAGCTCGACGACGTGTCCGCCGACCTCGACCCGGCAGCCCTCGGCGTCCGGCAGCGGACCCACGCCGCGATGCACGGCGACACCGGCCGCCGCCACGACGCCCAGGGCGACGAGAGCGGTGACGGTGATGCGGCCGGCGCGGCCCATGGTGCTTCCCGGGGCCGGTCAGTCGTTGGCGTGCAGGGCGGCGTTGAGGACGATGCCGTCGCCGTGCCACGGCTCGGCCTCGACCGCACCCGTGACGGAGTTGCGGCGGAACAGCACGTTGCTGGCGCCCGAGAGCTCGGCCGCCTTGACGACCTTCGGCTTGCTGTCCATGTCCTTGATGGTCACCTTGGTGCCGGCGGTGACGTAGCAGCCGGCCTCGACGACGCAGTCGTCGCCCAGCGAGATGCCGAGGCCGGAGTTGGCGCCGAGCAGGCAGCGCTCGCCGATGCTGATGACCTGCTTGCCGCCGCCGGAGAGGGTGCCCATGATCGAGGCGCCGCCGCCCACGTCGGAGCCGTCGCCGACCAGCACGCCCGCCGAGATCCGGCCCTCCACCATCGAGGTGCCGAGGGTGCCGGCGTTGAAGTTGACGAACCCCTCGTGCATCACCGTCGTACCGGCGGCCAGGTGGGCACCGAGGCGGACCCGGTCGGCGTCGGCGATGCGGACGCCGCTCGGCACGACGTAGTCGGTCATCCGGGGGAACTTGTCGACGCCGTAGACCGCGACCTGCTGGCCGGCGGCCTTGAGTCGGGCGCGGGTGAGCTCGAAGCCGTCGACCGCGCACGGGCCGGCGGAGGTCCACACGACGTTGGTGAGCTGGCCGAACACGCCCTCCATCGAGATCTGGTGGGGGACGACGAGCCGGTGGGACAGCAGGTGGAGCCGCAGCCAGGCGTCCTCCGTGGACGCGGGCGGGGCGCTGAGGTCGGCGACGACCACGCGGCGTACCTCTCGGGTGACGCGGCGGACGTCGTCGGGCGTGGCCAGGCTCTCGAGCTCGTCGGGGGCATCGGAGTCGGCCGGCGGCTCGCCCAGGCTCGGGGCCGGGAACCACACGTCGAGCACGGCTCCCGTGGCGTCGATCGTGGCGAGGCCGTGGCCCCAGGCGGCGGTGGGCGCGGTCTCCGGGGTCGCGGCGTCCGGCGTGGCGGCGGACGGGTCGGCGGTCGAGTCACTCATCGCCCGCCACCCTACAAACCCGCCGGTCGCCGCCCCCAATCCCGCGACCCCCGGGCCTCGGTGTGCGCGGGTGGGAGATAGTCCAGTGCGAATTCGGGGCGATTCCGCGAGAAACACCCCGAATCCGCACTGGACTAACGCGGAGCCGGCTACTGACCGGTGCGGCCGTCGAGGCACTCGCGCAGCAGGTCGGCGTGCCCGCAGTGCCGCGCGTACTCCTCGACGAGGTGGACGAGGACGTCGCGCACCTCGCCCTGCTCGCCGTCGGGGCCCACCAGCTCGTCGAACGACGACAGCCGCGCGGTCACCTGCTCCGCATGCTCGACCTCGGTCCGCCACGCCGTCCAGGCCTCGGCCACGACCGCCTCATCCGGGACCGCGCCGTTGAAGTCGAGGTCGCCGTCGGCCTCGGACCAGTGGATGCGCGGCAGGTCCATCCGCCCCTCGATCCAGCGACGGAACCAGTGGTGCTCGACCCGCGCGAGGTGACGCAGCAGCCCCAGCATCGACATCGTCGACGGCGGCACCGAGCGGCGGGCCATCTGCTCGGCGTCGAGCCCGTCGCACTTCATCGCGAAGGTGGTCCGGTAGTGGCGGATGTACTGCAGCACGGTCTCGCGCTCCCCGCTGGGCGCGGGTACGGCGAAGCGCGGGTCCTCGTCGATCGGCATCCAGGTGTCCGGCATGCCCCCGATCGTGTCACCTCCGCGCCGATGCGATCCCGTGGTTTGTCGATAGTCCAGTGCGGTTTCGGGGTGTTTCTGGCGAAATCGCCCCGAAACCGCACTGGACTATCGACCACCCCACCCTCCCGCCACCACCCCTGTGGATGACCCGCACGCGGAGCCCGCGCGACGGGCCACGATGACCGGGTGTTCCTGCCGCCGCCCCTCGACCCCGCCCGCCCCCACGTGCTGGCTCCGGTGCGGGTCGACCCGAGCGGCGTGGCCGGTCCCACGCCCGACGAGGCCCGCGGTCCCCGGTGGCGGCGCACCAGCCGCGGGTGGTATCTCCCCAGCGCCGTCCCCCTCGACGACGTCGAGCAACGGATCGCCTGCGCGGTCCCGCTCCTTCGGGAGCGCGAGGCCGTCATCGGCTGGGCATCGCTCCGCTGGCTCGGCGCCGGCTGGTTTCCGGGCCTCGAGCCCGACGGCGACCTGCGGCCCGTCACGCTGGCCACCACGCGGCACGTCCGCCAGCAGCCCGGCTTCCGGATCAGCCAGGAGTTCGTCCGGCCCGCGCACCGCGCGGTCGTCGACGGGCTCCCGGTGACCTCTCCCACGTGGTCGGCCTGCTTCGAGGCGCGCTACGCCACCGACTGGCGCCGCGCCGTCGAGGTCCTCGACATGGCGGCCTACTCCGACCTGGTCAGCCGCCTCGAGGCCGCGCTGCTCACCGCCCGACTGGTCGCCTGGACCGGTGTCCCGCAGCTCCGGACCGCGGTCGCCCACATGGACGAGAACGCCTGGTCGCCCGCCGAGACCCGGATGCGCCTGATCTGGACCGAGGTCGCGGGCTGTCCCCGCCCCCTGTGCAACCGCCCGGTCTTCGACCTCGACGGTCGCCACCTCGCCACCCCGGACCTCGTGGATCCCGTCGCCGGCGTCGTCGGTGAGTACGACGGCCGGTTGCACCTGGCGGGCAGGCAGCGCCGAGCCGACCTCGAGCGCGAGGGCGCGCTCCGCGCGGCGGGGCTGGAGGTCGAGACGATGGTCGCTGGCGACGGCCGCGACCCGTCGGCGTTCGTCGCGCGCCTCCGGTCGGCGTACCACCGGGCGAGCCTGCCCGGCCGGGCCCGCGGCTGGACGCTCGAGCCGCCGCCCTGGTGGGTCCGCACCGACACCGTCGAACGCCGGCGGGCGCTCCCTCCCGCCGCGGCTGCGCGCCTGCTCGGCTACCGCCGCTCCGCCTGAACACCTCTCCCCGGCCGCGCGGCCGGTCTCTTCCGCTTGCCGGTCGGGGAGATAGTCCAGTGCGCATGCGGGGTGGATCGGACGATTCCGGCCCGAATACGCACTGGACTATCCCGAACCAGGCGGTCCACCGGCGACCCACCGGCAAACCGATTGGCGCGGCGCGGCGGAGCCGCCGTACCCTTGCCACCGAAAGGCGTCCGAGCCGTCATCAGCGGCGAGCCTCCGGAAGAACGGGCCCGGCCAGCCAGCCGAGACCTCACTAGAACCGGGCGGGTGGGCCCGTCACAGCCTGCAACGAAGCGGCCGTCCCCAGGGGCGGCAAGCGAGGTGGTACCGCGGTGCCCCCGGCGACTCGCCGGAGACGTCGTCCTCGTGAGGCAGCAGCCGAGCAGCACGCAGCCCGAGACGACGCAGGAGCAGCACCCCGATGGCCTATCCGAAGGTGACCCACACGAGCCCCGACGGCGCGGGCGGTGGCGTGCCGAGCTCGATCCGCTTCCCCGAGCTCGAGGAGGCGGTGCTGGCCTACTGGGCCGACGACGCCACCTTCCAGGCCAGCGTCGACCAGCGCGATGCCGGCGCCGACGGCGACAACGAGTTCGTCTTCTACGACGGCCCGCCGTTCGCCAACGGGCTGCCGCACTACGGCCACCTGCTCACCGGCTACGTCAAGGACGTGGTCCCGCGCTATCAGACCATGCGCGGCCACCGCGTCGAGCGACGCTTCGGCTGGGACACCCACGGTCTGCCCGCCGAGCTGGAGGCGATGAGCCAGCTCGGTCTCAAGACCACCGACGAGATCCGCGACCTCGGCATCGAGAAGTTCAACGAGGCCTGCCGCCGGTCGGTGATGAAGTACACCGGCGAGTGGCGCGACTACGTCACCCGCCAGGCGCGCTGGGTCGACTTCGACCACGACTACCGCACCATGAACCCCGACTACATGGAGTCGGTGATCTGGGCGTTCAAGCAGCTGCACGAGAAGGGCCTCGTCTACGAAGGCTTCCGGGTGCTGCCCTACTGCTGGAACGACGAGACCCCGCTGTCCAACCACGAGCTGCGGATGGACGACGACGTCTACCAGAACCGCGTCGACCCCGCCGTCACCGTCGGCCTGCGTCTCGACTCCGGTGAGCTCGCCCTGGTCTGGACGACGACGCCGTGGACCCTCACCTCCAACCTCGCGATCATGGTCGGCGAGGACATCGACTACGTCGTCGTCGAGGCGGGCGTGCCGGGCGACCCGGAGCGCGTCGAGCGCTACGTCCTCGCCGAGGCCCGCCTGCCGGCGTACGCCAAGGAGCTGGCGGGGCCCGACGGTGCGGAGCCCGTGGTCGTCGGCCGGATGAAGGGCAGCGAGCTGGTCGGCCGGACCTACACCCCGCCGTTCTCCTACTACCTCGGCCACCCGCGCGCCTTTCGCGTCGTGCCGGCCGAGTTCGTCACGACCACCGACGGCACCGGCCTCGTCCACACCGCCGGCGCGTTCGGTGAGGAGGACAAGGTCGTCACCGACCGCGAGGGCATCGAGGCGGTCATGCCGGTCGGCAAGGACGGGTGCTTCACCGCCCCCGTCGACGAGTACGCCGGCCAGCTGGTGTTCGACGCCAACGGCCCGATCATCGACCACCTCAAGGCCCGCACGCGCGGCCTCGATGCGGAGGCCGGTGCCACCACGCCCGACACGGTGCTGCTGCGCCGCGAGGGCTACGAGCACGCCTACCCGCACTGCTGGCGCTGCCGGGAGCCGCTGATCTACAAGGGCGTCTCGTCGTGGTTCGTCAAGGTCACCGCGTTCAAGGAGCGGATGCTCGAGCTCAACCAGGAGATCCGCTGGGTCCCCGAGCACATCAAGGACGGCCAGTTCGGCAAGTGGCTGGACAACGCCCGCGACTGGTCGATCACCCGCAACCGGTTCTGGGGGAGCCCGGTGCCGGTCTGGAAGAGCGACGACGAGGCCTACCCCCGACTCGACGTCTACGGCTCCTTCGAGGAGCTCGAGCGAGACTTCGGCACGCTGCCGCGCGACCGCGACGGCAACCCCGACCTGCACCGCCCCTACGTCGACGAGCTGACCCGGCCCAACCCGGACGACCCGACCGGCCGCTCGACGATGCGCCGCGTCGACGACGTGCTCGACGTGTGGTTCGACTCGGGCTCGATGAGCTTCGCGCAGGTGCACTACCCGTTCGACAACGCCGACTGGTTCGCCGGCGTCGAACAGGCCGACGGCTCACGCCGCGGCGGGCACTTCCCCGGCGACTTCATCGTCGAGTACATCGGCCAGACCCGCGGCTGGTTCTACACCCTGCACATCCTGGCGACCGCGCTGTTCGACCGGCCGGCGTTCTCGTCGTGCATCAGCCACGGCATCGTGCTGGGCTCCGACGGCAACAAGATGAGCAAGTCGCTGCGCAACTACCCCGACGTCAACGAGGTCTTCCACCGCGACGGCGCCGACGCCATGCGGTGGTTCCTGATGAGCAGCCCGATCCTCCGCGGCGGCAACCTGATCGTCACCGAGGAGGGCATCCGCGACTCCGTGCGGCAGGTGATGATCCCGCTCTGGAACTCGTGGTACTTCTTCGCGCTCTATGCCAACGCCGCCGGCGAGAGCGGCTACACCGCGACGTGGCGCACCGACTCTCCCCACGTGATGGACCGCTACATCCTGGCCAAGCTGCGGGAGTACGTCGAGGAGTCGACGCGCGAGCACGACGACTACGACATCGCCGGCGCCTGCGACGCGATGGAGAAGTTCCTCGACGTCCTGACGAACTGGTACATCCGTCGGTCCCGGGAGCGCTTCTGGGCCGCCGACGGCGTCGTCGACCAGGACGCCTTCGACACGCTCTACACCGTGCTCGAGGTGGTGTCCCGGGTGACCGCGCCGCTGCTGCCGCTGGTCTCCGAGGAGGTCTGGCGCGGGCTCACCGGCGAGCGGTCGGTGCACCTCGCCGACTGGCCCGACGCCGCGTCGCTCCCCGCCGACCACGGGCTGGTCGCGTCGATGGACGAGGTGCGCGACGTGTGCTCGGCCGGCTCCGCGCTGCGCAAGGCCGGCGGGCTCCGCACCCGGCTGCCGCTGGCGTCGCTCACCGTGGTGGCTCCCGAGTCGCGCTCGCTGGCCGGCCTGGAGCCGATCGTGCGCGACGAGCTCAACGTCAAGGCGGTGCGGCTGGTCGGGGTCGGCGACCCCGAGGCGGCGGCGTACGCCGTCGACCAGCGGCTCACCGTCAACGCCCGCGCCGCCGGGCCTCGGCTGGGCAAGGACGTCCAGCTCGCCATCCGCGGCTCGAAGAGCGGCGACTGGTCGGTCGACGCCGAGGGCGGGGTCGTCGCGGGTGGCATCGCGCTCGTGCAGGGGGAGTACACCCTCGAGACGGTGGCCGCCGACTCCGACGGCCACACCGCCACGGCGATGCTGCCCCGGGGCGGCTTCGTGGTGCTCGACACCGACGTGACGCCGGAGCTCGAGGCCGAGGGGGTCGCCCGCGACCTGGTCCGCTCGGTGCAGCAGGCGCGCAAGGAGGCCGGGCTCGACGTCTCCGACCGGATCACGCTGGTGGTCGCTGGCCCCGCCGACGTGCTGGCGGCCGCCCGCACCCACGAGTCCCTCGTCACCGGCGAGACCCTCGCGGTCGAGGTGTCCTACGAGGAGGCCGACGAGACCGCCGTTCGGGTCGCCCGCGCCTGACCGCGAGACGGCGCTCCGGCGCGGCGAGGCGGCGCTTCGTCGCGCAGACGCGCCGCCTCGGGGAGCAGAAGCGCCAGTTCGGGGCGCGGAGGCGCCGTTTCGCGGGAGAGGGGGAGGGGCGCGGGGGCGCCTGGTTGGATGTGGGCATGACTGAGACCGGCCCACCGGAGGCCACCCCGGAGGCCCCGGCGGTGCTCGACCTGACGACCGACGTGGTGAGCCTGACCGAGCAGCTGGTCGACATCGAGTCGGTGAGCCGCGACGAGGAGCGGATCGCCGACGCCGTCGAGGCGGCCCTGCGCGGCTGCCCGCACCTGCGGGTCACCCGGTTCGGGCACACCGTGGTCGCGCGCACCGACCTGGGCCGCGCCGAGCGGGTGGTCATCGCCGGCCACCTCGACACCGTGCCGGTGCACGACAACCTGCCCGCCCGCCGCGACGGCGAGCTGCTCCACGGGCTCGGCACCTGCGACATGAAGGGCGGCGACGCCGTCATCCTGAAGGTCGCCAGCTCGATCCCGGAGCCCACCCGCGACGTGACCTACATCCTCTACGAGGCCGAGGAGATCGAGGCCGAGCACAACGGGCTGCGCAAGCTCGCGGAGGCCCACCCCGAGCTGCTCGAGGCCGACTTCGCGATCCTGATGGAGCCCTCGAACGCCGTCGTCGAGGCCGGCTGCCAGGGCACGCTGCGCGTCGACGTCAGCGTCTCCGGCGTCCGCGCCCACAGCGCCCGCTCCTGGATGGGCGCCAACGCCATCCACGCGGCCGGCGACGTCCTCGACCGGCTCAACGGCTACGAGCCGCGCCGCCCCGAGATCGACGGGCTGACCTACCACGAGGGCCTCAACGCGGTGGCCATCCGCGGCGGCGTGGCCGGCAACGTGGTCCCCGACCAGTGCGTCGTCGAGGTCAACCACCGCTTCGCCCCCGACCGTAGCGAGGACGAGGCCGAGGCGTTCGTCCGCGACTTCTTCCACGGGTACGACGTCCGTGTCACCGACTCCGCGCCGGGCGCCCTGCCGGGGCTCGACGTCCCCGCGGCGCGCGCCTTCGTCGACGCCGTCGGCGGCGAGGTCAACCCGAAGTTCGGCTGGACCGACGTCGCCCGCTTCTCCGCCGTCGGGATCCCGGCGGTCAACTTCGGGCCGGGCGACCCCAGCCTGGCCCACCGACAGGACGAGCACGTCCCCGTCGCCCAGATCGTCCACTGCGAGGAGGCGCTCCGCGCCTGGCTGGAGGCCGACTCATGAAGGACCGGTTCCGCTACAAGGGCCCGGTGCTGATGCGCCGCGGCCAGGTCGACGCCAGCACCACCGACCAGCGGCTGCTCGACTCCCGCGGCCCCAGCGACTGGGTGCACACCGACCCCTGGCGGGTGATGCGCATCCAGTCGGAGTTCGTCGAGGGCTTCGGCGCGCTGGCCGAGCTGGGTCCCGCGATCGGCGTCTTCGGCTCCGCGCGGACCACGCCCGACCACCCGTTCTACGCCATCGCCGAAGAGGTCGGGCGCAAGCTGGCGCAGGCGGGCTTCGCGGTCATCACGGGCGGCGGCCCCGGCGCCATGGAGGCGGCCAACAAGGGTGCGTCCGAGGCCGGCGGCGTGAGCGTCGGGCTCGGCATCGAGCTGCCCTTCGAGACCGGGCTCAACCAGTGGGTCGACAAGGGCATCAACTTCCGCTACTTCTTCGCCCGCAAGACGATGTTCGTGAAGTACGCCCAAGGGTTCGTGGTGCTGCCCGGCGGCCTCGGCACGTTCGACGAGCTCTTCGAGGCGCTCACCCTGTCGCAGACCGGCAAGATCACGTCGTTCCCGGTGGTCCTGGTCGGGACGGCGTACTGGCAGGGCCTGGTCGACTGGCTGCGCCACACCGTGCTCGCCGAGGGCAAGATCGCGGAGGCCGACCTCGACATGCTGACCCTCACCGACGACGTCGACGAGGCGGTCCGGCTGATGGTCGAGAGCAGCGCCAAGGGCGGCGGGTTGTCGGGCGGCCGCGGATGATGTGGTTCTTCGCGGTCCTGATCGTGCTCGCGCTGGGCGGGGTCGCGATGGTCGCGGCCGGCTGGGGCACCCCCATGACCGAGGAGTACGACGACCGGCCCGACGCCGTCGTGCCCGCCGACCGTCCGCTCGCCGCCGACGACCTCCGCCGGGTGCGCTTCTCGCTGGCCTTCCGCGGCTACCGCGCATCCGAGGTCGACGCGCTGCTCGACCGGCTCGCCTCGGAGATGTCGGCGGCTCCCGTCGACGGCTCCGACGGCGACTCCGTCGGCGACCCAGTCGGCGACTCCGTCGGCGACTCCGTCGAGGGCTCCGTCGAGGGCTCCGACGACACCTCCGGCGACACGGTCGAGCGCGAGCCGGGACACGCCGCACCCGCCGTCGATGGCACCGGCGAACCCGACTAGGGCAGACTTCCGACGTGTCCTTGGAGGTGGCGGTCTACATCCTGACCGCGTTGGCGGCGGTCGTGGTCGTGCTGACCCGCCTGCGACTCCGCAAGGAGTCGGCCGCCGGGGAGTCGCAGGTGCCGAAGGCGATCCTCAACGGACACACCATCTTCGGGGTGCTCGGGCTGGCCGCCTGGGTGACCTACCTCGTGGCGCCGGAGGACTCCACGGCCGGCGGGGAGGTCGTCGGCATCGCGGGTCTGGCCTGCCTGTGGATCGTGGTGCTGTGCGGCCTGCTGATCCTGCTGCGCTGGCTGCCCAGCCACGGCCGTCACGTGTCCCCGCGGGCCGAGGACACCTGGAGCGACGGCCCCGGCCTGTCGATCCTGGCTCACGTCGGCATGTTCGCCGGCGTCTCCGTCCTGTCCATCACCTACGCGCTCGGCGCGATCTGAGGCCCGGGTGCTGGTCGGCACGCGCGGCACCGCGCGCTCACTGCGGCTCGCCGCCGGGGCGACGACGCTCGCCCTCGGGCTGACGGTGGCCCCCGGCCCGCAGTCGACCCCGACCGCGGCCCCGGCCCGCGCGGCCGCGGCGCCGGCTCCCGCCGCCTCGCCGGACACCGTGATCGGCAAGAAGGTGATCGGCCGGTCGGTCAAGGGCCGCAAGATCTGGGCCTATCGGCTCGGGGAGTCCGGCGCCCCGGTGATGGTGCTCTTCGCGACCATGCACGGCAACGAGGCCGCGCCGCGGCAGATCCTGCGGTCGCTGATCACGGGCCCGGAGGTGCACGACATCGACCTGTGGGTGGTGCCGACGTACAACCCCGACGGGCTCGCCGCCGGCACCCGCAAGAACGCCCGAGGCGTCGACCTCAACCGCAACTTCCCCTATCGGTGGAAGGACCTCGACGGCAACTACGAGTCCGGCGCCAAGCCCGCCTCGGAGCCGGAGACGAAGGCGGTGATGAAGTTCCTCAAGGCCGTGAAGCCGAAGCGGATCCTCAGCTTCCACCAGCCGCTCAACGGCGTCGACACCGACACCAAGCTCCCGAAGTTCGCCAAGCGGGTGGCGAAGGCGCTGCGGCTGCCGCAGAAGACCTTCGACTGCGGCGGGGTCTGCCACGGCACCATGACCCAGTGGTACAACAAGAAGTTCTCCGGCGCCGCGCTCACCGTCGAGTACTCCGCCCGGCCGGGCCGCAAGCGGATGCGGGTGGCCGCGCCGCGTCAGGTCGTGAGCGTGCTGGGCGGGTGGCGCGGGGACGTGGTCATCGAGGGGCCCTCCGGCTGAGACGCCACGTCCACGGGAGGGCTCAGCGCCCCTCGAACACCGGCTGCTCCTTGGCCAGGAACGCCGCGACCGCGCTCTCGTGGTCCTGGCTCGCGCCGGTGAGCTGCATCATCCGGCTCTCGGTCGCCAGCGACTCCGCGAGGTCGTGGGTGCCGGAGAACGTCACCGAGCGCCGGATCGCGGCGTAGGCCAGGGTCGGGCCGGCCGCGAGCCGGCCGGCCAGCGCGGCGGTCGCCTCCGGCAGCTCCGCGGCGGGCACCACCTGCGTGGCCAGGCCGAGCGTGAGGGCCTCGTCGGCCGGCACGGTGCGGGGGAAGTAGAGCAGCTCGAGGGCCTTGGCCCGGCCGACCAGCCGCTGGAGCGTCCAGCTGCTGCCGGTGTCGCACGACAG
>JAUILS010000313.1 GCA_030432975.1 Actinomycetes bacterium
TGGGCCGAGCAGCTCCGGGGACGGCGGCCCGGCCTCTCCCGAGACCGCTCCACGGCGATGGCCCACGTCGCCTTCGGGCTGATCAACTCCACCCCGCACAGCGGGCTGCTGCCCGACGAGGAGATGCGCGAGGTGCTCACCGAGATGGCCGGTGCGGCGCTCCGCGCGAAACCCCCGCGGACGCGCTGACGCGGCCCTACAGTCGGGACATGCCTTCCGCCCCCCGACGTCGGCTCGCCGGCGTCGCCCTGCTCACCTCTGCGTCGCTGGCACTGGGCTCGGCGACCCTGACCGGCCCCGCCCATGCGGACGTCTGGTCGACCCCCACCTCGTTCGACCCCGACGCCGTGACCACCGCGGCGGTGGCGACCGACGACCTCGACGTCGCCGGCTGGAGCTCCGAGCGAGGCTCGACCCCCAAGGCCTACGCCGTGGTGCGCTCCGGCGGGATCTGGTCGAGCCCGGTGCCGCTGGGCGGCGGCGGCTACCAGTCGCGGCCCGTGTTCGCCGCCGCGCCGGACGGCACGGTCACCGCCGTGTGGACCGAGAGCCGTGCCCGGCGCAAGGAGGCGCGGGTCCTGTCGGCGACGTACGCCGACGGCTCGTGGTCGGTGCCGACCCAGGTGTGGCAGGGGCGCGACGCGATGTTCCCGACCGTCGCGGCCAACGCCGCCGGCGACATGGCGGTCGCGTGGACGGCCGCCCGCCCCGGCTCCTTCGGACTCTCCGGCGCCGGCGCCCCGTCGTACGCCGTCCGCGCCAAGCTGCGACCGGCCGGCGGCGACTGGGGCCCCACCACCCGCCTCGACGACCGCCGCCGCCGGATGCGGGTGGCGGCCAGCGTGGGCATCGACGACGCGGGCCGCGCCCTGGTCACCTGGGCCCAGGTGGAGACCGGGCCCGACGCCGTGTGGGTGCGCCGCCACGACGGCGGCAGCTGGACTCCCGCCACCCGGATCGCCCCGCTCGGGCCCACTCCCGTCGAGGTGCGGGTGGCGCCCGACGGCCGGGCGGCCGCGGTCTTCGTCGCCCCGAGCACCGCGCGCGGCACCCGTGCGCGAGCCCGGCTGATGCGCCCCGACGGCACCTGGGGTCGCGCGGTCGCCCTCGACCAGCGCCCCGGCAAGGTCAAGAACGGCGACGCCTCGCTCGCCCTCACGCCCGATGGCTGGGCGGCGGTCTATGCCGCCGGCCCGCGCGCGATCTGGGTGCGGGAGCGGGTCGGCAACCGGTGGCAGCCCAGCACCCGGCTGCACGCGAGCCGGCGGACGGCGTCCGACCTCCAGCTGCTGGTCCGCCCCGACGCCGAGGACGTCCTGCTCTGGACCGAGCCGACCGACGGCGGCGTCCGGCTGCGGTCGGCGACCCGCGCCGGCGACGGCTGGGAGCCCACCGAGGAGCTGGGCGACGCCGCCGCGTACTCCCTCCAGGTGGCCGGCGTCCCCGGCCACCACGTCGCGGCGTGGATCGCCGACGCGGGCGCCACCGTCGCGGCCGCGGACACGTCCCCGCCCGTCCCGTGACTCCGCTCCGCTCCCCCGGCTACGCCACCGACCTGGTGCTGCTGGGCCGCGAGGGCGGGCAGGTCGAGGAGCACGACGACCACCTCGTGGTGCGGACGCCGGCCAACCCGACCTACCACTGGGGCAACTCCCTGCTGCTGCGTCGTGCTCCCGCACCGGGCACCCTCGCCGACTGGCTGGAGGTCTTCCGAGCCGCCCACCCCGGCGCTCGCCACGTGGCCATCGGGATCGACGACCCGGCGGCCGACCCTTCGCCCGAGGAGGCGGTCCCCCTCGGGGTCGAGGTCGAGCGTGACCTGGTGCTGACGAGCGCCCCGCCGCTGGCCGAGGCGCCCGCCCCGGACGGCTGCCGCCTGGCCTGGCTGGACCCGGACGACGACCCCGCGTGGGAGCGGCTGGTGGAGCTCGAGATGACCGACGGGATCGTCGGTACGGAGGAGGAGCACCGCACGTTCGTGCGGCGGCGGTTTGCCGGCCACCGGTCCGCCATCCGCGCGGGCCACGGCGGCTGGTGCGCCGCGCTGCTGCCCGACGGCACCCCGGTCGCCACGCTCGGGATCTTCGAGGCCGGCGCCGGACGGGCGCGCTACCAGAGCGTGCTCACCCACCCCGACCACCGCCGCCGCGGGCTGGCCGGGGCGCTGCTCCGCCTCGCCGGGGAGTACGCCGGCCGGTCCCTCGCCGCGCGGGAGCTGGTCATCGTCGCCGACCCCGACGGGCCCGCGATCGGGCTCTACCGCCGGGCGGGCTTCGCCGACCACACCCCGCAGGTGGCGCTCTACCGCCCCGCCTGACCGCGACGCGTCGCAGATGGCGCACCGACGCGTCGCTGATGCCCGGGGACTCGTTCGTCACACCGGCCGCCGCGGTCTGGAGAACCGGCCCGCGCGAGACCAGTATGGAACTGGTGAGGTGGTTTCGGATGACCACTGGAAGCGACCCACGATGGCGTCGCGACTGAGCGAGCTGCTCGAGCGCATCCGCCCCGCGGGGACCCCCGGGTCGGCGGACGACCGCGTCACGCGCCGGGCGGCCGGGGCCGCAGAGGAGCTGGCTCCGCTGCGCGCCGCGCTCGAGGCCGCCGAGGCGGAGGCGGACGAGGTGGTGGCCGCGGCGGAGCACACC
>JAUILS010000314.1 GCA_030432975.1 Actinomycetes bacterium
TGAGCGGCTACGCCGCCGCCCTGCGGGTGCAGCGCGTCGCGGACAACCCGGTGGCGTCGCTGGCCGCCCTCCGGGCGCCGGTCGACACCCAGCTGGTGGTCACCTCCGACCCCCGGCGGGTGGCCGGGCGGTTCGCCGACCAGTGGGTGGTGCGCGCGCGGGTGGAGCGGGTGGCGTCGCGCGCCACGGCGTACGACGTGCGGCTGCCGGTCGTGGTGCTCTCCAGCGACGACTGGTCGGCCGTCCGGCTCGGCGAGCGGGTCGCCGTCTCCGGCCGGCTCGCGCCGAGCGAGGACCGTGACACCGCGGCGCTGCTGCGGCCGTTCGGGCCGGCCTCCCGGCTGCGTCCCCCGGCGCCCTGGTGGGACGCCGCGGCGGCGGTCCGCGCCTCCCTCCGGCGCAGCGTCGACGGCGTGCCCGCCGACCGGCGGCCGCTCGTGCCGGCGCTGGTCGTGGGCGACGACCAGGGGCTCGACCGTGCGCTGGCCGACGACTTCCGCACCACCGGCCTCACCCACCTGCTCGCGGTGTCGGGCACCAACCTGACCCTGCTGCTGGGCTTCGTGCTCGTCCTCGCCCGCGGGATCGGGGTCCGCGGCCGAGGGCTGCTCGTGGTGGGCGCGCTCGGGGTGGTGGGCTTCGTGCTGCTGGCGCGGCCGGAGCCGAGCGTGCTCCGGGCCGCCGTCATGGGGTCGGTGGCGCTGGTCGGCCTCGGCTCCGGCGGCAGCCGGCGGGGCGGCCGGTCGCTGGGGGTCGCGGTCGCGGGGCTGCTGCTGCTCGACCCGTGGCTGGCGCCGGCGCCCGGCTTCGCGCTCTCGGTGCTCGCCACGGCCGGCATCGTGTTCCTGGCTCCGGTCTGGCGCGACGCGATGGCCGGCTGGCTGCCGCGCTGGGTCGCCGAGGCCGTCTCGGTGCCCGCGGCGGCGCAGCTGGCCTGCACCCCGGTCGTCGCCGCCCTCTCCGGACAGGTGAGCCTGGTGGCGGTGGCCGCCAACCTGCTGGCCGCCCCGGCGGTGGGACCGGCCACCGTCCTGGGCCTGGCGGGAGGTCTCACGGGCCTGGTCTGGCCGCTGCTCGGCGGGATCGCCGGGTCGGCCGCGGGCTGGTGCGTCGCCTGGATCGTGGCAGTCGCGCGGCGCGGTGCGGCGCTGCCGGTGCCGGCGTTCGAGTGGGGCACCGGGCCGCTGGCTCTCGGGCTGCTCTCGTTCGGCTGCCTGCTGCTGGTGCTGGTCGCGCCGGCGGTGCTGCACCGTCGGGCCGTCTCGCTCGTGGGCTGCACGGTGCTGGCCCTGGTGACGCTGGTGCGGCCGCCGAGCCCCGGCTGGCCCCCCGAGGGCTGGTTGCTCGCGGTCTGCGACGTCGGGCAGGGTGACGCCCTGGCGCTGCGCGCGGGGCCGGGCAGCGCCGTCGTGGTGGACGCCGGTCCCGACCCGGCCCTGGTCGACGGCTGCCTGCGCCGGCTCGACGTGGACCAGGTCCCGCTGGTGGTGCTCACCCACTTCCACGCCGACCACGTCGACGGGTTGGCGGGCGTCGCCCGTGGACGCCGCGTCGCGGCGGTCGAGGTGACCGCGCTCGCCGACCCTCCGTCGGCCGCCCTGGCGGTGGCCGGTCTGACGCAGCGGTGGCGCGCCCCCGAGACGGTCGCGGCCTACGCCCGCACCAGGACGGTCGGCGACCTCACCCTGCAGGTGCTGTGGCCGACGCCCGCCCAGCCGACCCGGGGCCCCGGCGACGGGAGCACGGCCAACAACGCGAGCGTCGTGCTGCTGGCCGAGGTGCGCGGCGTGCGGATGCTGCTGACCGGCGACCTCGAGCCGCCGGGGCAGGAGGCGCTCGCCCGGCTGGTGCCGGGGCTGACGGTGGACGTGCTGAAGATCCCGCACCACGGCTCGCGCTATCAGGACCTCGACTTCCTCACCTCGCTCGGGTCCTCCGTCGCCGTCGTCAGCGTGGGGCGCGACAACGACTACGGCCACCCCGCCGCCGAGACCCTGACCGCGCTCGAGGGGGCCGGGACGTCGGTCTTCCGCACCGACCGGGACGGCGACGTGGTCGTGGCCGAGCGCGACGGGCGGCTCGTGGTCGAGACCGGCGACTGAGGGCCCAGGAGGGGATGCTCGGCCGCGGTGGGCTCGCCGGATCGGTGTCGGGCCCGTGTGGCAGGCTGAGCCCACCATGGCAGCGATCCGTCCCTCCGACGTCCTCGGGCGGGTGACCCTGGTCACCGGCAAGGAGGAGCTCCTCAACGAGCGGACCATCGCCGCCGTCCGCAACGCCTGCCGCCACCACGACCCGGAGGCCGAGCTCTCGGAGACCAACGGGTCCGAGCTCAGCCTCGCCTCGCTGGGCGAGCTGGCCGCGCCCTCGCTGTTCTCCACCACCCGCTGCGTGGTGGTCCGCGGGCTGGAGCATCTGCCGGAGGAGTCGGTCGATGGCCTGCTGGGCTACGCCGCCGCGCCGGTCGAGGACGTCGCGCTGGTGCTCGCCCACGGGGGTGGCCCCAAGGGGTCGGGCGTGCTCGCCAAGCTGCGCAAGCTCGATCCCGTCACCGAGCACAAGTCGGCCGAGCTGCGGCCCTCGGAGTTCGCCGGGTTCGTCGTCTCCGAGGTGCGCACG
>JAUILS010000070.1 GCA_030432975.1 Actinomycetes bacterium
GAGGCCTCCGCCCACGCGTCGAGCCAGACCTGCATGCCCTCGTCGCCGTCGGCCCGGGCGTAGGTGTCGAAGAACAGCCGCAGCCGCACCAGCGGCGTCGCTCCGGCGGCCACCGCCGCCACCGCCGCGGCCAGGTCGGCGCGGGCGGCGCGTTCGAAGGCCTCCGCCACGAGGTCGTCCATCGAGTCGTAGTAGTGGTGGATCAGCCCGCTCGAGACGCCCAGCTCGGTGGCGACGTCGCGCACGGTCACGGCCGCGATGCCGCGGCGCTCCATGACGGACAGGGTGGCGAGCACGATCGCCTCGCGCCGGTCCGCCGGGCTCATCCGCGCCATGCGCCGACCCTACCGACCCTATTGCGCAACCGTCCAACAACTCTCTACGCTGGGCGACGACCGCCGCAGCAGAAGCGAGGCATGCCCATGCGGATCAAGACCACGCCCTTCTACCCCCGCCTGGTCGAGCTCAACCACACCGGGCTCTGGTCGCACTGGGCCGGCCACCTCTCGGCCACCCGCTACGACTTCTCCCCGAAGTACGAGTACTTCGGCATCCGCAACTCGGCGGCGTACTTCGACGCCTCGCCGCTCTTCAAGTTCTGGATCCGCGGCCGCGACGCCGAGCGGGTGCTCGCCGGGGTGATGGCCCGCGACCCGCGCGCGGTCAAGCCCGGCCGGGCGCAGTACACCGTCTGGTGCGACGACGACGGCTACGTCCTCGAGGACGGCGTGCTGTTCCGGCACGCCCCCGACGAGTTCATGCTCACCGCCGCCGAGCCCAACCTCTCCCACCTGCGCGAGCGCGCCCGCGGCAAGGACGTCGAGATCGTCGACGTGTCCGAGGAGTACGCCGTCCTGGCGCTGCAGGGCCCCCGCGCCCGGGCCATCCTCGAGCCGCTGGCCCCCGAGATCGCGGAACTGCGCTACTTCGACTTCACGCCCGCGAAGGTCGCGGGCCACGCCGTCACGATCAGCCGCACCGGCTTCACCGGCGACCTGGGCTACGAGCTGATGATCCCCGCCGACGACGCCCTGGCGGTCCTGGACGCCGTGGTCGAGGCCGGCGAGCCGCACGGGTTGCGCCCCTTCGGCGAGGAGGCGCTCAACATGGCGCGGATCGAGGCCGGGCTGCCGCTGATCGGCGTGGAGTTCACCTCCGCCCGCTACGCCTACAACGACGCCGAGCGGTTCACCCCCACCGAGCTCGGCCTCGGCTGGCTGCTGCGCGGCATCGACGACGACAGCCGGCCGTTCATCGGCCGCGACGCGATCCGCCGCGAGCTGGCCGAGAAGACCTCCCGCTGGGCCACCGTCGGCATCGTGGTCGACTGGCTGGCCTTCCAGGAGCTGCACACCAGCCATGGGCTGGTGCCGGTCATGGACGAGATCCCCGTCCCCTGGGAGACGATGCTGTACGACGACGCCGGCGAGCGCGCCGGCTACGCCACCAGCCTGATGTACTCCCCGATGCTGCAGCGCTACCTCGGCATCGCCCGGGTCAAGCCCGAGCACGCCGCCGTCGGCACCGTCGTCCACGTCGAGCAGACGGTCAACCACGAGTACCTCACCGTCCCGGCGGAGGTCACGACGCTGCCCTTCTTCAACCCCGAGCGGAAGCTGGCCTGACATGGCGAAAGAGAAGACCTCCCACGACTACGACGCGATCGTCGTCGGCGGCGGCCACAACGGGCTGACCCACGGCGCCTACCTCGCCAAGAGCGGGCTGCGCACGCTGATCCTGGAGCGGCGCGGCTTCGTGGGCGGTGCCGCGATCACCGAGGAGCTGCACCCGGGGTTCTCGTTCACGACGTTCTCCTACGGCCTGAGCCTGATCCGCCCCGAGGTGGTCCAGGAGCTCGACCTGGTCAAGCACGGCTTCATGCCGCTGCTGATGAACTCCACCTTCGCCCCGATGGAGAACGGCGACTACCTGCTCGTCGGCGGCGACCGCGAGCAGAACCTCAACGAGATCCGCCGCCACTCGCTCGCCGACGCCGACGCGATGGAGCGCTTCGACTTCGACCTTGCCCGGGTGCAGCAGTTCGTCAAGCCGCTCTTCGACGCGATGCCGCCCAACGTCTTCAGCGGCGACCCCGCCGACCAGGAGCAGGTGGCCTGGATGCTCAAGCACCTGGGGTCGGCGCCGCCGAAGGTCGTGCACGACACCGTCCGGCTGCTCTTCGGGTCGATCGCCGACTTCGTCGACGACTACTTCGAGAGCGACGTCATCAAGGGCCACATCGCGTCGTCCGGGATCATCGGCACCAAGGTCGGCCCGATGTCGCCGGGGTCGGGGCTGGTGTTCCTCTTCATGTCGATGGGTGAGCACGACGGTGCGATGGGCGCCTGGTCGTTCCACAAGGGCGGCAACGGCGGCTTCACCCAGGTGCTGGCGCGGGCGGCGCAGGCCTACGGTGCCGACATTCGGCTCGAGGCCCCCGTCGCACACGTGCTCACCTCCGGTGGCCGGGTCACCGGCGTCGCCCTCGAGGACGGCACGGAGTTCACCGCCCCCGTGGTGACTAGCGCGCTCGACCCCCGGCGTACCTTCACCGAGCTGGTCGACCCGCTGGAGCTGCCCAGCGACCTGGTGGAGAACATCCGCCGCTTCCGCTTCCAGGGCACGGCGTCGAAGGTCAACTTCGCGTTGGACGGTCCGCCGGTCTATCCCGCGCTCGCCGACCGGACCGACCAGTACCAGGGGTTCGTCAACATCGGGCCGTCGATCGAGTACCTCGAGCGCGCCTTCGACCCGGCGAAGTACGGCTGGTACTCCGAGCGGCCCTACCTCGACTGCTGTGTGCAGTCGTTCATCGACCCCGACATGGCGCCGCCGGGCAAGCACGTCATGTCGTGCTTCACGATGTACACGCCCTACGACCTGCGGCACCCAGACGGGTCGCCGGCCAGCTGGGACGACGAGCGCGACAACCTCGGCGACACCGTGCAGGCGACGCTGGAGTCGTTCTTCCCCGGGTTCGGCGACCTGGTGGTGCACCGCGAGGTGGTCACGCCGCTCGACATCGAGCGGACGACGGGGCTGAGCGAGGGCAACATCTACGCCGGGGAGTTCCTGGCGCCGCAGATGTACTTCTTCCGTCCCGCGCCCGGCTACTCCGACTACCGCACGCCGATCGACGGCTACTACCAGTGCGGGTCGGGCACCCACCCCGGCGGCTGTGTCATCGGCTCCCCCGGCCGCTTCGCCTCCCAGCAGGTGCTCACGGATCTCGCCGGCCGCGACTGACCGGTCGCCCGGAGGGGCTGGCTCCTGGGTCGCCCGGCCGGGGTTGGCTCCTCCGAGGAGCGAAACGGTCCCCGGACGACCGCCTCGGGTGCGGAACGCTCCTCGGAGGAGCGAAGCGCGTGGCGGCGCGGAACCTACTGGTGCGTACGAAGCGCCAGGTGCGTCGTACGCACCAGTAGACATCCGACCGAGCCGGCCCCGACCCGGACGTCATACGGTCCGCGCGCCCGGGCGACCGGTCCGTATGACGTCCCCGCGCGGCGGTCGGGCCGGCGTCACCGGCGCCCGCACGACGTCCGCGTCAGGCGTTCTCCCAGACCCCGATCAGGTTGCCCTCGGTGTCGGTGAAGTAGCCGGTGAAGCCCATGTCGCCGACCTGCATCTTGGCGGTGACGACCGTGCCGCCGGCGGCCTCCACCTTGGCGAGCGCGTCGTCGACGCTGTCCACGTCGATGACGACGTTGGGCGCCTTGCCCTCGAACTCCGGGCTGCGCTGGAACATCCCGCCGTTGATGAAGCCCGGCTCGGTCGGACCCGACTCGGGGTCGGTCGGCCCGGTCATCACGATCGTGTAGCTGAGCTCGGGGATCGGCATGATCTGCCACCCGAACGTCTCGCCGTAGAACTTCGCCGCGCGATCACCGTCGTCGAACGGGATCTCGAAGTGCATCACCTTTCCGGACATGCCGCCTCCTCGGGGCAGGGGTCGATCCTCCAGTCAAGCCCCGACCGCGCCAGGGGTCAACGGCGCCATCGCCGCCAAGCACCCGCCGGCTGCGAAGGCCGCGATATTCGGGTGACCCGAGGGCCGCGCGCCCGCACACTGTCCGGATGCCCAGCACAGCCCAGCCGGCCCCGCCCTATCGGTGGGACGTGGTGACACCCGACCAGCTGGGGTCCCTCCTCGATCCAGAGGCGGACCCTTCGCTGTGGTTCGCGCCTTCCCTGGCGGCATGTGCGGGCAAGGTGCTGGCGCGCAGCGGTGGCGGCGACCTGCACTTCGTCGGCCGCTCGGTGGACTCCCTGCACGACCTCCTCGGTGGTGCCCTGGGCTCGGTGGCCGAGGCGCCCGCCCTGCACCGACTCCCTTTCTCGTTCCGGCGGTCGGCGGTCCGGCGACGCGGACGCTACGTCGTCCGTCCCCTCTCGCCCGTGCAGGTGGATCGGGCTCGGGAGGTGCTGGCGGCCTCCGGCCTCACGCCGTACGCCGCCGCGCGCCGACGCCGGCCCGTCACCTTCGTGGACGTGGTGCACGAGGGGGGCACCTACGAGGAGCTCTTCGCCCTCTTCCGGCAGTGGGTGGCCGACGCGGGTGAGCCCTGGCCGGTGATCCGCACCAAGGTCCGATTCGTGGGGATCACCTGGCGCTACCGCACGAGCCCCCACACCTACCGGTGGCAGGAGGAGGCCTCCTGGACGCGGCAGCTGCCACGGCGCTCGATCCGCAACGTCTCGCTGGCGCCGGAGGTGTGGTCCTATCTCGGCAACAGCCAGGAGAAGCTGACCCGCAGCTATCCGCCGGACGAGTGGGCGCACGCTCCGCGGGAGCCCCGGCGCGACGACCGGGCGCGAGCCGCGCTGGCCGAGGCCCGGGCGCTCGTGGAGTTCGGACGGTCTCCGCGCGGCCGACGCCTGGTGGCGCGCGCCATGGACGGAGAGCCACGCCTCGACGAGCCGTGGCTGCGGAGCCTCCGGCGTGGTCTCGGTGCTGGCTGACCGGTTCTCAGGCTCCCGCCCCCTCCGCCACCGCCTCGATCCTGGCCGGCACGTGCTTGTGCCACGGAGCGCCGGAGATCGGGTCGCGGTGGGCGGTGTCGGTGAGCGCGTTGAGGGCGACGCCGGTGCGCCGCGTGCCGCCCGCGCCACCGCCCTCGCCACCACCGCCGCCGGGGAGGTCGAGGCCCAGCCCGTTGGGCAGCGCCGCCATGCCCGGCTGCAGCCGGTCGTCCAGCTCGACGCAGGCGACGGCCGAGCCGCGGGAGGTCGTCACCCGCGCGGTCGCGCCGTCCGCCAGCCCGAGCCGCTCGGCGTCGGCGGCACACAGCCGCAGCGCCCCCTCGCGATCGCGGCGCCGCCAGTCGTCGGTGCGGAAGATCGTGTTGGCGCTCTCGGCCCGGCGCTGGCCGGCGGCGAGCACGAACGGGAACTCCTCGGAGGTGTACGACGCCGGCTGGTCGGGCAGTCCGTCGAGGAGGGCCAGCAGCTCGGGGATCGCCAGCGGGATCCGCTGGTCGGCGTGCGGCACGTAGGGCCAGGAGTCGCCCGGCACGTCCTCGGTGAACACCAGCCCGTGCCGCTCGGTGAGCATCGCGTCGAACAGCGCGGAGGGGCTGCGATGGCCGGCCCGCCGCATCCCGGCGCGGTGCTCGCGGGAGACCCGCAGCGCCAGCCCCCACAGCACCGACGCCGAGGCCGCACCGTCGGGCAGCGTCGGCCCTTGGGCGTCGTACAGCAGGGTGGGCGCCAGCCCGACGGTGCGCCGCCGGTCGACGGCCGCCGCGGCCAGGAACGCCGCGGTGAACGGCAGCCGGCCGAGCCGCCCCGCCCGCGCCAGCGCCCGCTCGGTCGCCCGCGGCGCGACCCCGAACTCACGCACCAGCCGGGAGTAGATCTCCGCCTCCGGCAGCGTGCCGGGCAGCGGGTCGAGCAGCGGCGCCCGCAGCTGGAAGACGTTGTGCGGGTGCTCGGTGGTGAAGAACGTCGCCTCCCACTTCTCGAACTGTGACGCCGCCGGGAGCACGTAGTCGGCCAGCCGCGCCGTCTCCGTCATCGCCACGTCGACGACGACCATCAGGTCCAGCGACGCCATCGCCTCGTGCATCCGCTGCGAGTCGGCGAGGGAGTGCGCCGGGTTGGCGGAGTCGACCCACATCGCCCGGAAGCGGCGCGGGTGGTCGGTGAGGATCTCGTCGGGGATCAGGTTGCAGGGCACCAGCCCGGCCAGCATCCGCGCCCCGGTCACCGGCGTGGTCCGCACCGAGGTCCTCGCCAGCGGCGCCACCCACGAGTGCCGCTGGTTGGCGCCGGGCTTCGCGAAGTTGCCGGTCAGCAGCCAGAGCAGCTTGTGGAGGTAGGACACCAGCGTCGCGTGCGGGCCGTGCTGCACCCCCAGGTCTTCGTACGTCGACACGCTGGTCGCGCCGGCGACGAGCCGTGCGGCCTCGCGGATCGTGGCCTCCGGCACCCCGCACCGATCGGCTGCGGCCGCCACGTCGACGGCCGCCAGGTGGGGGAGCACCTCGTCCGCCCCGCTGGTGTGCCGCGCGACGAACTCCTCGTCGACCAGGCCCTCCTGGACGACGACACCGAGCAGGGCCGCGAGGCACCAGGCGTCGGTGCCGGGCCGCACCTGCAGGTGCAGGTCGGCGAGCTCCGCGGTCTCGGTGCGGACCGGGTCGATCACCACCATCGAGCGGGCGGGGTCCTTGGCCATCTGCTGCAGGACGGTGCGGGCGCGCGGGACGCCGTGCGACTGCCAGGGGTTCTTGCCGAGGAAGAGCGCCACCTCCGCTCGCTCCCAGTCGCCCGCGGTGTGCCCGCCGGTGAGGTGGGCGTCGACCCACGCCTCGCCGGTCTTCTCCTGCGCCAGCGCGTTGGACTGGTAGCGCGCGCCGACCGCGTGCATCAGCGAGCCCTTGTAGGCCCCGCCGAGGTGGTTGCCCTGCCCGCCGCCGCCGTAGAACAGGATCGACTCGCCGCCGGCAGCCTGCTGCACCTCGCGCAGCCGCCCGGCGATCTCGCGGATCGCGGTGTCCCAGTCGACCGGCGAGTGGGTGCCGTCGGGGTTGCGCCGCATCGGCGAGGTCAGCCGCTCGCCGCCGTTCTGGTAGTGGTCGAGCCGCAACGCCTTGTTGCAGGTGTAGCCCCGGCTGCCGGGGTGCTCCTTGTCGCCGCGGATCTTCGCCAGCCGGCGCCCGTCGAGCTGGACGACGAGGCCGCAGTTGTTCTCGCAGAGGATGCAGGCCGTGGGGTGCCAGGTCGCGTCGGCGGTCATCGGGTCTCCTCCAGGGCGGCGGTCAGCAGGGCGTGGAGCTCGACGGCGACCGCGTCGAGCGGGTCAGTACGTCGGTGCGCGCGGCTCATCACGAGCGCGCCCTCGACGGAGGCGACCACCATCGCGGCGAGGCGCTGCGCCCGCGCGGTCTCGACCCCCCGGGCGGCGAGCAGGTCGCGGAACTGCGCCTGCCAGCGCCCGAAGGCCCGCGCCGCGGCCGCGGTCAGCTGGGGGGTGTCGTCGTGTGCCTCCACCGCCACCGCCACCACCGGGCAGCCCGCCTGGAAGTCGCTGGCGACCAGCTGCTGGCGCCACATCGCGAGGAAGCCGTCGACGGCGGCCACCGGGTCGCCGTCCTCGTCGGCGGCGTCGAGCAACGCGGCGACGTAGCCGCCGGCGTAGTCGACCGCCTCCTCGACCAGCTGGGTCCGGCCGCCCGGGAAGTGGTGATAGACCGAGCCCCGCGGCGCGCCGCTGAGCGCGAGCACCCGGTCGATGCTGGTTGCCGTGGCGCCGTGCTTGCGGATCAGGCCGGCCGCGCTGGTGACCATCCGCTGCCGGGTCGTCGACCGGGAGCCGGAGCGGGGGCTGGGCGAGGCATCGGGCATGACAGCCAGGGTCTCATAGGGACTATGACATGGTCCATAGTCGCGACTCATGCGCATGCGAGGAGGGCAGCCGCGAACGAACGGGTACCACACTCTCGTCACAAATCGTGGCCCCTTCACCTTCCGTGAGAAGATCGACCACCCCCACGCAAGGAGCGCCAGTGAGCGGCAACACCGTCTACCGGTTCGACAACGCGGCCATCCTGTCGGTCACCGCCGTCGACGCCCCCGAGATCGTCCCCTCGTCGCGGTTCGACGAGATCCTCGCCCCGACCCTCGACCGGCTCGGCGTCCGGCCCGGCATGCTGCAGCAGCTGGCCGGCATCGAGGAGCGCCGCTGGTGGCCGGAGGGCATGGAATACACCGACGCCGCCGCCCAGGCCGGCGCCGCCGCGCTCGCCGAGGCCGGCATCGGCCCCGAGCGGATCGGGCTGCTCATCGACAGCTCGGTGTCGCGCAGCCGGCTCGAGCCGTCGTCCGCCGTCTCGGTGCACCACGCGCTCGACCTGCCGAGCACCTGCCTCAACTTCGACCTCTCCAACGCCTGCCTCGGCTTCGTCAACGGCATGCAGCTGGCCGCGATGATGATCGAGTCGGGCCAGATCGACTACGCCCTGATTGTCGACGGCGAGGGCAGCCGCCTGGTGCAGGAGCGCACCCTCGCCCGGCTGAACTCCGAGGACGCCTCGGTCGACGACCTGTTCAGCGACTTCGCCACGCTCACGCTGGGGTCCGGCGCCGCCGGCATGGTGATGGGTCCCCTCGACCGCCACCCCGACGCGCATCGCTTCGTCGGCGGCATCGGCCGCGCGGCGACCGAGCACCACCAGCTCTGCGTGGGCGACATGGAGCGGATGGTCACCGACAGCAAGGGCCTGCTGCTCGCCGGCCTCGACGTGGCCGAGGCCGCGTGGAAGGACGCCCAGACGGAGTTCGACTGGGACGACGTGCAGCACTACGTCATGCACCAGGTGTCCACCGTCCACTGCGAGGCGATGCTCGGCCGGCTCGGCCTCGACCCGGCCAAGGCGCCGCTGACCTTCCCCACCCGCGGCAACATCGGCCCGGCCGCCATCCCGATCACGCTCGCCATGCACCAGGACCAGATCGCCGCCGGCGACCGGATCATCCTGCTCGGCATGGGCTCCGGCATCAACGCGGCCGCGGCCGAGATCGTCTGGTGAGCCTGCCGCCTCCGGGGCTCGCGGGGCTGGAGGCCCGGTGGTCGCGGGAGGTCTCCGCGACCGACACCGCCGGCCATCTGCGGACGTGGCACGTCCTCGACTCCCACGTCGGCCTGGCCGATGACGCGCCCGAGCCGGTCGGCACGCTGCTCTGCGTGCACGGCAACCCGAGCTGGTCCTACCTCTGGCGCCGGCTGGTCGCGGCTCCGCCCGAGGGCTGGCGCGTCGTGGCGGTCGACCACCTCGACATGGGGTTCTCCGACCGCACCGGCACCGTGCGGCCGCTGGCCCAGCGGATCGACGACCTCGACACCCTGACCGACGCGCTCGGCCTGACCGGCCCCGGCAGCAGCGGCTGGGTCGTGCCGGTCGCCCACGACTGGGGCGGGCCGATCGCACTCGGCTGGTCGCTGCGCCACGTCGACCGACTGGCCGGCGTCGTGCTGTCCAACACCGCCGTCCATCAGCCGGAGGAGGCGACCGCGCCGACGGTGATCCGGGCCGCCCGGCTGCCCGGCGTGCTGCCGACCATGACGTCGCGGACCCGGATGTTCATCCGCTCCGCCCTCTTCCTGTCCCGGCCGATCCCCCCGCGTGAGGTGCGCGACGGCTACTACGCGCCGTACGCCGACACGAGCCGGCGGCACGCGATCCAGGACTTCGTGGCGGACATCCCGCTCGAGGACGGCGCGATCAGCGCCGAGCCGCTCGACGCCATCGCCGACGGGCTGGGCGCGCTGGCCGACGTGCCCGTGCTGCTGGCCTGGGGGCCGCGCGACCCGGTGTTCTCCGACCTCTACCTCCGCGACCTGCTCGGCCGGATGCCGCACGCCGACGTCCACCGCTACGAGCGGTCCAGTCACTTCGTCCCCGAGGATGCCCCGACGTACGCCGCCGACGTCGCCCGCTGGGTGCGCACCCGCAGCCTGCGGGCCGACGCGGCCACGCCGCGGCGGGAGGCGCCGACCTCCGCGGCCACCGAGCGGCCGCTCTGGGCCGGGATCAGCGAGCGCGCGGCCGACCCCGCCGCCGCCGACCGGGCCGCGGTCACCGACCTGGGCCCGGATGGCGTCACGGCCACGGTCACCTGGGCCGAGCTCGACCGGCGGACGGCCGAGATCGCCGCCGGGCTGGCCTCGATCGGGGTCACCCCCGGCACCCGGGTCGCGCTGCTGGTGCCACCGGGTGCCGACCTGACCGCCGCGCTCTACGGACTGTGGCGCGCGAGCGCCGTCGCCGTCGTCGTCGACGCCGGCCTCGGGGTGCGCGGCATGCGCACCGCCCTGCGCAGCGCCGGGCCGGCGTACGTCCTCGGCGTGGCGAAGGGGCTGGCCGCCGCCAAGGTGATGGCCACCGGCGCCGAGCCGATCGCTGTCGGTCCCCTGTCCGCCACGGCCCGCAAGGCGCTCGGGGTCCGGTGGAGCCTGGCCGAGCTCGAGCGGCGTGGCGCCGAGGCGCCCGCCCCGGCGGCGCCCACGGGCGACGCCCCGGCCGTGGTCGCGTTCACGTCGGGGGCCACCGGCCCGGCCAAGGGCGTGCTCTATCTGCACCGCCAGCTGCAGGCGCAGCGGGAGGCGCTGGCGGCGCTCTACGCCATCACCCCCGATGACCGGCTGGTCGCGGCGTTCGGGCCGTTTGCGCTGTTCGGTGCCGCGCTCGGCATCCCCTCGGCCGTGCCCGACATGGACCTCACCTCGCCGCGCACCCTCACCGCCCGTGCGCTCGGCGACGCCGCGGCCGCCGTCGACGCGACGCTGGTGTTCGCCTCGCCCGCCGCCCTCACCAACCTGGTCGCGACCGCCTCCGACGTGAGCGCTCCGGGCGCTGCGGCGCTCGCCCGGGTGCGGCTGCTGCTGTCCACGGGCGCGCCGGTGCCAGCCGAGCTGCTGCACGACGCGCGACGGCTGCTGCCCGCGGCCGAGGCGCACGCGCCCTACGGCATGACCGAGGTGCTCCCCGTCGCGGACATCGACCTGGCCGGGCTCGACGACGCCGGGCTCGGCAACGGCGTCTGCGTCGGCCGGCCGGTGCCCGGCGTCGAGCTGGCGATCGCGCCGCTCGATGTCGAGGGCGTCGCCGGGGCACCCGCGGAGCCGGAGCCCGAGGTGACCGGCGAGGTCTGCGTGCGCGCCGACCACGTCAAGGAGCGCTACGACCGGCTCTGGGTCACCGACGACGCCGCCACGCCCGGGCCCGGCTGGCACCGCACCGGCGACGTCGGCCACGTCGACGCCGACGGGCGGCTCTGGTTCGAGGGACGGCTGCTGCACGTGGTCGTGACCGCGCAGGGGCCGGTGACGCCGGTCGGCATCGAGCGCCGCGTCGAGGGGCTGCCCGGCGTCGCCCGGGCCGCCGCCGTCGGCGTCGGGCCCGCCGGCACGGCGCAGGTCGTGGTCGTGGTCGAGACCCTCGGAGACGGGTCCGGCCGCGGGCTGGCCCCGGCGACCCTCCGTGACGCCGTACGCCGGGTGGTGGCGGAGGGCGAGCCCAAGGCCGAGGTCGCCGCCGTCCTCACCATCGACCGGCTGCCGGTGGACATCCGCCACAACTCCAAGATCGACCGGGTCGCCGTGGGCCGGTGGGCGCAGCGGGTCCTCGACGGGCGCCGCCCGGGGAGGCCATGACCGCGCGGGTGCTGCTGACCGGCGCGTCGAGCCTGCTCGGCGCCGGTGTGGCCCGCGCGCTGCACGGGCGCGGCGACGAGGTCGTGGTGCTCCAGCGGCGACCCGCCGCCGTGGCCGCCGAGCTCGGCCTGCGCGAGGTGCTGGGCGACGTCACCGACGCTGCGGCCGTGGCCGACGCCGCCGCCGGGGTCGACGCTGTGGTGCACGTGGCCGGCCGGGTCGGCGTCGTCGGCAGCCGGGAGCAGTTCCACGACACCAACGTGGTCGGGACCAGGACCGTGCTCGACGCCGCCCGGGTGGCCGGGGCGGGGCGCTTCGTGTTCGTGTCGTCGCCGTCGGTCGCCCACGCCGGCGCCGCCCTGTCGGGCTGCGACGCGGAGCCGGCCGACCCGCGGCGGGCGCACGGGCACTACTCCCGGAGCAAGGCGGCGGCCGAGCTCGACGTGCTCGCCGCCGACGCTCCCGGCTTCGCGACCATCGCCGTGCGGCCGCACCTGATCTGGGGGCCGGGCGACACCCAGCTCGTCGGGCGGATCGTGGACCGCGCCCGCTCCGGTCGGCTGGCGCTGGTCGGGGGCGGCCGGGCGCTGATCGACACGACGTACGTCGACAACGCGGTCGACGCGGTCGTGGCCGCGCTGGACCGCGCCGACCGGGGCCACGGGCAGGCGTTCGTGGTGTCCAACGGCGAGCCGCGGCCGGTGGCCGAGCTGGTCGAGCGGATCTGCCGCGCCCAGGGCGAGGCGCCGCCGCGCCGCTCGGTGCCGCGGTCGGTCGCCTGGGCGGGGGGTGCTGTGGCCGAAGCGGTCTGGCGGGTGGCGCGTCGCTCCGACGACCCGCCGATGACGCGCTTCCTGGCCACCCAGCTCGCCACCGCCCACTGGTTCGACCAGCGGCGCGTCCGCGACGTGCTCGGCTGGGAGCCCCGGGTCAGCCTCGACGAGGGCTTCGCCCGGCTCGCCGCGGCCGGGTCGGGAGCGGAGATTTTCTCCTCCGAGGAGCGAACACCGGGATTCTCGGCCGGAAATCCCTGAGTTCGCTCCTCGGAGGCGCCGACTCGCGCTACCCCGCCGCCACCTCGGCGCGCTGCTTGGCCAACGCCTCGCCCTCGATGTCGAGGTCGGGCAGCAGCCGGTCGAGCCAGCGGGGCAGCCACCACATGCGCTCGCCGACGATCAGCATCACGGCGGGCACGATCAGCATCCGCACCAGGAACGCGTCGGCCAGCACGCCCACGGCCAGCGCGAAGCCGAGCGTCTTGATGATGACGTCCTCGCCGGTGATGAAGCCCGCGAAGACGCCGACCATGATCAGCGCGGCGGCGGTGACGACCCGCGCGCTGTGCGAGAAGCCCTCGACCACGGCCGCCCGCGCCTCGCGCCCGTGCACGTGCTCCTCCCGCATCCGCGAGACCAGGAAGACCTCGTAGTCCATCGCCAGGCCGAACAGGATGCCGGTCAGCAGCAGCGGCAGGATGAACACCACGGGCGAGCTCACGTCGAGGCCGAACAGCCCTTGCAGCCAGCCCCACTGGAAGACCGCGACCGTCGCCCCCACCGACATCCCGATCGACAGCAGGAAGCCGAGCGTGGCCTTCAGCGGCACCAGGATCGAGCGGAAGACCACCATCAGCAGCAGGAACGCGAGCCCCACGACGACGGCGAGGTACTTCGGGAAGGCGTCGGCCAGGCTCTGGGAGATGTCGACGCCGGCCGCGGTCTGCCCGGTGACGTACGGCGTCGCGCCGGTGGCCTCCTCCAGCGAGCCGAGGTCGCTGCGCAGGGTCGCGACCAGCTCCTTGGTCGCCTGGTCCGACGGGCCGGTCTCCGGGACCACCGTGATCGTCGCGAAGCCGAGCTGCTGGAGCGCACCCTGGTAGGCGGCGTACGCCTCCTCGTCGGCGGGGTCGGCCACCTGCGGGATGACGGCGGCGACGCCGTCCTCGACGCCGGACACGGTCGCGATGGCGGCACCGATCGCGGCGTCTGCGTCGCCGGCGTGGCGCACGTCGACGATCACCGTCAGCGGGCCGTTGGCGCCCGGCCCGAACTTCTCCGAGACCAAGTCGTAGGCCTGTCGCGCCTGGTTGGCGGCCGGCTGGGTGCCGTTGTCGGGCAGCGCCAGCTCCATGCTGGCGACGGGGATCGACACGACCGCGGCCGCGACCAGACCGGCGCCCAGCGCCAGCCAGCGGTGCCGCGACACCAGCTCGGCCCACCGCCGGCCGCGCGTCGGCGCGCCGTCCTCACCCTCGGGGTCGCGGTCCTTCAGACCGGGGATGTGCCCGTCGGTGACGTGGCGGCCCGCGACGGAGAGCAGGGCGGGGAGCAGGGTCAGCGCGATCAGCACGGCGACCGCCACGGTGCTCGCGGCGGCGAGACCCATCTGCGTCAGGAACGA
>JAUILS010000071.1 GCA_030432975.1 Actinomycetes bacterium
GGCCAACTCTGCCACCGTCGTGATGCCCAGCGCCTCGAGCTTGCGCGCCGTCTTGGCGCCGACGCCCCACAGGGCCGTCGCCGGCCGGTCCCCCATCACCTCCGCCCAGGTGTCGGCGGTCAGCACGAACACCCCCTGCGGCTTGCCGAAGTCGGTGGCGATCTTGGCGCGCAGCTTGTTGTCGCCCACGCCGACCGAGCAGTGCAGGTCGGTCTCGGCGAGCACGGCCGCGCGCAGCTCCTCGGCGAAGCCGACCGGGTCCACCGTCGCCTGGTCGACCTCGGGCGCCGGCCCGACGAACGCCTCGTCCCAGCCGAGCACCTCGACGACGACGGGCGCGCCGCCCCAGGTGAGGCCGCGCAAGGTCGCCATCACCCGCGCCGACGCGTCGTCGTACGCCGGCTTGTCGACCGGCAGGAACACCGCATCCGGACACCGCTTGGCGGCCGTGCGCAGCGGCATCCCCGACCGGACGCCGTGCTCGCGCGCGGCGTACGACGCCGTCGACACGACGCCCCGCTCGGTGGGGTCGCCGCGCCCCCCGACGACGACCGGCAGCCCCGCGAGCTCGGGCCGCCGAAGCATCTCCACCGCTGCGATGAACTGGTCGAGGTCGACGTGCAGCACCCACCGTCGCGGCCTCGCCGCCGACGGCTCGGGCTGCGGCGCCGGCCTTGTCATGTGTCGATCCTGCCGCGAGGATCGAGCGGTGGCGACTCCCTTGGACCCGACCGCGCTCGGCTTCCTGATGGCCGAGTCGCGCCGCGTGCCCATGCACGTCGGCGGGCTGCAGCTCTACAAGAAGCCGCCCGACGCCGGCCGCAACTACGTCCGCGAGCTGTTCGAGTTCATGCGCGACACCCACGACGTGGCGCCGCTGTTCCGCAAGCACCCGCACCGCTCGGTGAAGACCGGCGGACAGTACGTCTGGGTGGAGGACGACGACTTCGACATCGAGTACCACGTGCGCCACAGCGCGCTGCCCAAGCCGGGGCGGGTCCGCGAGCTGCTCGAGCTGGTCTCGCGGCTGCACAGCACCCGGATGGCCACCGAGCGGCCGCTGTGGGAGTGGCACCTGATCGAGGGCCTGCGCGACGGCCGGATCGCGATGTACGCCAAGATGCACCACTCCCTGGTCGACGGCGTCTCGGCCAACCGGCTGCTGCAGAGCATCCTCACCACCGACCCCGAGGCTCGCGACCTGCCGCCGCCGTGGGCCGCCCGCCCGCGGGCCAAGACGGCACGCGCGCAGGAGCACGCGGAGCAGAGCCTCGAGAACGTCTCGGTCTCCACGGCGGCCAAGGCCCTCGAGATCACCGCCGACGCCGCCGGGCTGCCCAAGGCGCTGTGGACGACGCTGTCGCGCAGCCTGCGCAACGAGACCTCCGCGCTCTCGCTCTACGCCCCGCGCACCATCCTCAACCAGCCCATCACCGGCTCGCGTCGGTTCGCCGCGCAGAGCTGGCCGCTCGACCGGATCCGGGGCGTCATGCGGGCCAGCGGCACCACGATGAACGACGTGGTGCTGGCGATGTGCAGCGGCGCGCTGCGCACCTACCTCGAGGAGCAGAACGCGCTGCCCGACCAGACCCTGATCGCGATGGTGCCGATCGGGCTCAAGGCCAGGCAGTCCGGATCCGCGTCGGCCGACGGCGGCAACGCCGTGGGCTCGGTGATGGTCAAGCTCGGCACCGACCTGGCCGACCCTGCCGAGCGGCTCCAGTCGGTCCACGAGTCGATGGGCGCCGGCAAGCGCACGCTGGCCCAGATGACGCCGCTGCAGATCGTCGCAATGAGCGCGATCGGCCAGGTGCCGGCGATCGTGCCGTCGCTGTTCAAGCTCGGCGGCGTCGGCCGGCCGGCGTACAACCTGGTGATCTCAAACGTCCCGGGCCCGCGGGCGCCGCACTACTTCAACGGCGCCGAGATGGTCGGCAACTACCCGCTCTCGATCCCGATCGACGGCATGGCGCTCAACATCACCTGCACGTCGTACGCCGGCCACCTCGACTTCGGCCTGACCGGCTGTCGCCGCACCGTGCCGAGCCTGCAGCGCCTGCTCACCCACCTCGACGACGAGCTGAAGGCCCTCGAGAAGGCCGCCGGCGCCTGACCGCCCCGCCCCGCCCCGACCCTTCGCCCGGCGCAGGTCTCCGCTAGTTGACTGCAAATCTGCTGGCGACACGCCGTGGGGGCAGCAGATCTGCAGTCAACTACGCCCCACCAGCGACGCCAGCGGGAGGTCGGCGAAGCCGCCACCGACGGTGTCGGCGACGGCGCGGAGGCGGGCGCGGGTGAGGTCGGCGACCGTGGCGTAGCCGGCGAGGCGGGCGTTGGAGCCCTCGCGGGTGGGCTCGGCCCAGTTGACCGACCAGCACTGTCGGGTGCCGCCGTCGGCGGCGTTGGCCAGCGCCGTGGCGTGCCCGGTAGTGCCGCTGCCGGCGAAGAAGTCGAGCACCCGCGCGTCGGGCGGCATCGTCTCGACGACCCGCCGGAGCAGGCCGGTGGGCTTCGGCGACTCGAAGACGTGGCCGACCAGCGCCTTGAGCTCGGCCACGGCGGTGTCGGTCGAGCCGACCTCCTCGGCGAGCCAGATGGTGCGCAGCTTCTTGCGCCGGCCCTCGTGCAGCCAGTCCTTCTGCACGATGTCGACCCGGTCGCCACCGCGGCCGCGCACCACCTTGCACAGCAGATCGTCGGGGCGCGCCTCGACCAGCGGCGGCGACCAGCGCCACACCGCCGGCGACCCGTCGCCGAACACCGGCAGCACCTCCACCGCCCCCGGGAACGCCCCCGTGGCCACCCGACCGCTCTCCGGGTCGCCCCACAGGGGGTAGTGCAGCGTCGCCGACGTCACCGGGTTGAACTTCTTGTTGGTGTTGCGCAGCGGAAGGTGGCGCAGCCGGCGCCCGTCGGGCTCGGTGAGCGGGAAGTCGCGCGGGTCGACCAGCGACGCGCTCGACGCCTCCAGCGCGCACGAGCGCGGGTCGCGGGCGTAGACGAGGAGGTACTCGTGGCTGGTGGCAAACCCCGCGCCCAGCTGGCGTCCCTTCGGGTTGAGGTTGACCACGACCTGCGCGAGGAAGGCGTCCTCGCCGAAGACCTCGTCCATCAGCAGCCGCAGGTGCGCGACCTCGTGGTCGTCGATGCTGACGTAGATCGCCGCGCGCGGGCTCATCACCTCGCGGGCGGCCTCGAGCCGCGGTCGCATCATCGCGGTCCAGGCGGCGTGCCGCCCGTCGGCGCCCCGGAAGTCGTCGCGGTAGGCGAAGTCGTTGCCGGTGTTGTAGGGCGGGTCCAGATAGACCAGGTCGTACGCCGACCGCGGCAGCTGTGCGAGCACCTCGAGGTTGTCGCCCTCGACGAAGACGTTCCAGGCCTCGACCTCAGCGGCCCCGAGGCCGGGGACCTCGCTCACGCGGACGCCGGGGCTCAGTCGTCCGTCCCGCCACCCAGGGCCTTCGGCGAGGCGGTCTTCGAGCGTCGCGGCCGCCGCTTGGCGTCCTCGGGCCGGATCCTCTTGTCGAGGTCGGCATGGGCGAGCAGCACCGCGAACGGCACGTCCTGCGTGGGATAGCTGGCGATCGGCTGGTCGCCGGCGAAGACGACGTACATCGTCGAGCCCGTGGGAGCGATCTTCAGGATCGAGCCGTCCTTGACCCCGGCGGCGTGCGCGAGCGCCTTGCGCCGCGAGTTGAGCGTCATGGCGCGCTTGGCCGCGGCCTGCGTCGCCTGCTTGCCGCCCTTGTCCCACACGATCTTGGCCTGCGGGCCGTACTTCACGGCCAGCACCGCCGCCGCGGTCGCCGCCTTGGTCACCCGACCCCTCGATGCCATGACCTTCTCCTCATGCCCGCGCCACGCGCGATCCCCGGACACCCGGGCGGCGTCCGGACCCATCTCATCAAATCCGGGCGCCCGAGCAAACCGCACCACGCAGGGGGCGGCCCAGACCACCCCGGCGCGGATCTCGCGGAACGGCTCCGGCGGACCGTCGGCCTCGCCATGATGGCCGGGTGAGCCTGCCTCCCGCGGCCGATGCCGCCCGGGTCGTGCCGCTGGCCGACCGGGCGTTGACCCGGCGCGCCCGGGGACTGCTGCTGCTGGCCGCCGCCGTCGCCGTTGTCGCGCTCTCCCTGGGCGTGACCGTCGCGGTCGACGCCACCGTCGGCATCCGCGTCGACACCCCCGCCGGCCGCTGACCCGCGACCCGCCAGCCGCCAACCGCCAGCCGCCAGCCGCCAGCGCCAACCGTCAGCCGGCGTCCACCAGCATCGCGTCGGGCAGCTCGACCAGCCCGACCGACGCCATCGGCGCGAAGCACTCGTCGGGCCGCTGCTTCTTCGGCATCACCGGCACCAGGCGGATCTGGCCGGGCGCGCCGACCACGTCGATGTCCGTGGGCACCTCGCAGCCGATCGTCAGCACGCTGCCCACGAGGGTCCGCCCTTCGGTGACCTCGACGCCGGCCGCGGCCGACTCGACGCTGCGCCCGAACTCGGCGTTGTCGAACTGCGAGACGAAGTCGGCGACCGCCTCCGGGGTGTCGAGCGGCGTGGGGGTCGGGTCGACGGTGCCGCCCGCCACGGTGCCGGTCAGGATGGCGACCGTGACCGGGTCACTCGCCGACGCCTCCGAGGGCGCCGCCGACGAGGACGCGGGGGTGTCGACGGCCCCGTCCGTTGCATCCGTCGCCCGGCCGCAGCCGGCCGCCCCCACCATCACGCCCAGCAGCAGGGCGCCCGTGAGGACCGCCGGGGCCGCGGCGGCCCACCGACCTCGCAGTGTTCTCATAGGGATGTGACGTCGCCAGCCGACCCGGGGATCCCTCGCAGGCGCAGCTTCAGCCGGGAGGAGCTCGCGTCGTTCCGGGGCGTCGAGGTGCCCGACCTGGTCGGGGACGACGTGCGGCTGCTCTTCGTCGGGATCAACCCGGGCCTCTGGACGGCCGCCACCCAGACGCACTTCGCCCACCCCGGCAACCGGTTCTACCCCGCCCTGCTGAGGGCCGGGATCATCGAGCGGCCGGTCGACCCGGCGGCTGGGCTCACCGAGGAGGAGCGCGACGAGCTCCGCCGGCGCGGCCTCGGGATCACCAACCTGGTGCGCCGCGCCACCGCCACCGCGGCCGAGCTCGGGCCTGCGGAGCTGCGCGAGGGAGGCGAGCGGCTGGTGCGCACCGTCGAGCGGCTGCGCCCGCGGGTGGTCGCGGTCGCCGGCATCACGGCGTACCGCACCGCCTTCGGGCAGCGACGCGCCACGCCCGGCCGCCAACCCGAGCCGCTCGCCGGCGCCGAGCTGTGGGTGGTGCCCAACCCGAGTGGGCTCAACGCTCACGAGACGGCGGCCTCCCTGGCCGAGGCGTACGCCGGCCCGGCGAGGGCCGCCGGCCTGCTGTGACCGTCGCCCGTCACGACGGGAACTGCTGACCCTTCCCGATGATGGTCAGCCCGTCCTCGACGACGAAGCCGCGGGCGAGGTCCTCCTCCGGGTCGACGCCCACGTGGGCGCCCGCCGGGATCTCGACGTTCTTGTCGATGATCGCCCGGCGCACCACCGCCCCGTGCCCGACGTGGACGTTGTCGAGCAGCACCGAGTCGCTGACCTCGGCCTTCGAGGTGACGTAGACCGACGGCGACAGCACCGAGCGATAGACCTGACCGCCGGTGACCACCACCCCGGGCGACAGCACGGCGTCCTCGGCGATCGGCAGCACGCCGTGCTCGCCGCGCACCAGCTTGGCCGGCGGCTGGGGGCCGTAGGAGGTGTAGATCGGCCAGGCGAAGTTGTAGAGGTTGAAGACCGGCAGCGGCGCCACGGTGTCCATGTGGGAGGCGTAGTAGGACGCCAGCGTCCCGACGTCGCGCCAGTAGCCGCGGTCGCGCTCACTCGCACCCGGCACCTCGTTGTCGCGGAAGTCGTAGACGCCTGCCTCGTTGCGGCCGACGAACGCCGGCACGATGTCGCCGCCCATGTCGTGCTTGGAGCCGCTCAGCACCGCGTCGTCGGTGACCGCCTCGATGAGTGCGTCGGCGTCGAAGACGTAGTTGCCCATCGAGGCCAGGACCTCGTCGGGGTTGTCGGGGAGGCCGACCGGGTCGGTCGGCTTCTCGAGGAACTCGCGGATCTTGGCAGGCTGCTCGGGGTCGACGTCGATCACGCCGAACTGGTCGGCCAGCGAGATCGGCTGCCGGATCGCGGCGACGGTGCAGGCCGCGCCGGACTCGACGTGCTGGGCGACCATCTGGGAGAAGTCCATGCGATAGACGTGGTCGGCGCCGACGACCACCACGATGTCGGGCTTGTCGTCGCGCAGCAGGTTGAGCGACTGGAAGATCGCGTCGGCGCTGCCGAGGTACCAGTGCTTGCCGACTCGCTGCTGCGCGGGCACCGGGGCGACGTAGTTGCCGAGCAGGTTGGACATCCGCCAGGTCTGGGTGATGTGCCGGTCGAGGCTGTGCGACTTGTACTGCGTGAGCACGACGACCTTGAGGTAGCCGGCGTTGACGACGTTGGAGAGCGCGAAGTCGATCAGCCGGTAGATCCCGGCGAACGGCACGGCCGGCTTGGCTCGGTCGGCGGTCAACGGCATCAGCCGCTTCCCCTCGCCACCCGCCAGCACGATGGCCAGCACCTTCTTGCGGCCGTGGGACCTGGACTTGTCACTCGGGGTGCTCATATCGCCACGCTAGCCCTGTCGGGCGGCGGCGCGGGAGGGGTAGTTTCGCGGCATGACACAGGACACCGCTGGCGGCTTCCGCGTCGACGTGCTCAGCAAGGAGTACCCACCGGAGATCTACGGCGGCGCCGGCGTCCACGTCGCCGAGCTGGTCCGGGCTCTGCGGGCCCGCGCAGACGTGAAGACCCACGTGCAGGCGTTCGGAGCCCCGCGCGACGAGGCGCTGACCACGTCGTACGCCGACCTCGCCGAGCTCGCCGACGCCAACGGCGCGGTCAAGACGCTCGGCGTCGACCTGGCCATGGTGGGCGGCTGCGAAGGCACCGACCTGGTCCACTCGCACACGTGGTACGCCAACTTCGCGGGCCACCTGGCGGGCCTGCTGCACGGCGTGCCACACGTCATCTCCGCCCACTCGCTGGAGCCGCTGCGGCCCTGGAAGGCCGAGCAGCTGGGCGGCGGCTACGGTCGTGCACAACGGGATCGACACCGAGGCCTGGGCGCCGGTCGACGACCCCGACCGGGTGCGCGAGCTGGGCGTCGACCCCGACCGGCCGTCGGTGGTGTTCGTCGGCCGGATCACCCGGCAGAAGGGGCTGCCGCTGTTCCTCCGCGCGGTGGCCGAGCTGCCGCCCGAGGTGCAGATCGTGCTGTGCGCCGGTGCGCCCGACACCCCCGAGATCGAGGCCGAGGTGGTCGGGCTGGTCGAGGGGCTGGCCGCCAGTCGCACCGGCGTGGTGTGGATCCGCGAGATGCTGCCGCGCGCCGACGTGGTCCGGCTGCTGACCGCGGCGACGGCGTTCGCCTGCCCGTCGATCTACGAGCCGCTCGGGATCGTCAACCTGGAGGCGATGGCCTGCGAGACCGCGGTGGTCGCCACGGCCACGGGCGGCATCCCGGAGGTCGTCGTCGAGGGCGACACCGGCCGCCTGGTGCCGATCGAGCAGGCGACCGACGGCACCGGCACCCCGCTGGACCCCGACCGCTACGTCGCCGACTTCGCCGCCGCGCTGAACGACGTCGTCGGCTCCCCCGAGCGTGCCGCCGAGATGGGACGCGCCGGCCGGGCGCGCGCCATCGACTCCTTCTCCTGGACCGCCATCGCCGACCGCACCGTGGAGCTCTACCGGTCCGTCCTCCGCTGACGCGGTGGTCGCCGCGGGTTGCGTCATACGAAGCGCGCGCCGGGACAGCCGCAACGTATGACGTCCCACGCGGGCCGGGCTTGCGTCATACGAAGCGCGCGCCCCAGCGACCCCCGCGTATGACGTCCCCCAACCGGCCGGGAGGACGCCGCGGCTACTGGTGCGTACGACGCACCTGGCGCGTCGTACGCACCAGTAGAGATCCCCACTCCATCGGACCCCGCATCCCCACCCCGCGCATTCCCACCCCGCCCATCCCCCCGCGCGTCTTCTTCCGCCCATCCCGCCCCGCCGTCTATCCCGGCCGGCCCACCCCGTCGGGCAGACTGGACCCCGTGACCCCGTGGCTGACCGAAGGCTGGCCGGTGGCGGCGGTGTGGGTCTTCTTCTTCCTCGGCGCGACGGCGCGCGGGGGCGGGATCTACTGGATCGGGCGCGGGCTCCGCGGGGCGGGCGACCGGCGCCGCCGGCTGACCGAGCATCGCGCGGTGATCCGGGCCGAGGCCCTGGTCACCCGCTTCGGCGCGCCCGCGGTGACGCTGTCGTTCCTCACCGTCGGCATCCAGTCGGCGGTCAACGCCGCCGCGGGCCTGCTGCGGATGCCGGCCCGCCGCTACGTCCCCGCCCTGCTCGTCGGGGCGGTGCTGTGGGCGACGATCTACACCACGGTCGGCTTCGCCGTCCTGTACGCCGTCCTCGGCAGGGCCGGCTGGTGGTGGGTGCTGGTCGCGGCCGCCGGGGTCGCCCTGGTCGCGGCGTCCACCGCGCGCGCCCGCCGTCGTGAGGCGCGGCTCCTCGGCGAGGAGGACACCACCGCGCCGCCAACATCCCACTCCGTGGACGTCCGTTCCGACTCCTGAGACACCGCCACGGCGCCTCGCGGGATCGGCCACAGTGAGCCGCAGACCAAGGGCGGTCGCCGGACGGCGCCGTCCGCACGCAGCAGGACCGCCCGAGAGGACCGCCATGACCGACGCGCTGCACCCCGAGACCCTGGCCGTCCACGCCGGCCAGGAGGAGGCCGACTCCGCCACCAACGCCCGCGCGGTGCCGATCTACCAGACGACGTCCTACGTCTTCGACAGCACCGACCACGCCGCCGACCTGTTCGCGCTGAAGGTGCCGGGCAACATCTACACCCGGATCATGAACCCGACCCAGTCGGTCTTCGAGACCCGGATGACCGCTCTCGAGGGCGGCGTCGGCGCGCTGGCCACGGCGTCCGGGTCGTCGGCGGTGACCTACGCGGTCCTCAACCTGACCTACGCCGGCGACAACATCGTCGCCACCTCGACGCTCTACGGCGGCACCTACGCGCTGTTCGCCCACACCCTCCCGCAGTTCGGCATCGAGGTGCGCTTCGTCGACCCGGACAAGCCGGAGGAGCTGGCCCAGCACGTCGACGAGAAGACCAAGGCGGTCTTCGCCGAGACCGTCGGCAACCCCAAGATCAACGTCGTCGACATCCGCGCCTGGGCCGACGCCGCCCACGAGCAGGGGCTGCCGCTGCTGGTCGACAACACCGCGCCGACGCCGTACCTCTGCCGGGTGCTCGACCAGGGCGCCGACGTCGCGATCCACTCCGCTACGAAGTACATCGGCGGCCACGGCACCTCCATCGGCGGCGTCATCGTCGACGCGGGTCGCTTCGACTGGGCCGCGCACGCCGACCGGTTCCCCGGGCTGACCCAGCCCGACGCGGCCTACCACGGGGTGGTGTGGACGGAGGCGGTCGGCGAGCTGGCCTACATCATCCGCGCCCGCACCGTGCTGCTGCGCAACACCGGCGCCGCGGTGACCCCGATGAACTCCTGGCTCTTCCTCCAGGGCCTCGAGACCCTCCACCTCAGGATGGAGCGGCACAGCGACAACGCCCAGAAGGTCGCCGAGCATCTCGCCGCCCACGACGCGGTGGCCTGGGTCAACTACCCCGGCCTCGCCGACTCCCCCGACAAGGCTGCGGCCGACAAGAACTTCACCGGGCACGGGTACGGCGGCCTGGTCAGCTTCGGCATCAAGTCCGGGCGCGAGGGCGGCAAGAAGTTGATCGAGGCGCTGACGCTCTTCAGCCACCTGGCCAACATCGGCGACGCCAAGTCGCTGGCGATCCACAACGCCACGACGACCCACTCCCAGCTGACGCCCGAGGAGCTCGAGGCGGCCGGCGTGCCCGAGGACATGGTCCGGCTGTCGGTCGGCATCGAGCACGTCGACGACCTGATCGCCGACCTCGACCAGGCGCTGGCCGCCGCCGGCTGAGAGCCGCCGCCACCCGGATGCCCAGCCCCTCGACCGCCGCGCCGCAGCGGGTCGTGCTCTTCACCGACGACGACCCGCTGCTGCTCGACGGCGGCGGCCGGCTCGACCACGTCGAGGTGGCCTACGAGACCTGGGGGACGCTCGCCCCCGACGCGTCCAACGCGGTCTTCGTCTGCCACGCGCTGACCGGCGACGCCCACGCCACCGGCACGCCGGAGGCCCCCGGCTGGTGGGAGACGATGGTCGGCCCGGGGCGACCGGTCGACACCGAGCGGTTCTTCGTCATCTGCCCCAACCTGCTCGGCGGCTGCCGCGGCACCACGGGGCCGGCGTCGGTCGACCCGGCGACCGGGTCGCCGTACGGCCTGGACTTCCCGCTGCTGACCGTCCGCGACTTCGTCACCGTCCACCGCCGTTTGGCGCGTCACCTCGGCATCGACCGGATGCTGGCCGTCGTCGGCGGGTCGCTCGGCGGGATGCAAGCGCTGCAGTGGGCGCTCGACGCTCCCGAGGAGGTGGCCCGCGCCGTCGTCGTCGCCGGTAGCAGCCGGCTGTCGGCTCAGAACATCGCGTTCTCCGCGGTGGCGCGGTCGGCGATCATGCGCGACCCCGGCTTCGCCGACGGGAGGTACGCCGAGGGCGACGGGCCGCGGACCGGGTTGGCCATCGCCCGGATGATGGCCCACATCACCTACCTGTCGGAGCAGGCGATGGCCGAGAAGTTCGGGCGACGCTTCCAGGACGCCGACGAGCCGCGGCACCGCTTCGGCGTCGACTTCGCCGTGGAGTCCTACCTCGAGCACCAGGGGCAGACGTTCCTCGACCGCTTCGACGCGCTCAGCTATCTCTACCTGAGCCGGTCCCTGGACTACTTCGACTGCTTCGCCGAGCCCGACGCCACCGACGCCCTCACCGCCGCCGACGACCCGACGCGCTTCCTGGTGGTCTCCTTCGACTCCGACTGGCGCTTCGCCACGTCGCACTCGCGACGGATCGTCCGGGAGCTCGAGCGGGCACGCGTCCCGGTGTCGTTCCGCGAGGTCTCCGCCCCACACGGGCACGACTCGTTCCTGCTCGACGACGACGACTACCTCGGCACCGTCGCCGCGTTCCTCGACCAGGCCGCCGAGCAGGCCGCCGGGCAGGCGGGCGGGAAGGGGGCCGGCCGTGCGTCCTGACCTGGAGGTGGTGGCGGCCCTGGTGCCACCGGGGGCGCGGGTGCTCGACCTCGGCTGCGGCGACGGCCAGCTGCTCGCCGACCTCACCGCCCGACGCGGCTGCACCGGCACCGGCGTGGACAGCGACCCCGCCTCGCTGCGTGCGGCCATCCGCCGCGGCGTCGCGGTGATCGAGCTCGACCTGGACACCCAGCTCGACGAGTTCGCCGACCGGTCCTACGACCTCGTCGTGGTCTCGCAGACGCTGCAGGCCGCCCGGCACCCCGACCGGGTGCTCGCCGAGATCGCCCGGATCGCCGGGCGCGGGATCGTCTCGGTGCCCAACTTCGGGCTCTGGAAGCACCGAGCCGAGCTGGCGCTGCGCGGTCGGATGCCGGTGTCAGCGGAGCTCCCGCACCCGTGGTACGACACGCCCAACATCCACCTCGCCACGCTGGCCGACCTCGAGGACCTCTTCGCCGCCCAGGGGCTGCGCATCGCCGAGCGCCGGCTGCTCGACGCCACCGGGCGGGCGGCGGGCGGCTGGCGGTCCCGCGGCCCGGCCAATCTGATGGCCTCCGGAGCCGTCTACCTCGTCGACGCGGGCTGAGCCTCGACGGATCCGTCGGCCGAGCGAGTGGCACCGACGGCCTCGGGGTGGTCCGACCCAGGCGTCCTCATCTCAGCCGCTGTCAACGAACGGTGAGACCGGGTGTGCAAACGGTATCGCAAGGTGTGTGCGAAAGGTAGTGTAAAGACCGTGCGAACGGTAGGGTAGACGCGTGGCCTATCTACCCCGGGTCGTCGATCTCGAGCTCGACGACCTCCTGCCCGACCTACCCGCGATTGCGGTCGAGGGAGCCAAGGGTGTGGGGAAGACCGAGACAGCATCACGCCGGGCTCATCGCGTGGTGGAGCTCGACGACCCGGCGCAGTTGGCGCCAGTGGGCGCTGACATGTCCTGGCTGGAGTCGCTGGACGGGACCGTCCTCATCGACGAGTGGCAACGGCACCCACCGGTGTGGGACTACGTCCGCCGCCGCGCGGACGCCGGCGTCGAGCCTGGCCGATATCTGCTGACGGGCTCCGCGACCCCACTCGACTCCGGGGTGCACTCCGGCGCAGGGCGCATCGTCAGGCTACGGATGCGCCCGATGTCGTTGGCTGAGCGCAGGCTGGTCGCGCCGACGGTGTCTCTCGAGTCCCTTCTCTCCGGCGACCGGCCGAGCGTTGGCGGCGAGTCGCCGCTGGGCCTGACGGACTACGTCGAGGAGATCCTCGCCTCCGGGTTCCCCGGCATCCGGTCATTCAGTGGACGCGCCAGGCGACTGCAGCTGGCCGGCTACGTCGAGCGGATCGTCGACCGCGACTTCCCCGAGCTCGGTCATCACGTACGACGCCCCGCGACGCTGAGGGCGTGGCTCGCCGCCTATGCCGCCGCCACCGCCTCCACGACCAGCTACAACACGCTGCTGCGGGCCGCGACCTCCGGGCAGAGCGAGAAGCCCGCCAAGACAACCACCATCGCCTACCGCGACACTCTCGAGCACCTGTGGCTGCTCGACCCAGTCCCAGGGTGGTCCCCCGGCTACGGGCACCTGGGCCGCCTGGGTCAAGCGCCCAAACACCACCTGGCCGACCCAGCACTGGCCGCCAGTCTGCTCGGCGTCGACGGACGCAAGCTCCTCACCGGGGCGGACGCCGGACCCTTCGTGCCGCGAGACGGCACGCTGCTGGGCGCGCTGTTCGAGTCCCTGGTGACGCTCTCGGTCCGGGTCTACGCCCAACCGCACGAGGCGCAGATCTCCCACTTGCGGCTGCGTGACGGTCGGCACGAGGTCGACCTCATCGTCGAGCGCCCCGACGGAGCCGTGGTAGCGGTCGAGGTCAAGCTCGGCGGCGTCATCAACGACGACGACGTCAAGCACCTGCACTGGCTGGCCAACAAGCTCGGCGACCGGCTGCTGGATGCCGTCGTGGTCTCCACTGGACCAACCGCCTATCGGCGACCTGACGGCATCGCTGTCGTGCCGGCGGCGCTGCTGACGAGTTGAACGGCGCGGTCATCAGCAGAATCGTCATCCTCCTCGTCGCCGCGGTTCCTGATCGCCGACAGCCAAGGCAGTTCGCAGCTTCGCCGCATCTCGACGAAACCCCGGCCTAGGATGCATCCGCGGCGGCCTCTCGGGGCGTCGTACGGTGTGGGCGGTCGTCGCCCGGCCCGGCTCGGGCAGACCGTCAACGGGGAGGAGGGTGACGCGGTGACCGCGTTCCTGCTGGTCGGTGCGATCGGCGTCCTGCTGCTGCTCGTCTCGCTGCTGTTCGGAGACCAGGTCGACGCGCTCGACAGCGTCTTCGACCTGGGCGGCGACTGGTTCTCCGGCGCCGCGCTGGCCGGCTTCCTCGGCACGCTCGGCTTCGGCGGCGCCCTGGCGTACGACGCCACGGGCAGCGCCACGGTCGGCATCGTCGTCGGCGGCGTCGCCGGCGTGGTGATCGGCGCGCTCGTCGGCTGGACCATGGCCAAGCTGCGCGGCAACGACAGCGGCGAGACCGTGCGCACCAGCGAGCTCGCCTGGCGCGAGGCCACGGTGGTCAGCGCCATCCCCGCCGACGGCTACGGCGAGATCTCGCTCGTGGTCGCCGGCCACCTGACCAAGCTCAACGCCAAGGCCCCCGAGCCGCTGGCCGCCGGCACCGCCG
>JAUILS010000315.1 GCA_030432975.1 Actinomycetes bacterium
GCGAACCGACCATGACGGCGTCGGCGCCGCAGGCGATCGCCTTGGCGATGTCGCCGGAGCGCCCGATCGAGCCGTCGGCGATGACGTGGACGTAGCGGCCGCCGGACTCGTCGAGGTAGTCGCGGCGGGCGGCGGCGACGTCGGCGACCGCGGAGGCCATCGGCACCGCGATGCCGAGCACCGTGCGCGTGGTGTGGGCGGCGCCGCCCCCGAAGCCGACGAGGACCCCGGCCGCGCCGGTGCGCATCAGGTGGAGCGCGGCCTGGTGGGTGGCGCAGCCGCCGACGATGACGGGCACGTCGAGCTCGTAGATGAACTCCTTGAGGTTGAGCGGCTCCGCCTGGCTCGAGACGTGCTCCGCCGAGACCGTCGTGCCGCGGATGACGAACATGTCGACACCGGCGTCGACGACGGCCTTGGCGAACTCCTTGGTGCGCTGCGGCGAGAGCGACCCGGCGACGGTCACCCCGGCCTCGCGCACCTGCCGGAGCCGCTCGGTGATCAGCTCGGGGTTGATCGGCGCGCTGTAGATCTCCTGCAGCCGGGCGGTCGCGTCGGTGCCTTCGAGGCCGGCCACCTCCTCCAGCAGCGGCTCCGGGTCGTCGTACCGCGTCCAGAGGCCCTCGAGGTTGAGCACCCCGAGCCCTCCGTGCCGGCCGAAGGCGATCGCCGTCGCTGGCGACATCACGGAGTCCATCGGCGCGGCCAGGATCGGCAGGTCGAAGCGGTAGGCGTCGATCTGCCAGGCGACGCTGACCTCCTCCGGGTCCCGGGTCCGGCGGCTTGGCACGATGGCGATGTCGTCGAAGGCGAACGCCCGGCGGGCGCGCTTGGCCCGGCCGATCTCGATGTCGGTCACAGGGGAAGGCTATCGAGTGCCGGTGCCGCGGCTGGGTGGGCCCGCCCGGGGCTCCTCCGAGGAGCGTGCCCTCCTCCGAGGAGCGCTTCGCACCCCACGGGATGTCTACTGGTGCGTACGACGCGTCAGGTGCGCCGTACGCACCAGTAGACATCGCCACCATCCGCCCACCCGGCACACTGGAGCGCATGATCTCCCTCGACCTCGCCCGATCCCTGCGCGAGGCCGGCCTGGCCTGGACGCCCACGAAGGGCGACCACTTCGTCATCCCCGACCGCGACATGGACGACCAGGTGTTCGTCGTCAGCGACATGGTGATCGAGCGCTTCGAGCCGCCCAGCGGCGGCGAGCTGCTGGCCTTCAACGGCACCACCGAGTGGGCGCTCGACAGCCTGGAGTCGGGCGAGGCGCTCTGGCTGCCGCGCGAGGACCAGCTGCGCGAGGCCCTCGGCGAGGCCTTCGTCGGGCTGGAGCGACTGCCCGGCGACCCGCCCGGGTACGCCGTCACGGTCGCCACCGCGCGCGGCGCCCGCCGGCACGTCGACGTCGACCCCGAGTCGGCCTACGCCCGCGCCCTGCTCGACCGGCTGCGCGGCTGAACGGCTCCCGCCGTCACGCGCGGCATGATGGGCCCATGAGCGGCATCGCGACCTGGACCGGCTGGCTGGGCACCGTCCTGGGCACGCCAGACCCGGCGGGGCTGGGCGCGTTCTACGAGGGACTGCTCGGCGGGGAGCTCGACGCCGGCGACCCCGACTTCGTCACCCTCCGCCTGCCGGAGGGGCGCACCTATCTCGCCTTCCAGCGCGAGGCCGACCACCGACCGCCGGCGTGGCCGTCCGGCCCCGGCGACCAGCAGATGCAGGTCCACCTCGACGTCGGCGTCACCGACGTCGCGCGCGCCGTCGCCGAGGCGGTCGCGCTGGGCGCCTCGGAGGCGGCACACCAGCCGCAGGACGACGTCCGGGTGATGCTCGACCCGGCCGGGCACCCGTTCTGTCTCTACCTCGACAGGAGCTGACCGCGGCGGGGCCGCAGCGGCCGGCCCCTCAGCGGCCCGTGTAGTTGGGCGCCTCGACGGTCATCGCGACGCCGTGCGGGTGGCTCTCGGTGAGCGAGGCGGACGTGATCCGGACGAACCGGCCCTTCTCCTGCAGCTCGGGGACGGTGCGTGCGCCGACGTAGAACATCGACTGGTTGAGCCCACCGATGAGCTGGTGGGCGACGGCGGCCAGCGGTCCGCGATAGGCCACCTGGCCCTCGATCCCCTCCGGCACGATCTTGTCGTCGCTGGCGACCTCGGCCTGGAAGTAGCGGTCCTTGGAGTAGGACTTCTTGCCGCGGCTCGACATGGCGCCGAGCGAGCCCATCCCACGGTAGGACTTGTACTGCTTGCCGTTGACGAACACGAGCTCGCCCGGCGACTCCTCGCAGCCGGCGAGCAGCGAGCCGACCATCACCGCGTCGGCGCCGGCGACGATCGCCTTGGCGATCTCACCGGAGTGCTTCATGCCGCCGTCGGCGATGACGGGTACGCCGGCCGGCCGGGCGGCGAGGGACGCCTCGTAGACCGCGGTCACCTGGGGCACGCCGACACCGGTGACGACGCGCGTGGTGCAGATCGAGCCCGGCCCGACCCCGACCTTGACGGCGTCGGCTCCGGCGTCGACGAAGGCCTGCGCGCCGGCGCGGGTGGCGAC
>JAUILS010000072.1 GCA_030432975.1 Actinomycetes bacterium
ACGGAGGGCGGTGGAGCCGGGTCACCCTGTTCGCCGGGCGCCGACCCCGATTCCGGATTCGCCGCAAGTGGGGATATCTTCCGATTCCTGGCGTCGCCCACGCCGCCGCAGGAGAGGACCGATGATGGACGACCGAGAGCGCACCTCGGCCACCCGTGTCCCGCTGCTGCGCAGCCTGCGGCGGCACCTGGTGCTGCTGCTGGTCGCCACGTTCCTGGGCGCCCTGGTCTTCGGCGGCGCCGCCAGCCAGCTCGCGACCCGCTACCAGTCGACGGCCAGCGTGCTGCTGCGCCCGCTGCCCGGCAACCCCTACAGCCCGGACGCCCAGGGCAGCGACCTGACCAACCTCGAGACCGAGTCCCAGCTGGTCACCTCGACCGACGTGGTCGGGGCGGTCGAGGAGGCCCTCGGCGACCGGCTCGAGTCTCCGATCCGACTGCCGTCGGTGGTCGTGTCGGTGGCCCCGAACACCCAGATCGTGCGCATCTCCTACACCGACCCCTCCCCCGAGGTCGCCGCGGAGGTGTCCGACCAGTTCGCCCAGAGCTTCCTGGAGTTCCGCCAGGAGCGGCGCAACGCCAAGATCGACCAGCAGGTCGAGGGCCTGACGACGCGGATCGACGCCGTCAACCAGCAGCTCACCAGGCTGCGCAAGCAGGGCCGCTCCGAGGACGACGCCGAGGTCAAGTCGCTCGGCGGCCAGCTGCTCAACCTGCGCCTCCAGCTCACCACCGCCCAGGCGGCCGAGACCCAGGCGGGTGAGGTCATCGCGCAGAGCCCGGCGCGGCGCAGCGGCATCGCGATCCCGCCCTGGGCGGCGACCCTGGTGGGCGCGGTGCTGGGGCTCGCGCTCGGCGTGGCGGTGGCCCTGGTCCGCGACCGGTCCAGCACCACCGTCCGCACCCTCGACGACCTCGAGAGCCTCGGCGTCACCGTGCTCGGCCACGAGTCTCCCGACGGCGACCAGGCGCCCTCCGACTCGGCGCTGATGGCCGGAGCGGTGGTCAACCGGCGCGTGCCGCGCCCCGCGACGATCACGATCAGCCACCTCAGCGACTCCTCGCAGGACCACGACTTCGCCGAGGACCTCGCTCATGCGCTCTCGCTGGGTGCCGACGGGGTGCTCGTGGTCGACTCCGACCCGTGGCACACCCGACCCAAGAGCCGCGGGCTGTCCGACGTCCTGAACGGCCGCCCCCTCGCAAGGCTGGTCACCAAGGATCCTCGCGGGTTCATGTTCCTCGGGCCCGGTCGCGCGCTCGACGAGGTCGACCGCTGGTTCGCCACCAAGGAGTTCGCCGCGGTCCTCGAGGAGGGCGGCGAGGAGTTCGGCCTGGTGCTCGTGCACGGCGACGGCGCCGACACGACCCAGGGCCGGGCCCTGGTCGGCGTGTGCGACTTCTGGATCCCCCTCGTGGTGCTCGGCAAGACCTCGCGCACCGACCTGGAGCGAGCCATGGCGTGGGCGGCGACCGTCGGCACCCGGATCCTCGGGGTGGTCGCCTTCGACCCCGGCCGCCAGCCACAGCGGACCGCGCCGGACGCGACGATCTTCTCTGATGAATGACCAGCGCGAGCTGCGTCGGCTCGCGCGCGGTGGGCTCGGCGGGCTCGCGGGCGCGGTCGTCACCAGCCTCGGTGGCCTCGCCTTCATCGTCGTGGCCACCTGGGCGTTCCCCCAGGACGAGGTCGGGGTGGTCTTCACCCAGACCTCGCTGTTCCTGATCGCCCTGGCCGTCGTCACCCTGGGCTCCGACGTGGGCGTCGTCCGGTTCGTGGCCATCAAGCTCTCCGACCAGCAGCTCCGGGACGGTCGGCCCGGGGACGAGGACCCCGGCGGGCTGGCCTCGGACGACGGCGGCCACGACGCTGACGACGACACCGACGACGAGACCGCCGTCCCCCCACCCGCCGAGGCGGCCCCGGGACGGGAGCTCTCGGACGACCTCGTCGGCGCGGTGATGACGGCCACCCTGCTGCCCGTGGTCGTGCTGGGCGTGATCGTCGCCACCGCGCTGTGGTTCCTGATCCCGCTGCTGCCGTTCGGCGGGGAGACGTTCGTCCGCACCGGTCAGGTGATGGCGCTGTTCCTGCCCTGGGCTGCCGTCTCCAACCTCGTCCTGGCCGGCACCCGCGGGTTCGGCACGGTGCGGCCCACCATCCTCGTCGAGAGCCTGCTGCGCCAGGGGCTGCAGCCCGTGCTGGCCCTGGCGGTGGCGATCGGCACCGACTCGGCGGTCGGCCTGGCGCTCGCCTGGGTGCTGCCGTACGCCGTGTCGGCCGTGGCAGGGACCGTCAGCCTGCACCGGCTGGCCCGGCGCCGCGGCGTCCGCGCCCTCGCCTCCGCCCGCGACACCACGGTGCGCCGGGTGGCCCGGGAGGTCTGGGCGTTCAACGCCCCTCGGGCGCTCACCCAGATCGCGCAGATCGGAGTCCGGCGCGCCGACATCCCGATCGTCGCGGCGATCGCCGGCCCGGCCGCCGCCGCCGTCTACACCGCCTCCTCACGCTTCGTCGCGGCGGGGCTGCAGGCGATCAAGGGGATCCAGCAGATGGTGGGCCCCCAGATCGCCCGCCTCTACTCCGCGGGGGAGCTGCGCCAGGCGGGGCTCGCGCTGCGCACCGCGACCACCTGGAACGTCCTCATCGCCTGGCCGCTCTATCTCACCTGCGCGACGATCCCCGGGGCGGTGCTGATGATCTTCGGGGAGGGCTACTCCAGCGGCGCTCCGGTCGTGGTCATCCTCGCCCTGGGGATGCTGGCCGGGATCGCGGCGGGCCCGGTCGACATCGCGCTGCTGATGCTCGGCCGCAGCGTCCAGAGCCTGCGCAACAACATGGCGGCGCTGGCGACCAACCTGGTCCTCAACCTGTCGCTGGTGCCGGTCCTCGGCATCAGCGGCGCCGCGCTCGCCTGGTCGGCGTCGATCCTGGTGTCCAACGCGCTGCCCACCTGGCAGATCCGTCCCATCCTCGGCAGCGCCTCCGACCGCCGCACGCTCCTCGCTGCGGGGCTGGCGGTGCTGTGCTTCGTGACGCCGCCGGTGACCGCCCGGCTGTTCGGGGTCGAGGCGCCGCTCGCCCTGCTGTCCACGTCGGTTGCCGGCGGCCTCGTCTACGCCGGACTCGTGCACCGCTTCCGGCACCGGCTGCACGTGGCCGAGCTGCTGTCCGTCGTACGCCGACGGGGCCGGGGCCGCGCCGTCAGGGCCGCGCAGGCAGGCTGACCACCGGCACCTGCGCGTGGCGCAGCGCCATCCGGGCAGCGACGCCGAGACCCCGGTCGAGCACGGCGACGGCGACCTGGCGGTCGTGACCGAGCGCGAGTGCGGTGGGCAGGTCGCCCGCCGCCACCGCCAGGGTCTCGGGCCCCTCGACCAGCCGCTCGAGGGCGCGCTCGCGGATGCCGCGGGCGTAGTCGAGGAGCGGGGCCCGCTCGGAGCGGCGCAGCCGACGGCGCGCCAGCACCGCGAGTCCGACGTCGGGCGTCGGCAGGCGACCCAGGTCGGCTCCGGCCGGCACCGGACCGTCGTCCAGCACCAGCAGCAGCGGGGGCGCGGACACGGGCCGGGCCCCGGTCACGTGGCGTCGACCCACGAGCTCGGCGAAGGTCGCCACCGACGCCTCGCTGCGCGCCGTGTCGGACGTCGCGGCCCGGGTGTCGGCGGCCCCCGCCAGCAGCCGCTCGAGGTCGTCGACCTCGCGCGCCAGGTCGACGAGGTCCCGCTCGGCGCACCACGAGGCGAAGCGCTGCTGGTGGTCGTCGACATGCTCCCCGCGTGACGGGTCGCGGGGGAACACGATCGGGCGGTGCCCGGAGCGCTGGGCGTCGCTGATGGTCCCGGGGCCTCCGTGGGTGATGACCACGTCGGCGGCGGCCATGGTGTCGCGGACCTCGGCGGGGGCCAGGAACTCGTGGCCGGTCGCCAGCTCCGGGGCCCGGGACCGGCCGAACTGGATGACGACGCGGTCGTCGGGATGCCGGCGCTGCCAGTCGTCGGCCCAGGCGACCGCACGGTCGAAGGGGTGGTGGTCGGTGCCGACCACCACGACGACGCTGCGCGAGGCGAGGCGGCTCACAGGAGCGGCCCGATCACGACCGCGTCGTCGTAGAGCTCGGCCTGCTCGGGCCACTGCACCATCATCAGGTCGGTCACCGGCCGGCACAGGCGGCCGGTCAGGGTGGGCGTCTCGATGCGGTCGTAGACCTCGATGAAGACGGTGCGCGCACCGTGGGCCTTGCCGGCCACGAAGAACGGCAGCGCCACGGCCGCACCGGTCGACACCACGACCGTGGGGCGGAACTCCCGCACGACCCGGTGCGCCAGGGCGGTGTTGCGCAGCAGGTTGGGCACGTTGCGGGTGGTCGGGTGCGCCGCCCACCACACCCGCTCCTCGTCGGCGAGCGCGTGCACCGCGTCGGGGGTGTCGAAGGTGACCCAGGCGTGCTCGACGTCCTGCCACCACGGCTGGAGCGCCAGCAGCTGCGTCAGGTGGCCACCGCTGGAGCCGACCAGCAGGGCGCGCGTGGGACGCCCGTCCCGCGGCGCCAGCGCCGCCCTCGCCTCGTCCATCACCGCGCCTCGTCCATCACCGGGCAGCGTACCGAGCGTGGCGGCCGGGCCAGGACCCGACCGCCACTGTCTCGGGAGCTCAGTAGGCCCCGCGCGAGCGGACGACGGCGTCGACGGTGCGGAAGCCGATGCCCAGGTCGTCGACGAGACGCCAGTTGTCGGCGTAGCGCAGGTCGAGCTCCACCGACTCCTCCCACGAGAGGTTGGACCGGCCGCTGACCTGCCAGAGGCCGGTCATGCCGGGCCGGACGGCGAGCCGGCGGCGCTCCACGTCGTCGTACTTCTCGACCTCCTGCGGGAGGGCGGGACGGGGACCCACCAGCGACATCTCGCCGCGGACGACGTTGATCAGCTGGGGCAGCTCGTCGAGCGAGGACTTGCGCAGCAGCCGGCCCACCCGGGTGATGCGCGGGTCGTTGCGGATCTTGAACAGCACCCCGTTGCCCTCGTCCTGCGCCTGCAGAGCGGCCAGCCGCTCCTCGGCGTCGACGTGCATCGTGCGCAGCTTGTACATCGTGAACAGGCGGCCGTCCTGGCCGACGCGGACCTGCGTGAAGAAGGCCTTGCCCGAGGAGTCGAGCCGGACCAGCAGCGAGAGCAGGCCGAGCAACGGCGCGGCGAGCACCAGCAGGAGCGTGCCGAGCACCCGGTCGATGGCGGCCTTGACCGCGCGGACGAACAGCGACGGACGGCTGCTGCGGATGTGGAGCAGGGTGCCGCCGGCAAGGGTCGAGGCGTCGATGCGGTGGGGCGCCACCCGGTCGACGACACCCATCACGGCGAGCGAGGCCGAGGTGCCCTCGAGCGCCCACGACAGGCGCCGCACGCTCTCGGGCGAGGTGGCGCCGACCAGCGCGACGACGTCGGTCTGCCACCGGTCGACCCAGTGGGCGACGTCGTCGGAGCCGAGCACCACGTCGACCCCGAAGTTGTCGGAGAGGGCCAGCGCGTCGCGGCGGCTGCCGTCGACGAGCACCGCGCCGACGACGCGAGCGCGACGGTCGCCGGCCCAGCGGGCCGCCGCCAGGGCGGAGGCCTCGGGGTCACCGACGACGACCAGCCGGAGCTGGCCCTCGACGGCCCGGCGCAGCACGGTGCCGACCAGGGCGGTGCCGGCGACGGCGCCGACGATGGCCAGCGCCTCGGTCAGGCGGATCGGCGGCAGCAGGTGGGCCGCCACCCCCATCGTGACCAGCAGCATCGGCAGCGCGGCGTCGCGCACGATCCGCCCCAGGTGGGGCAGGCCGGGCCGGATCGTCTCCAGACCCATGTGGTAGTTGGTCACCATCGCGACGACCACCAGCGGCAGCGCGAACAGCAACGGCGTCTCCAGCGCGAGCGCCACGACGCTTCCGAACACTGCCGCGGACGCGGCCTCGGCAGGCAGGAACCACCGCCGCACCCGGTGCCGCGCGCTGACCGGCACGGTCGCCGGTGCAGGCGGCGCGAGAACGCCCTCCACCACTGGCTCCGGCACCGAACGCGGTGCGGGCACCACGAGGTCGGGCGCCGACCTCAACTGACTCATTCCCCCCGGCCCCCTCAGGCTTGGTGTCCATGTCACCGTGAGGAGGGGTACCAAGATGTCACCTGCTGGTCACATCTCATTTCCCCATGCGATCCCAGGGAGGTAGAGGCTCTCTGTGTGCACGCTGATACATCCCAGCGTGGGTGTGGCGGCGCCAACGGGGGAATCGTGCTTCCCCGACCCGTCCGAGCGCGGGACCGGATGTGTGTTGCCTTCCCCCGAGGAATGCGCCGCCAAGAGACCCTTGACCTCCTCGGGACCCGTTTGAGACCCCACGACTCAAACGCAGGACCATCCTCTCCCGGGCTCTAGCACGAGTCAACTCGGTAGGTTGGGGGATTGCGCAAAGCCTGCGATTTCCGGTAGGTGGTCCAGACCATGGTGCGGACCCGGGTAAAGCCTGGTGCAGGCTCTCCCGGCAGCGGTCGTCCCGCTCAGGAGTTGAACCGCTGCTGGGTCTCCGCCAAGCCGTGCGTGACCAGCGACTCGACGGCGTCGGCGGCGTCGTAGACCTGGAACGGCAGCTCCTTGCGCTCCGCCGTCGAGAAGTTGCTCAGCACGAAGTCGGACACCTCCTGGCGGCCCGGGGGGCGGCCGATCCCGACCCGCACCCGGTGGAAGTCACCGGTGCCGAGCGAGGACCGCATCGAGCGCAGCCCGTTGTGCCCGTTGTCCCCGCCGCCGAGCTTGACCCGCAGCCGCCCGAACGGAAGGTCCAGCTCGTCGTGGACGGCGACGACGTGGTCGGGGGCGACCTTGTAGAACGACGCGAGAGCCTTGACCGGCCCGCCCGACTCGTTCATGTAGCAACGGGCGCGCACCAGCACCACCCGCGGCGCATCGGCACCCGGGGCGCCGAGCCGCCCCTCGACGACCTCGGCCCGCCCCGACTTGTGGGCGCGCAGCGCGGATCCCATCCGCGAGGCCAGCTCGTCGACGACGAGGTAGCCCACGTTGTGCCGGTGGCCGGCGTACGCCGGACCGGGGTTGCCCAGCCCGACGACGAGCCAGACCGCCGAGGTGTCGCTGCCGGTGGCCATGGGTGCTCCCGCCGCGTCGCTCCGCCGTGCCCGGCCCAGCATCCTGGCGACCAGGGTGCCGAGCCGGGACAGGATCACTCCGCGTCGCCCTCGGCAGCCTCGCCGGCGGCGGCCTCGTCGGAGGCCTCCTCGCCCTCGGCGCCCTCGATCTCCTCGCCCTCGGCGCCCTCGGTCTCGAGGTCGGCCTCGAGCTCCTCCTCGGTGGGCGCGTTGGTGATGTTGACGACCAGGGTCTCCGGGTCCAGGAGCAGCGTGGTGCCGCTGGGCAGCGCCAGGTCGGAGGCGTGCACCTGGGTGCCGACCTCGGCGCCCTCGATGTCGACCTCGATGTACTCCGGGATGTCCGTCGCCTCGGCCTCGACCTGGATGGTGGCCTGCTCGGTCACCACGAGGGTGTCGCGGGCGGCCTCACCGACCAGGTGGACCGGCACGTCGACGGTGACCTTCTCGCCGCGGCGGACGGACACGAAGTCGATGTGCTCGAGGACCCGGCGGATCGGGTCGATCTGCACCTGCTTGGTGAGGGCGAGCTGCTCCTCGCCGTCGATGTCGAGCTCGAGCAGCGCGTTGGCGCCGCCGTGCTTGAGCGCCATCATCGTGTCGTGACCGGGGAGGGTCAGGTGCACGGGGTCGTTGCCGTGGCCGTAGACGACGGCGGGGACCTTGTCGTCCCGGCGGATGCGGCGGGCCGCGCCCTTGCCGAACTCGGTGCGCAGCTCGGCCTTGATCTTCTCGGCAGCCATGAGGTGTTCTCTCTCCAGTCGTGACGTGCGTGCTCGAATGTCTCGGGTGTCGCCGGCAGAGAGAACGCCGCGCGATCGAGTCAGCGCGGCGTGGAGCCGGCCCAGTCGATCACGGAGCGCCGCGCGTGGCGCGGCCTCCCTCGCCGAGGCAACCGCACCAGTGTACGGCGACCGCGGGCGGCACCGCGAATCCGACCGCCCCGCGGGTGGACGCCGCGGAGCGAGCTGGCGCGTCGGCGGCGCGTCAGGCGTGGCCGTCGAACATGCTGGTCACCGAGCCGTCCTCGAAGACCTCGCGGATCGCGCGGGCCAGCAGCGGCGCGATCGACAGCGTGCTGAGGCTGCCGAAGACCTTGTCGTCGGTCAGCGGCAGCGTGTTGGTGACCACGACCTCGGCGATCGGCGCGTTCTTGAGCCGGTCGACGGCCTCTCCCGAGAGGATCGGGTGGGTGGCGGCCACGATGACGCCCGCGGCGCCGTCGGCCATGATCGCCTCGGCCGCCTTCACGATCGTGCCGCCGGTGTCGATCATGTCGTCCACCAGCACGCAGATGCGGCCGGAGACGTCGCCCACGACCCGGTTGGCGACCGTCTCGTTGGGCCGGTCGGTGCGGCGGGTCTTGTGGATGAACGCCAGCGGGGCGCCCCCCAGGCTCGCCGACCAGCGCTCGGCCACCTTGATCCGGCCGGCATCCGGCGAGACGACGGCCAGCTGCCGGTCGCCGTACCGCTCCCGGACGTGGTCGGCCAGGATCGGCAGCGCCATCAGATGGTCGACGGGGCCGTCGAAGAAGCCCTGGATCTGGTCGGCGTGCAGGTCGACGCAGATCAGCCGGTCGGCGCCCGCGGTCTTGAACAGGTCGGCCATCAGACGGGCCGAGATCGGCTCGCGGCCGCGGTGCTTCTTGTCCTGGCGGGCGTAGCCGTAGAACGGCGCCACCACCGTGATCCGCTTGGCCGAGGCACGCTTGAGCGCGTCGACCATGATCAGGTGCTCCATGATCCACTCGTTGATCGGAGCCGTGTGGCTCTGGAGCACGAACGCGTCGCACCCGCGGACCGACTCCTCGTAGCGGATGTAGGTCTCGGAGTTGGCGAACTGGTAGGCCGAGGTCGGCACGAGACCGGTGCCGAGCAGTCCGGCGACCTCCTCGGCCAGCTCGGGGTGGGCCCGACCGCTGAAGACCATGAGCTTCTTCTTGGTCGTCCGCTTCATCCCGCTCACGACATCTGCTCCCTGGCTCGCCCGACCGTCGCTCGTTGATTGTCGCGCATCGCCGCGCGCGGCCCAACCCCGGGGCGGTCGGCTCAGCCGCCTGTGTCGCCGTCGTCCCGACGCGCGGGGTCGCCGGCCGGCTCACCCGCCGGCTGGGACTCGGGCTGGGACTCGGGCTGGGCCCCGGTCTCGGCCGCGGCGAGGGCCGCCGCAGCCGCCTCGGCCTGGGGGGTGCCGGCGCGGCGACGGGCGGCCCAACCCTCGATGATGCGCTGCGGGCCGGTCGAGACCGCGAGGGCGCCCGGCGGCACGTTGCGACGGACGACGGTGCCCGCGCCCGTCGCGGCGCCGTCGCCGATCTCGACGGGGGCGACGAAGGTGTTGTTGGACGCGGTCCGCGCGTGCTTGCCGACGGTCGTGCGGTGCTTCTGCACGCCGTCGTAGTTGGCGAAGACGGTGCCGGCCCCGATGTTCGTGCCCTCGCCGATCTCCGCGTCGCCGACGTAGGACAGGTGGGGCACCTTGGCACCGTCGCCGATCACGGCGTTCTTCGTCTCCACGAACGCGCCGATCTTGCCGCCGGCGCCGAGCTGCGTGCCGGGCCGGAGGTAGGACCACGGGCCCACGGTGGCCCCGCCGCCGATGACGGCGAGCTCGCCGTGGGTGCGGACCACCCGGGCGCCGGCGCCGATCTCGCAGTCCTTGAGCGTGCAGTCGGGCCCGATGACGGCGTCCTCCGCCACGACCGTGGCACCCAGCAGCTGGGTGCCGGGGAGGATCGTGACGTCCTCGGCGAGCACGACGTCGGCGTCGATCCAGGTGGTGGCGGGGTCCATCACGGTGACGCCGTCGCGCATCCACCGGGTGACGATCCGCCGGTTGAGCTCGGCGCCGAGCGCAGCGAGCTGGGCGCGGTCGTTGGCCCCCTCGGTCTGCTGGACGTCGTCGACGAGGTGGGCGCCCACGTGCAGTCCGTCGTCGCGGGCGATCTGGACGAGCTGGGTGAGGTAGAACTCGCCCTTGGCGTTGTCGTTGGTGAGCCGCGGCAGGGCCGCGGACAGGAAGGCCGCGTCGAAGGCGAGGATGCCGCTGTTGATCTCGCGGACCTCGCGCTGCTCCGGCGTGGCGTCCTTCTCCTCGACGATCGCCTGGACCTCGCCGTCGACGTTGCGGATGATCCGGCCGTAGCCGAACGGGTCGGCGACCACCCCGCCGAGGATGCTCACCGCCCGCTGCGCGGCCTCGTGCTCGGCCGCGAAGCGGACCAGCGTCTCGCCCTGCAGCAGGGGCGTGTCGCCGTAGGCCACGACCACGGTGCCGCTGGTGGTCGGCAGCGCCTCCATGGCGACCCGGACGGCGCCGCCGGTGCCGTCGAGGGTGTCCTGCACCGCCACCACGCAGTCGGGCAGCATCGCGTGGATGTGCGCGGTCACCTCGTCGCGCTGGTGCCCGACGACGGCCACGACGCGGTGCGGCTCCATCGCCTGGACGGCGGAGAGCACGTGACCGATCATGCTGCGACCGCCGAGCTCGTGGAGCACCTTCATCCGCTTCGACTTCATCCGGGTCCCGCCACCGGCGGCGAGGACCACGACGGTCAGGTTGTTCATCGGTCCTCCGACGCGAGCGGTGGGCAGCGAGCGATCCTCGCTGAGACTACGCGAGGGCCGGCGCGGGCTCCCGCGGTCGTCGTACCGATCCGGGGGTGGCGCCGGCCGCGACGGGTGGCCAGAGTGGGAGTCGACCCTGCCCCCCCCGGACGGAAGAGCCGCCGTGACCCACGCGACCGAAGACAACATCACCGACCTCGCCGTCGACCGGTGGTCGACGGCCCACGACCCGCGGCTGGCCGAGGTGATGGCGAGCCTGGTGCGCCACCTCCACGACTTCGCCCGCGAGGTCCGGCTGACCGAGGAGGAGTGGCTGGCGGGGCTGCAGTGGCTCACCCGGGTCGGCCAGATCAGCGACGACAAGCGCGAGGAGGCGATCCTGGCCTCCGACGTGCTCGGCCTCAGCATGCTGGTCGTGCAGATGAACAACCGCTTCGGGCCGGGCGCCACCCCGGCGACCGTCCTCGGGCCGTTCCACATCGACGGCTCCCCCGCGGCGCCGTACGGCTGGGACATGTCCGAGGGCATCGAGGGCACGCCGTTCTTCCTCACCGGCACGGTGCGGTCGGTGACCGGGGAGCCGATCCCCGGGGCGGTGCTGGACGTCTGGCAGGCCGACGCGGACGGGACCTACGAGGCCCAGCTCGACGTCGACGAGGCCCGCCTCCGCGCGAAGTACCAGACCCGCGAGGACGGCAGCTACTGCCTCCGGACGATCGTGCCCCTCGGCTACGCGATCCCGATGGACGGCCCGGTGGGAGACCTGATCTCCCGCACGGACATCAGCTACTACCGCCCCTGCCACATCCACTTCCTCTTCGAGGAGGAGGGGTACGAGCGGCTGGTCACCCACCTGTTCGCCGAGGGCGCGGAGTACCTCGAGACCGATGTGGTGTTCGGGGTCAAGGAGGCGCTGGTGACGCCGTTCGTCGCCCAGGAGCCCGGGGAGGCGCCGGACGGCACCACGGTCGACGTGCCCTTCGTGACCGCGACCTACGACTTCGTGCTGCAGCCGACGGAGTCGGCGGCCGACTGACCGTGGGCCGGGGCGCTTGCGCACCGGATGCGCCGGTCGTGATGGAGCTCCCCGGGTAGGAGTCGAACCTACGTCGCTAGTCCTGATTCAAAGTCAGGCGGGCCCTGCCGGCAGACCAACCGGGGATCGACCACCCAGAGTAGGGCACCGCGAGACGGCGCTCGCGCGCCCCGAAATGGCACTATGGCACGTCGAGACGGCGACTCTGCTCGGCGTCGCGCGCAGAAGCGCCGACTCGCGGCGCCGGAACGCCATCTCGAGGCGATGGGACGCCGACTCGCGGTAGCGGGGCGCCGACTCGCGGCGCCGGGACGCCATCTCGTGGGTGTCGGGGGGCATGGCTAGGCTCCCGGGAATGGACCTGCCCGTGATGCCGCCGGTGCTGCCGATGCTCGCGAAGTCGGTGAAGGGCATCCCCGACCCGGCGAAGTACTCCGTCGGCGACGTGCCGGGGCTGAGCTTCGAGCCGAAGTGGGACGGCTTCCGGTGCCTGGTGTTCAAGGACGGCGACGAGGTCGAGCTGGCCTCGCGCAACACCAAGCCACTCACCCGCTACTTCCCCGAGGTCGTCGCGGCGATGCGGGAGCAGCTGCCCGACCGGTGCGTGCTCGACGGCGAGATCTTCGTGGCCGTCGGCGACCGGCTGGAGTTCGAGGTGCTGCAGAACCGGATCCACCCGGCGGCCTCGCGGATCAACCTGCTGGCCGAGGAGACGCCTGCGTCGTACGTCGCCTTCGACCTGCTGGCGCTCGGCGACGACGCCTTCACCGACGCGCCGTTCGCCGACCGGCGGGCCGCCCTGGAGGAGGCGCTGGCGGGCCTCACCGGGCCGTGCCACCTGACCCGCACCACCACCGACCCCGCGGTCGGGCAGCAGTGGTTCGAGCAGTTCGAGGGGGCAGGGCTCGACGGGCTGGTCGCCAAGCCGCTGGGTGCGCCGTACCTCCCGAACGCCCGCGCCATGCTCAAGATCAAGCACGAGCGCACCGCCGACGTGGTGCTGGTGGGATACCGCGAGCACAAGACCTCGACCCCGGAGAAGCCGCTGATCGGCAGCCTGCTGCTCGGGCTCTATGCCGACGGGCAGCTGCAGCACGTCGGCGTCTCCGCCTCGTTCACCGCCGCCCGCCGGGCCGAGCTCTACGCCGAGCTGCAGCCGCTGGTCTGCGACCTCTCGGAGCACCCGTGGGCGGCCTGGGAGGAGTGGGCGATCGCCAACCCCGACCGCACACCCGGCACCCAGAGCCGCTGGAGCCAGGGCAAGGACCTCAGCTTCACCCCGTTGCGTCCCGAGCGGGTGCTGGAGGTGGCCTACGACCACATGGAGGGCCACCGCTTCCGCCACACCGCGCAGTTCCGCCGCTGGCGGCCCGACCGCGACCCCGAGTCGTGCGGCTACGACCAGCTCGACGAACCGGTGGGCTACGACCTGGCGGAGGTGTTGGGCGCCGGCTGACGCGGGCGAGACTAGGCTGGGAGCACACGGGTGAGCGGCACCCGCGCACCACAGCCCAGGGGGCGGCCATGAGCGAGACCTACGACGTCGTGCTCCTCGTCGAGCAGGAGCTCACCGCGGCCGACGCGGCGCAGGTGCGGTCGCTGCACGAGGCGATCGACGACCCGGTCGTCTACCACGTCCTGCTGCCGTTGGAGGACGCCGCGGCTCGGATCGAGGCCGCGATGGGGTCGCTGGCCGCCGGCGAGGTGATGGCCTCCCCCGCGATGGTGATGAGCGACGTCGACCTCGACGCCGTACGCCGTGACTGCGAGGAGCGCTCCGACACCGAGCTGAGCCGAACCCTCGCCGCTCTCCGCGCCGCCGGTGCCACCGCGGAGGGCCAGGTCGTCACCGACCCGCCCATCGACGCCCTGGCCGCCAAGGTCTCCGAGGTCGACGGTCGCGAGGCGATCATCCTGACCCAGCCCCACGTCGTCGCGGAGTTCTTCCACGTCGACTGGACGTCGCGGGCGCGCCGCAAGATCGGCGTACCGGTGCTGCACCTGCTCGAGCACGAGACCTTCGACGAGCAGGCCGGCGCGGGCGAGGGCGTCACGGGGCTCTGAGCCCGCCCGCCGAGGGTCAGGTGCC
>JAUILS010000073.1 GCA_030432975.1 Actinomycetes bacterium
ACCGGATCGCCTGCCCGGTGATGGTCGTGGCCGGCTGGGCCGACGGCTACCGCAACAACTCCTTCCGCACGATCGCGCGCCTCGCCGAGGCCGGCGTACCCCACCGGCTGCTGGCCGGCCCCTGGGCGCACGCCGACGCCACGACCGCCATGCCCGGCCCCCGGATCGACCTCGACACCGAGCTGGCGGCGTGGTTCGACCGGTGGCTGCGGCCGGCCGCGGCGTCAGACCCGGCGGCGGACGCGTGGGAGGACCGGTGGGAGGACCGGTGGGAGGACGGGGCCGACGTCTTCGTGCGCTCCTCCACCCGGCCGGCGCCCGACCTGGACCTGCACGAGGGCCACTGGCTGCGGCTGCCGTCGGTGCCGCCCACGAGCCCGGTCTCGGTGCCGCTGGCGGGGCCGCGCGAGCTGACGGTGGCCCCCGACGTCGGCACGGCCGCGTGGATCGACTGCGCGGGCCACCTCCCCTGGGGTCAGTCCGGCGACCAGCGGCTCGACGACGCCCGCTCGCTGACCTGGGACTCCCCGCCGCCGGAGGACCCGGTGGTCGGCCACCCGGTGGCGCGGCTGCGGGTCGCGGCCGACCAGCCCCTCGCGTCGCTCTCGGTCAAGCTGTGCGACGTCTTCGCCGACGGCACCTCCGCGCTGGTGTCGCGCGGCACGGTCGACCTGACCTACCGCGACGGCGTCCACGGCTCGCCGTCGCCGCTCCTGCCCGGCGAGACCTACGACGTGGTCGTGGAGCTCGACGCCTGTGCCTACCGCTGGGCGCCCGGCCAGACGCTGCGGGTCAGCATCGCCGGCACCGACTGGCCCAACACGCTGGCGCCGCCCCGGCCGGTGACGCTCACCGTCGAGGGCTCCCTCGAGCTGCCGGTGCTGCCCGGCGGCGGGCCCGACGGTGCCTGGCCCTCCCCCGCCTTCACGCCCGGCGCGGAGCACTCCTCGGAGTCCGCCGAGGGCGTCGGCTGGGAGATCCGCGACGACGTGCTGCGACAGGTCACCTCGGCCGTGACGCGGCAGGAGAGCGACTACCCCACGCCGTACGACGGCCACGCGGCCGAGACCTACCTCGGCGAGGTCTCGGTCGACCGCCGCAGCTTCGCCCAGCACGCGCACGCCGACACCACCTTCGAGCTCACCTGGCCCGGCATCGAGGTGGAGGTGCGCTCGGTCATGGACGTGGCGGTCTCCGTCGACGGCTACGCCGTCACGATCGAGACCGTGGCCACCCACGACGGCGCGGAGCTCAGCCGGCGGACCTGGGAGGAGTGGTTCCCCCGCTGAGCGGGGGCCGGTGGGACCGCGGGGTCAGGACAGCTCGACGAGCATCTGCCCGCCGCTGACGGTGTCGCCGGGCGACACCAGGACCCGGCCGACGGTGCCGGCGTCGGGGGCGGTGATCTCGGTCTCCATCTTCATCGCCTCCAGCACGACCAGGACCGCCCCGGCCTCGATCTCCTGGCCCTCCTCGACCTCCACCCGGGAGACGGTGCCGGCCAGCGGAGCGCGCACGCCGGACCCGTCGCCGCCGTCGCCGCTCGGTGCGGCGGCCGCCGGGGCCGGGGCCGCGAAGTTGCCGCCGGTCATGAAGATCGCGCCGACCGACGGGTGCGCCGGCTCCTCGACCTCGACCTCGACCTCGTAGACCTGCCCGTTGACGGTGACCTTGAGCTGCATCCCTGACCCCTCACCGTGACCTGTTGACGACGTGCATGCCCTGGACGGCGACCCGGCCCTGCTGGGCCCAGGCCTGACCGGTCCGGTAGTGGACCCGGCGGACCTTGGCGCGGTGCCCGAAGAAGGCCGCGACCGCGGCGGAGATCGCCACCACGACGTCCTCCGGCACCGGCTGGTGCGCGCGCAGCACCGCGATCTCGGCCTCCAGGCCCGCCACCCGGTCGGTGAGGGCGCGGACGGCGGCCAGCAGCTCGGCCGTGCTCGGCTCGGCGGCCTGCTGGGAAGCCTGCTCGGGGGCCTGCTCGGGCGCGCTCACGTCGGGCCCAGCCCGTGCTTCTTGGCCGGCCGCAGCGCCCGCTTGGACACCAGCATCTCCAGCGCCCGGGAGACGTGCTCGCGGGTGCGCGCCGGCTCGATGATGTCGTCGACCAGGCCACGGGAGGCGGCGACGTAGGGGGTGGAGAACGTCGAGCGGTACTCCTCGACCACCTCGGCGCGCTTGGCGACCGGGTCCTCGGCGGCCTTGATCTCGCGGCGGAACACGATCTCGGCCGCCCCCTCGGCCCCCATCACCGCGATCTCGGCGGTCGGCCACGCGAAGACCTTGTCGGCCCCGAGGTCCTTGGAGCACATCGCGACGTAGGCGCCGCCGTAGGCCTTGCGCAGCACCACGGTGATCTTCGGGACCGTGGCGGCGGAGTAGGCGTAGAGCAGCTTCGCGCCGTGCCGGATGATCCCGTTGTGCTCCTGAGCGACGCCGGGCAGGAAGCCGGGCACGTCGACCAGCGTGAGCAGCGGGATGTTGAAGGCGTTGCAGAACCGGACGAACGCCGAGCCCTTGTCGGAGGCGTTGATGTCGAGGACGCCGGACAGCACGTTGGGCTGGTTGGCGACGACGCCGACGGTGCGTCCGGTGATCCGGGCGAAGCCGATCACGATGTTCTGGGCATAGCCCGCCTGCACCTCCAGGAAGTCGCCGCGGTCGACGAGCCGGGCGATCACCTCGCGGACGTCGTACCCCTTCTTCTCCGACACCGGCACCACGTCGGCCAGGTCGGGGTCGGCCTCCAGGCCCTCGACCGGGTCGACGACCGGCGGGTCCTCGGAGTTGTTCTGCGGCAGGAAGCTCAGCAGCTTCTGGGCGATCAGCATGGCCTGCTCGTCGTCGTCGGCCACGAAGTGGGTGACCCCGGAGACGGCCATGTGCGTGTCGGCGCCGCCGAGCGCGTCCGACGTCACCTGCTCGCCGGTGACCTGCGCGATCACGTTGGGGCCGGTGATGAACATGTGCGCCTGGCGGGTCTGGATGATGAAGTCCGTCAGCGCCGGGGAGTACGCCGCCCCGCCGGCGCACGGGCCCGCGATGATCGCGACCTGCGGGACCACGCCCGACAGCAGCACGTTGGTGTAGAACACCCGGCCGTAGCCCGCGAGCGAGCCGATCCCCTCCTGCACGCGGGCGCCGCCGGAGTCGTTGATGAACACGAACGGCGTGCCGGTGGTCAGGCTGGCCTGCATCATCGCGACGATCTTGTCGCTGTGGACCTCGCCGGCCGAGCCGCCGGCCACGGTGAAGTCCTGGCTGGCGACGTGGACCGGGCGGCCGAGCACGGCGCCCTCGCCGGTGACGACCCCGTCGGCGGGGAGGTCGGCCTTGTCGAGCCCGAAGTACGTCGACCGGTGCCGGGCGAACATCCCGGTCTCCTGGAACGTCCCCGGGTCGAGCAGCGCCTCGACCCGCTCCCGCGCGGTCAGCTTGCCCTGCTCGTGCTGCTTCTCCAGGCGCGCCTCGCCGCCGCCGAGGGCCACCGCCGCCCGGCGCTCGAGGAGCTCCTCGGTCCGCGCCTGCATGGTCTTGCGCTTCGCCACCGCTGTCTCCTCAGGCCCGCTCGACGGTCACGTGGTGGGCATGCCCGTTGAGGGTGACCGAGTAGTCGATCGGCCCGGTGACCGGGCCCTTGCCGTGCTCGGCGCCGGCCAGCTCGTCGGTCGCCTGCTGCGCCGGGTCGACCCCGACGTTGCGCGGGCCCTGCTCCCGCTCGGCGAAGAACGTGGTCGCGACGCCGGGGAACATGGCGTAGGTCAGCACGTCCTCGTCGGTGCCGTCGCAGCCCTCGAGGGCGCAGGCCTCGATCTTGAGCCGGTCCCACTCGGGCTCGAGCAGGTCGGCCGGGCGGACGTCGATCGGCTCCTTCTTGGTCTGTGCCTGCGCCTTGGCCACCACCTCGGGGTCGCGCTCACCCGGCGTGGTGCCGTAGTAGCCGAGCATCAGGTCGGCGAACTCGGCGGTGAGCGACTGGTAGTCCCCCATCAGCACGTTGAAGACCGCCTGGGTGCCGACGATCTGGCTCGACGGCGTCACCAGCGGCGGGTATCCGGCGACGGCGCGCACCCGCGGCACCTCGGCCAGCACGTCGCGGAGCCGGTCGCCGGCGCCCTGCTGGCGCAGCTGCGACTCCATGTTGGAGATCATCCCTCCGGGGATCTGGCTGCTGAAGATCTCGGTCTCGACCCCGGTGATGGTGGACATGAAGGACTTGTAGCGCGGGCGCACCTTCGCGAAGTGCTCCTTGATCCGAAGCAGCCGCTCGTCGTCGAGGTCGGTGGTGTAGGGCGTGCCGTGCAGCAGCTCGACCAGCGACTCGGTCGGGTTGTGGCCGGGCCCCATCGAGATCGAGGAGATCGCGGTGTCGACGACGTCGGCGCCCGCCTCGATCGCCTTCATCAGGCTGACCAGCGTCATGCCCGTGGTGGCGTGGCAGTGGACGTGGATGCGCACGTCCTCGCCGACCGACTCCTTGATGGCGCGGACGATGTCGTAGGCCGGCTGCGGGCGCAGCAGCGCGGCCATGTCCTTCAGGCAGAGCGAGTCGCAGCCCAGCTCCATCAGGTCGTGCGCCATGTCGACGTAGCCCTGCACCGTGTGCAGCGGGCTCTCGGTGTAGCAGATCGTGCCCTGGGCGTGCTTGTCGACGCGGCGGACCGCCTGCACCGCCTGCTTGATGTTGCGGACGTCGTTGAGGGCGTCGAAGATCCGGTAGACGTCCATGCCGTTGGCGGCGGACCGCTCGACGAACCGGTCGACCACGGAGTCCTCGTAGTGCCGGTAGCCCAGGAGGTTCTGCCCGCGCAGCAGCATCTGGAGCCGGCTGTTGGGCATCAGCTCGCGGAACGTCCGGAGCCGCTCCCACGGGTCCTCGTTGAGGAAGCGGATGCAGGCGTCGTACGTCGCCCCGCCCCAGCACTCCACCGACCAGTAGCCCGCGGCGTCGATGTCGGCGCACGCGTCGACCATGTCCTCCAGCGCCATCCGGGTGGCCATCAGGCTCTGGTGGGCGTCGCGGAGGACCAGCTCGGTCACCCCGATCTCACGCCGTCCGTCGGCGCCGCCCGTGGTCTCTGTGCCGCCCGCAGCGGCAGCCGTCTGGGTCATGGCACCACTCTTGCACTCCCCCTCCGGCCGCGCACCGACGGGTTCTCATCCCGGACGGCGGGCACCGCCGCGACCGGCGGCCGGGTCTGGCAGGGTGAGCGCATGGTTGCGGCGACCGGCGAGCAGTTCCCCATCGAGGCAGGGGGATATCGCGCCGTCGTGACCGAGGGCGGGGCGGTGCTGCGCAGCCTGGAGTACGCCGGCCGCCCCCTGGTCGCCGACTTCGCCGACGACGAGATCCCCCGCGGCTGCCGCGGCCAGGTGCTGATCCCCTGGCCCAACCGGATCCGCGACGGCGCCTACACCTTCGACGGCACCGCCCACCAGCTCGCGCTCACCGAGCCGGCCCGCCACAACGCCAGCCACGGGCTGGTGCGCTGGGCCCCGTGGAACGTCGAGGAGCACACCGACCACTCCGTGGTGCTCACCCACCGGCTGATGGCGCAGATCGGCTACCCCTGGACGCTCGACCTGCACGTCGTCTACGACGTGTCGGCCGACGGGCTGACCGTCTCGATGGCGGCCACCAACCTGTCGCCGCACCGGGCGCCGTACGCCCTGGGCGCCCACCCCTACCTCCGGGTCGGCGACGACGGCATCGACGGGCTGGAGCTGACCCTGCCGGCGGCCACCCGCCTGCTCGCCGACGAGCGGCTGCTCCCGGCGGGGCGGGAGCCGGTCGACGGCACGGCCTACGACTACCGGGTCGCCCGGCCGATCCGCGACACCGTCTTCGACCACGCCTTCACCGACCTCGACAAGGACCCCGCGGGCGGGGTCACGGTGTCGGTCCGCGACCCGGCGTCGGGGCGCGGCGTGGCGCTGTGGGGCGACCACCACGTCGCGTGGCTGCAGGTCTTCAGCCAGGACGACGGCTCGCCCACCGCGCGGTCGGCGATCGCGGTGGAGCCGATGACGTCGCCGCCCGACGCCTTCAACAGCGGCGAGGACCTGCACGTGCTGGCCCCGGCGGGCGAGGAGGGCGACACGCTGTCGGTCGCCTGGGGGCTACGAGCGCTGGAGTAGCAGCCGCAGCTCGCGGACGGCGGTCCGGGCGCGCTCCCCGTCGGAGCCCTGGATGCCCATCGCCGAGACGGTCGTGCCGTCGGCCAGGTCGAGCGTCGCCCACGGCGCGCCGGCCGGCAGCGAGACCCCGAGGACCTGCGCCCAGTCGTAGTCGTGCCGCCGGTAGCCGTTGACGACCACCAGGTGCTCCGTCGTCGCCGTCACCCGGCAGCGCATCAGCGCGTGCATGATGGCGATGCCGAGCGCGACGAACCCCAGCAGCGTGACCCGTTGGAGGAACGTCGTCGCGTCGCGGACGCCGGCCGGCACCGCGAGCCAGGCCACGGTGACGACGATCAGCAGCGAGACGCCGAAGACCCAGCCGGCCAGCCGCACCCCCAGCGGGCGCCAGGTGCGCGGGAGCGACGGCGCGGCGCCGCCCTCAGATCCGGCAGGCATGGATGTCGGTCACCAGGATGGCGCGCGCGCCGATGTCATAGAGGTCGTCCATCACCCGCTGGGCCTTGGCACGCGGCACCATCGCCCGCACCGCCACCCAGCCCTCGCGATGCAGCGGCGAGACCGTCGGGCTCTCGAAGCCCGGCGTCAGCGCCACCGCGTCGGCGACCCGGTCGGCCGGCATGTCGTAGTCCATCAGCACGTAGGTGCGGGCCACGAGCACGCCCTCCAGGCGCCGCTTGAAGACCTCGAAGCCGGCCGGGGCCGCCACGCCCGCGCGCGTCACCAGCACCGCCTCGGAGTCGAGGACGACCTCGCCGAAGGTGTCGAGACCGGCGGCCCGCAGGGTGGTGCCGGTCTCGACCACGTCGGCGATGGCGTCGGCGACGCCCAGCTGGATCGAGGTCTCCACCGCCCCGTCGAGCCGGGTCACGGTCGCCTCGATGCCCCGCTCCTCGAGGAAGGCCCGCACGATGCCGTCGTACGACGTCGCGATGCGCCGGCCGGCGAGCTGGGCGACGTCGGCGTACTCCCCCATCGGGCCGGCGAAGCGGAACCGCGACCGGCCGAAGCCCAGCTGCAGCACCTCCTCGGCCTTGGCGCCGGAGTCGAGGAGCAGGTCGCGGCCGGTGATGCCGACGTCGAGGGTGCCCTCCCCGACGTAGAGCGCGATGTCGCGGGGGCGGAGATAGAAGAACTCCACCCCGTTGTCGGCGTCGGTCAGGGTCAGCGTCTTGGTGTCGTGGCGCTGGCGGTAGCCCGACTCCAGCAGCATGTCGGTGGCGGCCTGGGACAGCGACCCCTTGTTGGGGACCGCGACCCGCAGCAGGCCGGGGGTGGTGGGAAGGCTCATGGTTCGGGTCCTCAGAGGTGTTCGTAGACGTCGTCGAGGGTGAGGCCGGCGGCCAGCATCATCACCTGTGCGTGGTAGAGCAGCTGGCTCAGCTCCTCCGCCGCGCGCTCCGGAGACTCGTGCTCGGCGGCCATCCAGGACTCCGCGGCCTCCTCCACGAGCTTCTTGCCGATGGCATGGACGCCGGCGTCGAGCTCGCGCACCGTGCCCGAGCCCTCGGGGCGGGTGCGGGCCTTCTCGCTCAGCTCGGTCCACAGCTCGTCGAACGTCTTCACGGGGGCCAAGCCTAGGCGGTGTCGGAGCGGACCCGACGCAGGGTCTGCGCCGTGAGCAGCGCCGCGGACGTCGCCTCGTAGCCCTTGTCCTCGCGCGAGTGCTCCAGCCCGGCCCGGTCGAGCGCCTGCGCCTCGTCGTCGCAGGTCAGCACGCCGAACCCGACGGCCGCCCGGTGGTCGAGGGCGACCCGGGTGAGGCCGTCGGTGGCGGCTCTGCAGACGTAGTCGAAGTGCGGCGTGCCGCCGCGGATCACCACACCCAGCGCGACCACCGCGTCGTACCCCTGGGCGGCCAGCTCGGCGGCGACCACGGGGAGCTCGAACGTGCCGGGCACCCGCACCACGACCGGGGCCTCGACCCGGTAGTCCTTCAGCGCCCGCTGCGCCCCGTCGACCAGCCCGTCCATCACCTGCTCGTGCCAGCTGGCGGCCACCACGGCCACGCGGAGGTCGGGGCAGTCGACGGGCTGCTGGTCCGGTGCTCCGGCGCCGCTCATCGGTCCGCTCCCTCTCCGTCGGTGGGCAGATGGGGCAGGTCGTGGCCCATCCGGTCGCGCTTGGTGCGCAGGTAGGTCAGGTTGTGGTCGTTGGGGTGCGGCGTCAGCGGCACCCGCTCCTTCACCGGCACGCCGTAGTCCTCCAGGCTGGAGGTCTTGTCGGGGTTGTTGGTGAGCAGCCGGACGCTCTGCACGCCGAGGTCGCGCAGGATCTGGGTGGCGGTGCCGTAGTGGCGGGCGTCCGCCGGCAGGCCCAGGTCGAGGTTGGCGTCGACGGTGTCGCGCCCTGAGTCCTGCAGGGCGTAGGCCTGCAGCTTCGACACCAGGCCGATCCCGCGGCCCTCGTGGCCACGCAGGTAGACCACGACCCCGCAGCCCTCGGCGACGATCCGCCCCATCGCCTCGCGCAGCTGGGGGCCGCAGTCGCAGCGGTGGCTGCCGAAGGTGTCGCCGGTGAGGCACTCCGAGTGGACGCGGGTCAGCACCGCCTCACCGCGCTCCTGGGCGGCCGCGAGATCGCCGTGGACCAGCGCGAGGTGCTCGCTGCCGTCGATGCTGACGCGGTAGCCGTAGGCGCGGAAGTCGCCGTGGTCGGTGGGCAGCGAGGTCTCGGCGACCCGCTCGGCGTGGAGCTCGGTGCGCCGGCGGTGGCGCACCAGGTCCTCGATCGAGATCAGGCTGAGGCCGTGCTCGTCGGCGAAGTCGCGGAGCTGCTGCCCCCGCTTCATCGTGCCGTCGTCGTTGACGACCTCGACCAGCACCCCGGCGGGGGTCAGCCCGGCGAGCCGGGCCAGGTCGACGGCCGCCTCGGTGTGTCCCCGGCGCACCAGCACGCCGCCCTCGCGGTAGCGCAGCGGGAAGACGTGTCCGGGGCGGGTGATCTCCCACGGCTCCGTGGCCGAGTCGGCGAGCACCCGCACGGTGTGGGCGCGGTCGGCCGCGGAGATGCCCGTGGTGACGCCGTCGCGGGCGTCGACGGAGATGGTGTACGCCGTCCGCAGCCGGTCCTTGTTGTGGGGCGTCATCAGCGGGATCTCGAGGCGGTCGAGCATGTCGGCCGGCATCGGCACGCAGATCACGCCGCTGGAGTAGCGGATCGTGAAGGCCATCAGCGCGGGCGTGGCCTTCGACGCCGCGAAGATGAGGTCGCCCTCGTTCTCGCGGTCCTCGTCGTCGACGACGACCACGGCCTTGCCCGCGGCGATGTCGGCGACGGCCTGCTCGATGGAGTCCAGTCGGATGGTCATGGGGTGTCCTCGGTGGTGCGGGAAGGGGTGTCGGCGGCGAGCCCACGGTGGGCCAGCAGCCGGTCGACGTACTTGGCGAGCACGTCGACCTCGAGGTTGACCCGGTCGCCCGGCTGCCGGAAGCCGAGCGTGGTCCGGGCCAGGGTCTCGGGGATCAGGGAGACGGTGAAGGCGTCGTCGCCGGCGTCCACCACGGTCAGGCTGGTGCCGTCGACGGTGATGGAGCCCTTGTCGACGAGGTAGCGGGCCAGCTCCGGCGGGAGGCTGATCTCGACGACCTCCCAGTGGTCGCCGGGCGTGCGGCCGACCACCCTGCCGACGCCGTCGACGTGGCCCTGGACGAGGTGTCCGCCGAGGCGCTGGTCGGCGCGCACGGCGCGCTCGAGGTTGACCCGGTCGCCGGGCTGCAGGGCGCCGAGGGCCGTCTTGGCGAGGGTCTCGGCCATCACGTCGGCGGTCCACGTGGCGCCGTCGGTGGCCACCACGGTGAGGCAGCAGCCGTTGACGGCGATCGAGTCGCCGGGCCGCGTGTCCTCCAGCACCGTGCTGGCGGCGATGGTGAGCCGGCAGGCGTCGGTCTGCTGCTCGACCGCGGCGACCTTCCCCAGCTCCTCGACGAGTCCGGTGAACATCAGGCTCCCTCCCGGGGACGGGGCATGCTCGCGCGCGGTGTGAGCGTCAGCCGCACGTTGGTGTCCTCGCCGTGCTCCCCCGGCAGCACGGTCACGTCGGTGATCTCGAGGTGGTGGGCGTCGGCGATCGTGGTGATGCCGAGGTCGCCGACGGCGCTGCGGCCGGAGCCGAGCAGCATCGGCGCGACGTAGACGACGACCTCGTCGACCAGGCCCGCCTGCCAGAACGCCGCGGCCAGGGTGGGGCCGCCCTCCAGGAAGACGTGCTGGCGGTCGTGGGCGAAGAGCATCTCCAGGGCGACCAGCGGGTCGCGGGTGCGCAGCACGAGCGTCTCGGCCGCGCCGTCGAGGACCCGGCGGCCGGGGTCGAGCTCGCGCATCCCCATCACGGCGCGCAGCGGCTGGCGCGGCAGCGGCCGGTCGTCGGCGTCGCGGACGGTCAGCGCGGGGTCGTCGACGGCCACCGTGTTGGTGCCGACCAGCATGGTGTCGCACTGCGCACGCAGCCGGTGGGTGTCGAGCCGGGCGGCCGTGGACGAGACCCATCGGCTAGTGCCGTCGGCGGCGGCGCTGCGCCCATCGAGCGTGGTCGCGAACTTCCAGGTGACGAACGGGCGCTGGTGCTCCACCGCGAACGTCCACACCCGGTTGACCTGGCGAGCCTCGTCGGCCAGCAGACCGGGCACCACCTCGACGCCCGCGGCGCGGAGCGTGTCGGCCCCCCCTCCCTCGGCCACCGGGTTGGTGTCGGCCTGGGCGAAGACCACCCGGCGGACGCCGGCGGCCACGAGCGCGGCCGCACAGGCCGGCGTACGCCCGACGTGGTTGCAGGGCTCCAGCGTCACCACCGCCGTCGCGCCGCGGGCCCGCTCGCCGGCCTGCGCGAGCGCGTCGGCCTCGGCGTGCGGGGTCCCGGCGCCGCGGTGATGGCCCTCGGCCACGGTCGCGCCGTGGTCATCGATGAGGACGCAGCCGACCCGTGGGTTGGGGCCGGGCGGGACGCCCTCGGTCGCCGCCAGCGCGAGGGCGCGACGCATCGCGTCACGCTCGGCGGCGGTGACGTCCATCGATGGCCCCTCGGGTCCGGTCGCGGACTCCGGGGCAGCGGCCCAGCTGTCGCCTGGTCGGTGCTGACCTGCTCAGGCGTCGGCTCGGCCGCGTCGCTCTTCCCATCCGGACTTTGACCGTCGGTCCAGGAGTTCCACCTGGTCAACCGGCCGCTGGCAGCGGCCGGGTCGCGGACTTTCACCGCCGGTGCGGACTTCCACCGCCCCCAGAGCGCGCGAGTTGCTGTGAACTCGTACGCCGTCCAGTGTGCCACAGCGGCGCGCGAGGTCGGAGCCCGCCCGGGCCGGAGATCACCCGCCAGATGCGGTGGTTCGCCTACGACGCGGTCCCGAACCTCTGACCGCAGACCACGGGCCGCTCAGCCCGCCGCCTCCTCGGCGAGGTCCCGCAGCCGCCCGACCATCGCGTCCGGGTCGTCGGCGGTGTAGACGGCCGACCCCGCGACGAACACGTCGGCGCCCGCCTCGGCGCATCGCTCGATCGTCTCCGACGAGACGCCACCGTCGACCTGGAGCCAGATGTCGCCGCCGTGACGGGAGATCAGCTCGCGGGTGCGCCGGATCTTCGGCAGCACCAGGTCGAGGAACTTCTGCCCCCCGAAGCCCGGCTCGACCGTCATCAGCAGCACCATGTCGAGCTCGCCCAGCATGTCGGCGTACGGCTCGATCGGCGTGGCCGGCTTCAGCGCCATGCTGGCCCGCGCCCCGAGCGAGCGGATCTCGCGGGCGAGCCGGACCGGCGCGGCGCTGGCCTCGACGTGGAACGTCACCGAGCGGCACCCGGCCTCGACGTACGCCGCCGCCTCGCGGTCGGGGTTCTCGATCATCAGGTGCGCGTCGAGCGGCAGGTCGGTCGCCTTCGCCAGCGCCTCGACCATCGTCGGGCCGAAGGTCAGGTTGGGCACGAAGTGGTTGTCCATGATGTCGACGTGCACCCAGTCGGCGCTGGGGATGCGCGCCACCTCGTCGCCGAGGTGCGCGAAGTCGGCGTTGAGGATGCTCGGCGTGATCTGGATACCCACGCAGGCGAGTCTAGAGCGGGCCCGCGGCCGGCGGCCTCGCCCACGCGGGGGAACCGCCGGGTGACCTACTCCCCCGTCTCGGCCGGCGCGGACCCCTCGCGCTCCTCACGGTCGGCCCACTCCAGCAGGGGCGCCAAGTCGAAGACCTCGTCGTCGATCGTGGCGTGCAGGTCACCCAGCCGGGCGTACCGCTCGGGCACGGTGAAGATCGTGAAGTCGCGCGGATCGGCGTCGTCGACCTCGTCCCACGCGATCGGCGTCGACACGCGGGCGTCGGGCAGGCCCCGCACGGAGTACGCCGCCGCGATGGTGTGGTCGCGGGTGTTCTGGTTGTAGTCGACGAAGACGTGGTGGGGGTCGCGGTTCTTCTTCCACCACTCGGTGGTGGCGTCGTCGGGGGCGCGCCGCTCGACCTCCCGGGCGAACGCGTGGGCCGCCCGCCGGACGTCGGCGAAGCCGTGCTCGGGCGGGATCCGGACGTAGACGTGCAGGCCCTTGCTCCCCGAGGTCTTGGGGAACCCGACCGCCCCCAGCTCGTCGAGCACCTCGTGCACCACCCCGGCGACGCGCTGCACGGTCGCGTAGTCGCACTCCGGACCGGGGTCCAGGTCGATCCGCCACTCGTCGGGCTTCTCGGTGTCGGCGCGGCGGCTGTTCCACGGGTGGAACTCCACCGTCGACATCTGGACCGCCCAGATCACCGACGCCAGCTCGGTCACGCAGAGCTCGTCGGCCGTGCGCCCCCACCGCGGGAAGAACAGCCGCACGGTCTCGACCCACGGCGGCGCCCCCGCGGGCAGCCGCTTCTGGTGCACCTTGTCGCCGGCCAGCCCCTTGGGGAAGCGGTGCAGCATGCACGGCCGCTCGTAGAGCGCGTTGACGATGCCGTCGCCCACGGCCAGGTAGTACTCCACCAGGTCGAGCTTGGTGGCCCCGCTCTCCGGGAAGTAGACCCGGTCGGGGTTGGTCACCCGCACCACCTTGTCGTCGACGTCGATCTCCACCGACGGGGGCGCGCTGGGCATGCCCTCACGCTAGCGGGAGCCGCCGTCAGCGTCGCCGCAGCAGCGCCACGAACATCGCATCGGTGCCGTGCCGGTGCGGCCACAGCTGGACCGTGCCCTCGAGCGGGCCGTCGGAGTCGGGAACCCCCAGCAGCGAGCGGGCGTCCTCCAACGTGACGTCGTCCCGCTTGACGAGCAGGTCGCCGACGATGTCACGGGTCTCGGCGAGCACCGGCGAGCAGGTGGCGTAGACGACGACCCCACCGGGGCGGACCAGGTCGACCGCGGAGGACAGCAGCGCTCGCTGCAGCGGCAGCAGCACGTCGAGGTCCGAGGGCTGTCGCCGCCACCGGGACTCCGGCCGGCGACGCAGCGCGCCCAGCCCGGTGCACGGCGCGTCGACGAGCACCCGGTCGAAGGCGGCGCCCACGAACGGCGGCGTCCGACCGTCGGCGACCACCACGCCGCCCACTCCGGGAGACCCGGCCAGGGACCGGGCGACGAGACCCGCCCGGTGCGGCTGACGCTCGGCGGCGAGCAGCGAGGCGCCCCGCTCCCCCGCCAGCGCGGCCAGCAGCGCGGCCTTGCCGCCGGGGCCGGCGCAGAGGTCGAGCCAGCGCTCGTC
>JAUILS010000316.1 GCA_030432975.1 Actinomycetes bacterium
CGCGCCCAGGCGCCGCGGCCGCTCGTGCTGCCGAGCGGCTCCCCCATGCTCAGGGTGAGCAGCCCCGGGATCGTCACCGGATGGCCGATGGTCGGCACCGCCAGCGACACCGAGGGACCGCTGAGCGGCTGCAGGGTGACCGACGCGACGGTCGTCTGCGCGTCCCTTCCGAAGCCGTCCGGCCCCCGCCACGCGCGCGCCGTCGAGGTGATCCCCTCGACCGACACCGTCCCCGCGACGGTGTCGGCCACGGTGATCTTCGCTATCGAGTGCGTGGAGGTGACGGTGGTGGTCCGCCCGGCGCGGACGGTGGAGACCCGCGTGTCGACGGCCTCCGCGGTCCCGATGCCGGGCAGGTCGACCGACTCGACGTGGTTGCCGTGGTCGAGTCCGGCCTTGTTGGTGCAGCCGATCGCGTCGTAGGCCCAGGTGCCCGAGGAGACCGGCAGGTCGCCGCCCCTCGCCCGGAGACCGAAGCCGGCGGCCGACATCGCGTACGTCGTCCGCTCGACCGGGTCGGTCGCGGCGGGGCCCGCAGCCTGGACGCCGGAGCCGCCGGCGAGCGCCCCTCCGGTGCCGACGAGGGCGGTGAGGGTGGCGGTGGAGATGAGTCTGGAAATGGCCGAGATGGTCATGTTCACGCTCCCGAGTTCGTTGAACAGTGCGTCCAGGTTCTGCCCGTTCCGCGACGCGTCTAACTCACATGGCCATGTCTTAACTGAGTCGTCTAGACCGCCGCGTTTCGACGCTCCGGCGCGATCCGGCTACCGTGGACGCTTCCGTCCGCAGCCCCCCAGGAGCGAGCCGTGCCCACCCGGCCCACCCCCCTCGACCGACCCCGAGCGGCGCGCCGCCTCGGCGTGCTGACCGCCTGCCTCACCCTGGTGGGCAGCGCGCTGATGACCACCGGCCCCGCCGCCGCGGCCGCGCCCGGCTGGAACTCCGTGACCAAGCTGTGCAAGGTCGCCAGCACCCGCATCAAGGAGAACAGCGGGATGTCGCGGAGCACCTACTCGCGGCCGGTGATGTTCGCCCACAACGACTCCGGCGGCGGGCCGCAGTTCTTCGCGGTCGGCACCGGATGCAAGCTGCGCGCCGTCTTCGACGTGCCCGGCGCCCCCGCGAAGGACTGGGAGGACATGGCGGCCGGCCCCGGCCACACGCTGTGGTTCGGCGACATCGGCGGCAACCGCTCCGAGGTCAACGTCGTGCGGGTCAAGGAGCCGCGCAAGCTCTCGAGCCGCAAGCTCGGGCACACGTCCTACACGCTGACCTACCCCGACGGCAGCCACAACGCCGAGGCGATGATGGTCCGCCCCCGCAACGGCCGTCTCTTCATCATCACCAAGTCCAAGTCCGCCGGCGCCATCTACCGCGCGCCGAAGGTGCTCGACCCCGACGGTGACAACAAGCTGACCAAGGTGGCCGCCGCCCGCACCGGGCTCAGCGGCGCCGACTTCTCCCGCAAGGGCAGCCACTTCGTCCTGCGGGGCTACCGCCGGGCGTTCGTCTACACCTCCCTCTCCGACACCTCGCCGACGGTGGTCCCGCTGCCGGAGGCGCACACCTTCGGCGAGGCCGGCATGTTCACCCGCGGCGGCGCGCTGGTGTTCGGCGCCGAGGGGACCAGGCAGTGGCTCTGGAAGGCCAAGCCCTAGCCTGCTGAGCGCCGGTCAGAGGTAGAGGCCGGTGGCGGAGTCGCCCAGACGGTCGGCCGCCATCGCGTGGATGTCGCGCTCGCGCAGCACGACGTAGATCTCACCGTTGACCTCGACCTCGGCCAGGTCCTCGGGGTCGAAGAGCACCCGGTCGCCGGCCTCGACCGAGCGGGCGTTGGGCCCGACGGCGACGACCTTCGACCAGCAGAGTCGGCGGGCCCCCATCGCGGCGGTGGCGGGGATGACGATGCCGCCGGAGGAGCGACGCTCCCCCGTCTCCTTGTCGAGCTCGACCAGGAGACGGTCGTACATCATCTTGATCGGGGTCTTGTCGGCCACGCTGGTCCTGGGGAGGCTGGTCCTGGGGAGGCTGGTCCTGGGCTGGTGGTCGGGAGCGGCCGCGCCGACGGGCGGCGCGAGCGTCACCGGACGAGCTTGCGGATCACGGCGAACGCGACGACGACCCCCACCACGCCACCGACCACCTTGAGGATGTTGTCGGTGCGGGGGGCGCCGCTCTCGACGTCGACGAAGTGGGCCTTCGTCGTCGCCACCTGGCGACCGACCACCGTCTTGGGGCTGACGCGGTAGACGAGCTCGTCGATGGTCGACGCCAGCCGCTCGCGGGTGGCCTCGACGTCGGACTCGAGCGTGGTGGGATCCATGGTCACGTGGGAAGGTTACCAACCGCCCGCGGGTCGAACCCGAAGGGCAGCTCCAGCCGGTGCGCGGCCATCAGGTCTGCGTCGGTCAGCACGTCGAGGGTCGACCCGTCGGCCACGATGGCGCCGTCGGAGAGCACCACGGACCGGGGGCAGAGCTCGAGCGCGTAGGGCAGGTCGTGGGTCACCATCAGCACGGTCACGTCGAGCGACCGCAGGATGT
>JAUILS010000317.1 GCA_030432975.1 Actinomycetes bacterium
CTCGCCGGCTCCGAGCAGGTCGCCGTGCCGCCCACCGTGCAGGCCGGCTGGATCCGATAGACCACGCCCGAGGACTTGGCCGTGGCATACATCGTGCGCACCTCGTCGGGCGAGTACTGACAGGTCTGCTCGACGTAGACGATGTCCCCCTCAAGCGAGCAGTCCGCTGATGCTGGCGCGTCAAAGAGCAGCACCAGAAGGCCAGCCACCAGCGCTAGCGCTAGCGCTCGAGCCGTCACCCGCCTCATGTTGACACCTGGTTGTACTCAGTCACTGTCCAAGTCGAGCCCGCTCTCCTCAACTTGAAGACCTGCGTCGATGGCCCGCCGCCAAGTTCCTGGGGATCGGCGCCTGCCGACTCGACCAAAGTGGTGGGGGCGGAAACAACTTGGAGCCGCACCGATCGAGTCTTCCCGCCACCGGATACGTCCATTGGCCCTTCGACCGACCATCCCTCGGTCTCGATACTTCCGCCCGCCGAGTAGATCGTGCGCACCCTGGTCAGAAGGCTCTTGCACGTCCTGCAGCCGGCTGAAGTCAGAGCCCGGTACTCGGAGGCGCGGCCGGTGTTGAGCAAAGCGGTTTGGGCGACCACGAACCGTGAGATGAACTCCTCGGCGGTCTCACCCTGGGGCGAGGCAGAGGTCGACTCGCTGGGGCTGGGCGGCGGGGCCGAGTTGCTGGCGGACTGGCTGGGCGAGGGCGTCGGGTCGCTGCCGTCCCCCTGGCACCCGGCGAGCGCCCCGGCCGCGACGGCGGCGCAGGCGACCACCGCGGCGACGTACCCCCCTCGACGCATCCCCCGCACCTCCCGGTCACGGCCCAAGAACTGCCCGGTGACCGGGCTGCCTCACCCTAACCACGACGCCGCCCCGCCGTCTCCCCTGAGTTCCCGACCTGTGGACGACCGCCCGGTCCATAGCCCATCCGGACTATGCCCGGGTCGTTTCCACCGAGCCTGTGAGTAACCCTCACCTTCTGGTGGAGAGAGCACACTAAGTCGACAAACCGGCACGGTCGTCCAGATGACGAACAGGTAAACAGCACCCGCGCCCAACAATTTTCGATCCACACCAGTGGAGAAGCGTTTTCGCAGGTCAGCGGCCCGTGAGACCGTGACCACGCCCCGCCGTCCACAGCGCCACCCACAGGTGGTGCACAACGGTTTGCGTGTCGTCCACGCCCCTCCCCAGGTTATCCCCAGGGCCTGTGGATAACTCTGCTCTCGGGACTTCACGGAGTCCCGAGAGCGGACGTAGGTTGCGGCAGTCACGAGAGTCTCGCGGACCGGTCGGGCGCCAGCCCCCACCACGCGCCCGACCAGGTCCGCAGGCGGTGATGTCGGTGGTCGGTCCTAGCCTGTCGCGCAGGGCCGCAGGGGTCTGGGAGCGCGGGGCGAGAGGCGGAGGAGACGGGTGAGCGTCACCGAGCAGGGTGCCCGCGGCGGCATGCCCGAGCCGCCGTTCGACGAGCCCTACGACGGCTTCGGCGACGGGTTCGGCGACGGCCCGGCGCCCTACGCCCCCGGCGAGGCGCCGACGCGCCCCGGCGACCGCACGCCGCCGCAGGACATGGCCGCCGAGCAGTCCGTGCTCGGCTCCATGATGATCACCAAGGACGCCATCGCCGACGTCGCCGAGGTGCTCCGTGGGGCCGACTTCTACCGCCCCAGCCACGAGCTGATCCACGACGCGATCATCGACCTCTACGGCAAGGGCGAGCCCGCCGACCCGGTCACCGCCGCCGCCGAGCTCCAGCGCCGCGGCGAGCTGCAGCGCGTCGGCGGCGCGCCCTACCTCCACACCCTGTCGGCCAACGTCCCGATCGCCGCCAACGCCGGCTACTACGCCGAGATCGTCCGCGAGAAGGCCATCCTGCGCCGCCTGGTCGACGCGGGCACCAAGATCGTGCAGCTGTCCTACGCCGGCGAGGGACAGGTCGACGACGTGGTCGACCAGGCCGAGGCCGAGGTCTACAAGGTCACCGACCGCCGCACCGCGGAGGACTACTCCCCGCTGAGCGACATCATGGACGGCGTCCTCGACGAGATCGAGGCGATCGGCAACCGCGAGGCGGGGCTCTACGGCGTCCCGACCGGGTTCGCCGACCTCGACGACCTCACCAACGGCCTCCACGCCGGCCAGATGATCATCGTCGCCGCGCGCCCGGCGATGGGCAAGGCGCTCGCCCTCGAGACGCCGCTGCCCACCCCCGACGGCTGGACCACCATGGGCGCCGTCCAGGTCGGCGACACCCTGCTCGACGCCGACGGCAAGGAGACCACGGTCGTCGCGGCGACCGAGGTGATGACCGACCGCCCGTGCTACGAGCTGCGCTTCTCCGACGGCTCAGTGATCGTCGCCGACGCCGAGCACCAGTGGGTGACCGCGCCGCTCCTGGGTGGCGCCCCGTTGGTGTCGACCAGCCACGGCCGCCGCGCCGTACGCCGTCCCGCCGGCAAGCGGGCCCTGCGACCCGACTGGCAGCGGGTCGACGGCGCGATCCTCCCCCTCGCCACCCGCACCACCCGCGACCTCGCCGCC
>JAUILS010000074.1 GCA_030432975.1 Actinomycetes bacterium
CGACCCTTCCTTGTCGGGTTCGGCGATCTGCGTCTCGAAGGCGACGACGCCCTCGAGCCCGTGCTGTACGTCGGTCATGGGGGGCATTCTGCACCCGGGCGGTGGCGGGCGGCTCGTCGGCCCGTCGGCCGGACCGCCGGTTAGGGTGCGGGCCATGGACTTCGGAAAGCTCCTCGGCGACCTCGACCTCGACCGGCTGCAGGAGGTCATCGGCCTGGTGACCGACAACCAGGACGTGCTGGCGCGGCTGGGCGAGCTGCCCGACTTCCTCGCCCGGCTGGCCGACGGGCTCGCCGGTGCGGGCGAGCAGGCCCGGTCGGCCGCGGTCTCGCTCGTCGGGGAGGACGGCGCCTCGGGGGTCCGCGCCACGCTGGCCGAGGCCGGCGACGCGCTGGGCACCATCGTCGGGTCGGTGGGGGCCGGCGCCGAAAGGCTGGCCGACGCCGCGGAGAGCGCCGGCAAGGTGCCGCTGATGGACGGGCCCGCCGAGCGACTGGCCGGCGTGGCCGCCGAGATGGGCGCCACGACCGACAAGCTGGGCGACCTGTCGCAGGCGATGGGGGTGATCGCCGAGACCCTGGGCGACGTCGGGACGGCGCTGCGTCGGCTGGGTGACCATCTCGACGACTCGGGCGTGCAGGCGCGCGGCTTCGCCGAGCTGGGCTGAGGCGGCGTCGTGGGCAGCGGTGGCGGTGAGCGTCACGACTGGTCGGCGCTGCGGGAGGACTACGCGCGCGGCGGGCTCACCGAGGCCGACCTGGCCGACGACCCGTTCGAGATGTTCCATCGCTGGATGGCCGACGCGATCGCCGCGGAGCTGCCCGAGCCGAACGCCATGGTGGTGGCGACCGCCTCGCCCGACGGGGTGCCGTCGGTGCGGATGGTGCTGCTCAAGGGCGTCTCGCCCGACGGCTTCGTGTTCTTCACCAACCTGTGGTCGCGCAAGGGCGGGGAGCTGCGCGCCAACCCGGCCTGCGCGCTGCTCTTCCCGTGGCATCCCGTGGAGCGCCAGATCCGGGTCGAGGGCAGGGCGTCGGTGCTCGACGACGCCGAGGTGGTGGCGTACTTCGCGTCGCGGCCGCGGCGGGCCCGGCTCGGCGCCTGGGCCTCGCCCCAGTCGCGGGAGATCTCCGGACGCGAGGAGCTGGCGGAGTCGTACGCCGCGCTGGAGGAGCGCTACGGGGCCGGCGACGACGGCGAGGAGGTGCCGGTGCCGCCGGAGTGGGGCGGCTTCCGGGTGCGGCCGGAGTCGTTCGAGTTCTGGCAGGGCCGCCCGGGGCGGATGCACGACCGCCTCGTCTACCGGCGTACCCACGTGGACGACGGGGACGTCGCGGAGGTAGCCGACGTGGGGGACGAGGTCACCTGGACCACCCACCGCCTCGCCCCCTGACCGCGAGACGGCGCTACGGCGCGCCGAGATGGCGCTGCGGTTCCCCGAAGTGGCGCTTCCGCGCCGCGAGGCGGCGCGTTGGCACCCCGAGACGGCGCTCCCGCGCTGCGAGACTGCGACCCTGCGGGCCGCGGCGTACGGCGTCGCCGTCTCGGTGGGCCCAAGCGCCGGTTGGGTGCGCCTACTCGCCTGTTCGCGCCGCCGGAGTGCCGTTTCGCGGGAAAACGGGTTGTGAGTGAGCGCTCACTCATTTAGGCTGGGCGGGTGACCCCGCGAGCGACCCCGATGACGCCCGACGAGCGACGCCGGACCATCGTGGAGGCGGTCGTGCCGCTCATCCTCGAGTCCGGGGCGATGCCCACCACCCGCGAGATCGCGCACGCCGCGGGGGTCGCCGAGGGCACCATCTTTCGCGTCTTCGACGACAAGACCGCGCTGCTGTGGGCCGTGGCCGAGCACGTGCTCACCCCGCCGCCCGGCGTCGATCCCGCCGGCGCGCTCGCCGGCGACCCCGACCTCGAGAAGGTGCTGACCGACGTCGTCGAGCGGCTCCAGGGCAACATGCGGCGCGTCGGCACGATCCTGATGGTCCTCCGCCAGCAGATGGCCTCGCAGCCGCACGACAAGACGCCCCACGGGCCGCCGGCGTTCATCGTCGAGGCCAACCAGCGGCTGCTGGAGCGGCTCACCCTCGTCTTCGAGCGGTACGCCGACCGGCTGAGCGTGGAGCCGCACACCGCGGCACTCGCCCTGCGCAGCCTCGTCTTCGGGGCGCACCACCCCGGGATGACCGAGGAGCCGCCCCTCTCCGCCGGCCAGGTCGCCGCCCTCGTGCTGCACGGCGTGGCCCACCCCGCCGCCCCCACCGCCAGCGCCATCGACACCGACACCCCCACCGCCACGACCCCCGGGACACCCTGATGCTGATCCGACTCCTGCGGCGCCACCTGGCGCCCTACCGCTCCTGGCTGGCCGCGGTGGTGGCCTTCCAGTTCGTGAGCACCGTCGCGATGCTCTACCTCCCCAGCCTCAACGCCGACATCATCGACGAGGGCGTCACCGTCGGTGACATCGACATGATCTGGCGGCTCGGCGGCGAGATGCTCGCCATCTCCGTGGTCCAGGTGCTGTGCTCGGTCGGTGCGGTCTACTACGGCGCCCGCACCGCGATGGCGCTGGGCCGCGACGTGCGGCGCGACCTGTTCCAGCGCGTCGGCGCGTTCAGCCAGCGCGAGCTCAACACCTTCGGCGCCCCCAGCCTGATCACCCGCACCACCAACGACGTCCAGCAGGTGCAGATGCTGGTGCAGATGAGCGCCACCATGGCGATCGCCGCGCCGATCATGATGGTCGGCGGGATCATCATGGCGATGCGCGAGGACCTCGGCCTGTCCTGGCTGTTCGCGGTCGTCGTGCCCGTGCTGTTCCTGGCCGTCGGCTTCGTCGTGAGCCGGATGGTGCCGGGCTTCCGTCAGATGCAGATGCGCATCGACGAGGTCAACCGGATCCTCCGCGAGCAGATCACCGGCGTCCGCGTGGTCCGCGCCTTCGTGCGCGAGCCGCTGGAGACCGAGCGCTTCCGCGAGGCCAACACCGAGCTGACCGGCGTCGCGCTCTTCACCGGCCGGTGGATGGCCACGATGTTCCCGCTGGTGATGCTGGTCGTGAACGTCTCCAGCGTGGCGGTGCTGTGGTTCGGCGGCCACCGCGTCGACAGCGGGGAGATGCAGGTCGGCTCGCTGACGGCGTTCCTCGCCTACCTCATGCAGATCCTGATGTCGGTGATGATGGCGACCTTCATGCTGATGATGGTGCCGCGCTCGTCGGTGAGCGCCGACCGGATCATGGAGGTGCTCGACACCGAGTCGTCGGTGCGGCCGCCCGACGACCCGGTTGCGCCCAGCGCCCTGCGCGGCACCCTCGAGCTCGACCACGTGTCGTTCTCCTACCCCGGCGCCGACCACCCGGTCCTGCAGGACATCACCTTCCGGGCCGAGCCCGGGCAGACCGTCGCCGTGATCGGGTCCACGGGCGCAGGCAAGACGTCGCTGGTCAACCTGGTGCCGCGGCTCTTTGACGCGACCGACGGCGAGGTCCGGGTCGACGGCGTCGACGTCCGCCGCCTCGCGCCCGAGGTGCTGTGGGACGCCATCGGGCTGGTGCCGCAGAAGGCCTTCCTCTTCACCGGCACCGTGCGCAGCAACCTCCAGCACGGCAAGGCCGACGCCACCGACGACGAGATGTGGGAGGCGCTGCGGATCGCCCAGGCCGCCGACTTCGTCCGGGCGATGCCCGAGGGCCTCGACGCCCCGATCGCCCAGGGTGGCACCAACGTCTCCGGCGGGCAGCGACAGCGGCTCGCCATCGCGCGCGCCGTCTGTCGCCGGCCGGAGATCTACCTCTTCGACGACGCGTTCTCGGCCCTCGACCTGGCCACCGACGCCCGGCTCCGCGCGGCGCTGAGGCCGGTGACCACCGACGCGACGGTGGTCATCGTCGCCCAGCGGGTCTCCACGATCCGCGACGCCGACCTGATCCTGGTCCTCGATGACGGCGCCATCGCCGGTGCGGGCACCCACGACGAGCTGCTGGCGGCCAACCCGACGTACCAGGAGATCGTCGCGTCCCAGCTGAGCGCGGAGGAGGCGGCGTGACCGGGCAGCAGCCACCGCCCGCCGCCCAGGGCGGCGAGATGAAGCAGACCGAGCGGATCGTGCAGGGCCCCGGCCACGGGCGCGGCCCGTTCGGCGGCGGCATGGTCGGCCAGAAGGCCCTCGACTTCTGGCCGTCGGCCAAGCGCGTGGTCCGGCGGATGGCCCCGGCGAAGGTCAAGGCGGTCGCCGTCGTCCTGCTCGCCGTCGTGTCCGTCACGCTGATGGCGCTCGGGCCCAAGGTGCTCGGCTACGCCACCGACCTGATCTTCACCGGGCTCGTGGGCAGCATGCTCGCCCGCAACGGCATCCCCGAGGGCACGCCGAAGAGCCAGGTGGTGGCCCAGCTGCGGGACTCCGGCCAGGGCAACATCGCCGACATGGTGTCGTCGATGGACGTCGTGGTCGGCCAGGGCGTCGACTTCGGCGCCGTCGCCGTCGTCCTCGGCTGGGTGTTGGCGATCTACGTCGTCGCGTCGCTGCTCGGCTGGCTGCAGGGCTACCTCCTCAACGACGGGGTCCAGCGCACCGTCTACGACATGCGCGAGGAGGTCGAGCAGAAGATCAACCGGCTGCCGCTGCAGTTCTTCGACAAGCAGCCGCGCGGCGAGCTGCTCTCGCGGGTCACCAACGACATCGACAACATCAGCCAGTCGCTGCAGCAGACGATGAGCCAGCTGCTCACCTCGCTGCTGACCGTCGTGGCCGTCATCTCCATGATGGTGTGGATCAGCCCGCTGCTGGCGCTGGTCGCGCTGGTCTCGGTGCCGCTGACGATGGTGATCGCCGCTCAGATCATGAAGCGCTCCCAGGGGTTGTTCGTCGCGCAGTGGCGGCGCACCGGTGTGCTCAACGCCCACGTCGAGGAGACCTTCTCCGGCCACGCGCTGGTCAAGGTGTTCGGCCGGCAGGGCGAGGTGGAGCGGGTCTTCGCGGAGGAGAACGACGAGCTGTTCCGCGCCTCGTTCGGCGCGCAGTTCGTGAGCGGGCTGATCATGCCGGTGATGTTCTTCATCGGGAACCTCAACTACGTCGTCATCGCCGTGCTGGGCGGGATGCGCGTGGCGTCGGGGACGATGAGCCTCGGCGACGTGCAGGCGTTCATCCAGTACACCCGCCAGTTCAACCAGCCGCTCTCCCAGGTGGCGTCGATGGCCAACCTGCTGCAGTCGGGCGTGGCGTCGGCGGAGCGCGTCTTCGAGCTGCTCGACGCCGACGAGCAGGTGCCCGATGTCGGTGCCGGCGGCGCCGCCGCGGCCGGCGTACTCACGGGGGAGCAGCGCGGCGAGGTGCGGTTCGAGCACGTGTCGTTCTCCTATGACCCGCAGCGGCCGCTGATCCACGACCTGTCCCTGACCGCCGACCCCGGCCACACCGTCGCCATCGTCGGGCCGACCGGCGCCGGCAAGACCACGCTGGTCAACCTGGTGATGCGGTTCTACGAGATCGACGACGGCCGTATCACCCTCGACGGCGTCGACATCGCGTCGATGCCGCGGGCCGCGCTGCGCGAGCGGATCGGGATGGTGCTCCAGGACACCTGGCTGTTCGCCGGCACCATCCGCGACAACATCGCCTACGGCCGCCCCGACGCGACCGAGGAGGAGATCCTCGCGGCCGCGCAGGCGACGTTCGTGGACCGCTTCGTGCACTCGCTGCCCGACGGCTACGACACGATGATCGACGACGAGGGCTCCAACCTCTCGGCGGGGGAGCGGCAGCTGGTGACCATCGCGCGGGCGTTCCTGTCCGAGCCGGCGCTGCTGATCCTCGACGAGGCGACCTCGTCGGTCGACACCCGCACCGAGCTGCTGCTGCAGCAGGCGATGAGCGCGCTGCGCAGCGACCGGACGTCGTTCGTGATCGCCCACCGGCTCTCCACGATCCGCGACGCCGACCTGATCCTGGTGATGGAGGACGGGGCGATCGTCGAGCAGGGCACCCACGACTCGCTGCTCGCCGACGAGGGTGCGTACGCGCGGCTCTACCGCTCGCAGTTCACCGGCGCCGGTGAGGAGGCTGTCGCCTAGCTCCTCCCGGGCCGCGCGGCTACGGCCGGGTGGCGTCGCGGCCGAGGAACGCCATCAGCCGGTCGCCGGGACTGGCGCCCTCGGGCGCGGCCACGGCCGGGCCGAACTGCCCCGAGGCGCGGAGCAGCTCCTCGATCCCGGTCATGCCGGCGAGCATCTCCTCGGCGACGTCGGCGGGGATCGGGTCGGGGTGGCCGGCGGCGCGGGCGAGGTCCCACGCGTGCATCAGCACGTCGGAGGTGTAGAACCGGTCGATCGCCTCCCGCAGCGGCAGCTCACCGGTGTGCGGGTCGCTGAACGTCTGGCCGGCCGAGGCGGGGTCGTCGAGCAGCGCCTGTACGTCGGCCGCTCGCCGCTCCCAGGCGGCGACCGGGTCGTCCGCGGCGACGTCGGGGAGCCGGACGTCCGTCGACCCGAGGAAGCCCGGCAGCCACTCCACGAGATGGCCCACGACGTCGCGGGCGCGCCACGCGGGCACGGGAGTGGGCGCGTCCCAGTCGGCCACCGCGCGGGCGGCCTCGGCGAAGATCGCGGCCACCGCGCGGTGGCGGTCGGCCGGGTCGTGGGGGAGCGGCATCGGGGTGGTCCTGGGGGTGGGTGCTGGGGAGCTGGGTGGGCCTCCCACGGTGGCTCCTGGTCGCCGGTGTTGTCAACCGTCTGGTTGATCATGAAAGTCCCTTGAGTGGGGGCCGACCCGCGCCTACGGTGGTCGCACACGGGAAAGGAGGTGGTCCGAGGAATGAATTCTTCAAGGACGCGTGAGGTGGCTGCGCGCTAGCAGCACCCGGCCGGTGCGCGAGCTTCGACTGGGCCACGCGCTGGCGAATCCATCGCAGTCACCCGACCCGCAGGCGATCCGGGCACGTCCCCCGGACGGCGTCACGACTCCGTCGTGAGGTCAACGCCTGCGGGTCGCTGCGTCTCCGGATGTTTCCCCGTGGTGGATGTCCCGTGGTGGATGCGGCCGGGCCCGGCGAGCCCCGGTGTGGGAGATAGTCCAGTGCGCTTCCGGGGTGAGAACCCGAGATTCGGCCCGAATACGCACTGGACTATCTCCCACGGGGCAGCGGGCGGGCGGCCGGGGAGAGGGCGGGTGAGGGCGGAGCGGGGTCAGCCGCCGGGCCAGCCCGACCAGTCCAGCCGGCCGGCGTACTGCTCCTCGACGTCGGCGAGCAGCGCCGCCCAGGCCAGCACGTCGACTGGGCGCAGCCGCCGGCGCAGCGGCTCGACGTCGTCGGTCGCCAGGGCCTCGCGCAGCAGCGGCCCCAGCAGGGCGGTCGCCCGCTCGCTGCGCCGCACCGTCGCCATCAGTGACCCGACGAGGGCGGGCGGCAGGAAGGCGTTGCGGACCTTCTGGCCGCGCGCGCCCGGGTCGTTGCTCGAGCGGAGCTCGCCCTCGGGGCCGCAAGCGGTGCGGAGCATCTCGCGGTAGTAGGCATGCCGCTGCTTGTCGGCCAGCGGGACCGCCAGCGCCGCCCGGACGACCGACGGGTGCGCGAACGGCATCCACACCGCGGTCTCCGGCCCGACGAGCAGCCGTGCCGCGGTGGTCACCGCGCGGTTCTGCCGGGTGAGCAGCTGCAGGAGGGTGTGCCGGTTGGGGTGGTCGGCGACGGTGGCGCCGAGGTCGGCGTACGCCGCCAGGGCGGCCTCGCGGAGCGGGGTGGCCGCGCCGTCGGCGAGGAAGTCGAGCCGCCGCCCGCCCGTCCCGTCGAAGAGCGACCGCGGCCACGGCAGGTCGCCCGCGGCGGCCTTGCCGGCCAGGTCGGCGCGCAGCAGGGCGTCGCCGTAGCCGCCGTCGAGCACCGGCAGCGGCTGCTCGTGCAGCGCCTCGGCCAGCGGGAAGAGCCAGGTGTGCATCCAGGTCTGGAACTCCATCCGCCGCCGCACCCTGGCCTGCTGGTCGGCCCAGTCGCGGCCCTGCGGCAGCACCATCCGCTGGGGCACCCCCATCGCGCGGGCGACCCGCTGCGCCCAGACGAGGTCCTTCTCCTTCGGGTGGTACTGGTACGTCGTCCAGGCCTCCACCGGGTGACCGCGGCGTCGTGCCAGGGAGGCCAGCACCCGCGAGTCCCACCCGCCGCTCAGCGTCACCACGACCGGGTCGTCCCCGGCCGGGACGGCCGCGGTCAGCAGCTCGGTCATCTCGGCCGGTGCCGGCGCCGGCGGGAGGTCGTCCCACAGCGGCGCGGCCGTGCGCTCGCCGAGCTCGCCGTCGGTGGTCACCGTCCACGCGGAGCCTGCCCTGAGTCGGCGCACCTCTCGCACCGGGGCCCCGTCGCCGACCGGCGCTCCCACCGTGAGGATGGCGCCCCAGGCGGCGAGGTCGGGCGTGAGCCGGCCCTCGTCGAGGTCGAGCAGCGGCAGCAAGCGGGTGCTGAGGTAGACCGCGTCACCGACCCGCCGCGCGTAGAGGTCCTGCAGGGCCAGCCCGTCGGCGTGCACCACCCCGCCGTCGGGGCCGAGGGCGACCCCGGGCGCGACGGCGCCGGTGGCGGCGTGCTCCCACGACGTGGGGGTCACCTCCGGGGCGGCGGCCGCCCACGTCCAGCCGTGGCGGTCGCCGGCGGTCCAGGGGGTCAGGGCGCGGCTCGACCACACCCGCAGGTGTGGCGTCTCGACCACCGCCGACGGAGCCACGGCGCCGGCCCGACCTGCCGCGGGACCGCCCCTCGGGACGCCGGCCAGCCCGGCCACCAGGCGGTCGACCAGCCGCGGCTCGGGGCGACCCAGCGCGGCCACGACGTCCGGGCGCGCCGACGTGCCGAGAGAGGTTTCGGCGCCACCCACGCGCCGCAGCCTAGCCAGGTCGAAACAAGTTGTCCGAGTCAACCACTCGGGATAAGGTTGCCGACGACAACCATTGCCGAACCGCCCACCCACGAGGCCCCGTGACCGCCACCTCGCCACCGCCGCCCACCACCCTCGAGAGCGCGCCCGCCCCGGCGCCGATGACCCACCGCGAGGTCCTCGAGGCGCTGGCCGGGCTGCTGCTCGCGATGTTCGTCGCGATGCTCTCGAGCACCGTCGTCTCCAACGCCCTCCCGCGGATCGTCACCGACCTCGGCGGCAGCCAGACCGGCTACACCTGGGTGGTCGTCGCGACCCTGCTGACGATGACCGCGACGACTCCGATCTGGGGCAAGCTCGCCGACCAGTTCTCCAAGAAGCTGCTCGTGCAGACGGCGCTGGTGATCTACTCCGCCGGCTCGCTGATCGCCGCGACCGCGCCGTCGATGGAGGTGCTCATCGGGGCGCGGGCCGTGCAGGGCCTGGGCGTCGGCGGCCTCACCGCACTGGTGCAGGTCGTGATCGCGAGCATGGTGTCTCCCCGCGAGCGCGGCCGCTACGCCGGCTACATCGGCGCCGTCTTCGCGCTCGCCACGGTCTCCGGCCCGCTGGTCGGTGGGCTGCTCGTCGACACCGTCGGGTGGCGCTGGTGCTTCTACGTCGGCCTGCCGGTCGCGGCGCTGGCCTTCGTGGTGCTGCAGCGGACCCTGCACCTGCCCGTCGTACGACGGGAGGTGCACGTCGACTACCTCGGCGCCACGCTCCTCGTGGGCGGGGTCAGCCTGCTCCTCGTCTGGGTCTCGCTGGCGGGCAACCAGTTCGGCTGGGCGTCGACGACCAGCCTCACCCTCGTGGCCGCGGGTGCCGTCGTGCTGGCCGCGGCGCTGCTGGTCGAGGCGAAGGTCGCCCGCGAGCCGGTGATCCCGCTGCGGCTCTTCCGCGACCGCACCACCGCGCTCGCCACCGCGGCCTCGGTGCTGATCGGCGTCGCCATGTTCGGCGCCACGGTCTACCTCTCGCAGTACTTCCAGCTCGCCCGCGGCATGTCGCCCACCCGCGCCGGCCTGATGTCGGTGTGCCTGGTCGGCGGCCTGCTCGTCAGCAGCATCGTCTCTGGCCGCACCATCACCCGCACCGGCCGCTGGAAGCGGTTCCTGGTGGGCGGGATGGTGCTGGTCGTCGCCAGCATGTCACTGCTCGCCACCATCGACGAGACGACCGCGCTGTGGCGGGTCGGGCTCTTCATGGCGGTGCTCGGCCTCGGCCTCGGGTCCACGATGCAGAACCTCGTGCTGGCGGTCCAGAACAACACCGCCCACGCCGACATGGGAGCCGCGAGCGCGGTGGTGACCTTCTTCCGCTCGCTGGGCGGCTCGATCGGGGTCTCCGCGCTCGGCGCGGTGCTGAGCCACCGGGTGGCGGCGACCGTGACCGCCGGCCTGCGGGAGAGCGGCGTGACCATCGACGCGCACCAGAGCCACGCCATCCCCGACCTCGCGACGCTGCCGGCGCCGGTGCGCGCGCTGTTCGAGCACGCCTTCGGCGCCGCCACCGGCGACCTGTTCCTGATCGCCGTGCCGTTCGCCGTGCTCGCGCTCGGCTGCGTGCTGCTGATCCGGGAGGTGCCGCTGCGCACCACGATCCTCAAGGACGACGAGCTCGCCCCCGAGGTGGCCGCCGAGCTCGGCGTCGACCAGCCGGGTGGTGCGCGATGACCCAGCGCGGCGAGGTGCTGGCCGCCCTCGAGGGCGAGGTCGGGGTGCTCATCCACCGGGTCCGGCGGGTCATCGTCGAGCGGGCCCAGGCGGTCCACCCGGAGCTGTCCGCGTCGTCGTACCTCCTGCTGGGGCAGCTGGCCGAGCACGGCCCGCTCCGCTCCAGCACGTTGGTCGACACCTTCGGCATCGACAAGGGCGCCGTCAGCCGCCAGATCCGGCAGCTCGTCGAGCTGGACCTGGTCGAGCGCCGGCCCGACCCGGAGGACGGCCGCGCGCAGCTGCTCGCCGTCACCGACGCCGCCCGCGAGGCGATGGCCGAGGTGGCCGGGCAGCGCCGCAAGCTGCTCGCCGACCGGCTCGCCGACTGGACCGAGGCCGACCTTCGGGAGCTGGTCGGGGCGCTCGCCCGCTACAACCGGTCGCTCACGGACTGACGGGGCGCCCGGTCACCGATCTCCTGGTGGCGTGGCCGGCTCTGGGGGGAGCCGGCCGCGCCGCCAGGCCTGTCGCCGACGGCGCGGCCCCGGGTCAGCCGCGCAGCCAGGCGCCGGTGTCGGGCGGCAGGCGGCGGCCGTCGACCGGCCCGCTCGCGAGCAGCAGCTCGCCGTCGGGGAGCCGGACGTCGCTCGCCCCGCAGTTGACGACGGCGGTCAGCGCGCCGTGGCGGAAGGCCAGCACCTGCGGCCCGAGGTCGAGCAGCTCCACCTCGGCGCCGGCCTCGTCGGTCGCGAACTCGTGGCGCAGCCGCAGGGCCCGGCGGTAGAGCTCGAGCGTCGAGTCGGGGTCGCCCTCCTGCCGCTCCACGGTCAGGGCGCCCCAGTCGTCGGGCTGCGGGATCCAGGGCGCACCCGGGCCGGGACCGAAGGAGTAGGGCGGCGCGCTGCCGCCCCAGGGCATCGGCACCCGGCAGCCGTCGCGGCCCACCTTGCCGGTGCGGAACCACAGCGGGTCCTGCCGGTGCTCGGGGGCCACGTCGACCTCGGGGAGGCCGAGCTCCTCGCCCTGGTAGAGGTACGCCGCCCCCGGCAGCGCCAGCGTCGCCAGGGTGGCCGCGCGGGCCCGGGCCAGCCCCGCCGCGCCGCCGCCGTACCTCGTGACGCTGCGGATCACGTCGTGGTTGTTGAGTACCCAGGTCGGCCAGGCGCCGACGGCGCGGGTGGCGTCGATGGTGGTGGTGATGACGTCGCGGAACGCCGCGGCGTCCCACTCGGCCAGCAGCCAGTCGAAGTTGAACGTCTGCTGCAGCTCGTCGGGCCGGACGTAGGCCGCCGTGGTCTCCGGGCTGCGCGTCCACGCCTCGGCGACTGCCATCGCGGCGTACTCCTCGAGGATCGGGTGCCAGCTGCGGTAGACGTCGTGCACCTCCGGCTGGTCCCACATCGGCTCGTCGACCTCGCGGGCGCCGACCTGGAAGCGCTCCTCCTCGTCGGGGTCCTCCTCGTGGGGGTCGCGCCCCTCCGACTCGTGCTGGACCGCCGAGGCGATCGACGTCGCGACGTGGTCCTGGTCGCGCAGGCTCTCCTCCTTGAGCAGGCCGTGCGCGACGTCGATGCGGAAGCCGTCGGCGCCGCGGTCGAGCCAGTAGCGCAGCACGCCCTGGAACATCTCGTTGACCTCGAGGTTGCGCCAGTCGAGGTCGGGCTGGCTGCTGTCGAAGAGGTGGAGGTACCACTGGTCGGTGTCGCCGACCCGGGTCCACGCGGCGCCGCCGAAGACCGACTGCCAGTTGTTGGGCGGCAGCTCGCCCGCGTCGCCGCGGCCGGTGCGGAAGAGGTAGCGGGCGCGCTCCGGCGAGCCCGGCCCGGCGGCCAGCGCGGCCCGGAACCACGCGTGGTCCCAGGAGGTGTGGTTGGGCACCAGGTCGACGACGACCTTGAGGCCCAGCTCGTGGGCGCGGGCGATCATCCGGTCGGCGTCGTCGAGGGTGCCGAAGAGCCGGTCGACGTCGCGGTAGTCCGCCACGTCGTAGCCGTGGTCGTGCTGCGGCGAGGTGTAGAACGGCGTCAGCCACACCGCGTCCGCGCCGAGGTCGCGCACGTAGGGGAGGCGCGCGGTGATGCCGGGCAGGTCGCCGATGCCGTCGCCGTCGCTGTCGGCGAAGGAGCGGACGTAGATCTGGTAGACGACGGCGTGCCGCCACCAGGGGGTCTCGGTCGGGCCGCCGGTGGCGGGGGCGGGCGTGGGCGCGGGGGCGGCGGGCGGAATTGGATCGTTCACATGCGGCACCCGAGCATCCTTCGTGACGCCGCGGGGACGCGTCAACCCGAGGCGAACGCGGCGGGGTCGACCGTGATCCAGACGTGCTCGGCACGGCCGACGACGCGGTCGTCGGGGTCGTAGACCGTGGCGGCGGTGAACGTCTTGCGCCCCTCCGTGCCGCGCACCTCGCCGACCACCACGTGCGCCTCGCCGACGTGCGGCCGGGCGTCGACGGAGGCAGTCATCCGGCCCAGCACCATCGGCCGGTCGGCGATGTCGGCGGCCCAGGCGCTGACACAGTCGAGCGCCGCCCAGGCGACGGGCAGGGTGGTGGTGCCCGGCCGCTCGGGGTCGGCCACCGACTCCGCCGGCGTCCACGTCGCCGCCACCCGGGTGGCGCCCACGAACCCGGGGAAGATCCGGAGCCCGTCGCCCGGCTCCCGGTCGACGCCGCAGGAGAAGCAGGTGGGGAACGGGTGCGAGCGGAGGCCGGCGTACGCCGTCTCCGCGGCGCGGGCGACCTCGGGAGCGGCGGCGTCGACGGGCACCAGCTCGTCGGCGACGACCCGCGCCTCCGCGACCACCCGATCCTCCAGGCGCGCGACGAGGCGGTCGTCCGCAGGCTCCACCGGCATCGCGAGCTCCAACGGGGGCGGCAGTCGCAGAGTCACCTCGACGACGCCCGACCGCCCGGCCAGCGCGAGCTCCGCCAGCGCCCCGGCGGTCCAGCCGCCGTTGCCGGAGGAGGCCGGGCCGCAGTAGCGCTCCGGCACGACCAGCACCTTCACCGGGGCCCCTCCGTGCAGCTAGGACTTGATGCGTTCGTAGCGGGCCAGCGACTCGTCGCGCTCCTCGCCGTGGTCGACGATCGGGGCGGGATAGCCCTCGACGTCGCCGGGCTCGTGCGGGTCGTCCGCGTCGGCCAGCTCCGGCACCCACCGTCGCACGTAGGCGCCGTCGGGGTCGAACCGGCGTCCCTGCGTCGTG
>JAUILS010000318.1 GCA_030432975.1 Actinomycetes bacterium
GCGCACCTGGCGCGGATGCTGGCCAGCCGGGGCCTGAAGGACTCCCCGATGTTCATCGTCCGGGAGGGCGAGGTGAGCGACGACGGGCTGCTCCCGGCCCACCACGTCGCCGAGATCCGCAGCTGGCTGGAGTCGCTGGCCGCCGACAGCACCGCCCGGGCGGCGGTGGTCAAGCAGACCCTCGACGGCGCGATCCGCACGCTCGCCTGGCGCACCCACAGCGTCGCCGACGCCGCCGCCGAGCAGACCGACGTGGCCGCGCGGCTGCGCGAGGACGCCGACAAGGCCTACGACCAGGCGGTCGAGGCGGTCGCCACCGCGTCGGCCGACGGCACGCTGCTGCGCGGCGAGGTGCTGGCCCGGTGGCAGGAGTTCGTCGGCACCGGCGAGCTGCTGCGGTCGCTGGAGACGCGGATCGGGGCGCTGCGCGACCGGATCGTCAACTCGCTGAAGGGCCGTCCCGCGCAGGCGGAGCGGGTCACGGTGGCCGTCGAGTCCGGCCTGGAGTCGCTGATCCTCGAGCACGCCGAGGCCGCCGCCGAGCGGGCCGAGGCCTCCTGGCAGTCGCTGGCCTCCGGCCAGGCGCTGCTGGCCGACGCCCCGGAGGACCTGGGCCGCGCCTCGCGCGACCTCCGCCGTCGGGCCGAGCGCTCCGTGCGCGAGTGGCAGCAGGACGTGCTCGACATGGTCCGCACCGAGGGCGCCGACAAGCGCAGCACCGCCCGCTTCATGGCCTACGGCGTCAACGGGCTGTCGGTGGCCCTCATGGTCGTCGTGTTCGCCCACACCGCCGGCCTCACCGGGGCGGAGGTCGGCATCGCCGGCGGCAGCGCCGTCCTCGGGCAGAAGCTGCTCGAGGCGGTCTTCGGCGACCAGGCCGTCCGCGACCTGGCCCGGCGCGCCCGCGAGCGGCTGCAGGAGCGCGTCGAGGAGCTGCTGGCCGCGGAGCGGGCCCGCTACCTCGACCTGCTCGACGGTCTCGAGATCGCCGACGACGCCGCCGAGCAGCTGCGCGCTGCGGCCCGGCGGGTCGACGACCTGCGCTTCGCCGCGCAGGGCACGCCGGTCGGCGGGGTCGACGCCCTGGACGACGGCGGCGAACGCACGCCGGTCTGAGCAAACTGGCCTCGACCCCCTAGGGTGATCTCTGAGGCACCCGAGGGTCGGGTGTGTGTGGCGCGCTAGGGAGACCATGACGTCCTTGCTCGAAGGAGCAAAGAAGCTGGTGACTCGGGGCACCGACCTGGGCGAGCGGGTCGCTGCGCTCGAGGCGGCAGCCGACGCCTCGCGCGGCCGTCTCGGCGACGACCTGGTGGCCGAGGCCGACACGATCGTGGAGCGCGCCGCCGGCCGGATGCGGCTCTCGGCCGAGCACACCGTCGTCGCCATCGCGGGCGCCACCGGCTCCGGCAAGTCCTCCACGTTCAACGCGCTCACCGGTCTCGACCTCTCCTCGGTCGGCGTCCGCCGGCCCACGACCTCGTGGGCGACCGCCTGCGTCTGGGGTGCCGAGGGCGCCGAGGAGCTGCTGGAGTGGCTCGGCATCCCCGCCCGCCACCAGACGATGCGCGACTCGATGCTCGACACCGGGCGCGAGGACCAGGCCCTCCAGGGCGTGGTGCTGCTCGACCTCCCCGACCACGACTCGACCGAGGTGTCCCACCACCTCGAGGTCGACCGGCTGGTCGTGCTCGCCGACCTGCTGGTGTGGGTGCTCGACCCGCAGAAGTACGCCGACGCCGCCATCCACGACCGCTACTTCGCGCCCCTCGCCAGCCACCGCGACGTGATGATGGTGGTGCTCAACCACATCGACACCGTCCCGCCCGAGAAGCGCGACTCGATGATCTCCGACGTACGCCGGCTGCTCGCGGCCGACGGCCTCGACGGCGTCCCGGTGGTCGCGGTCTCCGCCCGCCACGGCGAGGGCATCGACGAGCTGCGCGGGATGATCGCCGAGCGGGTCGCCACCAAGAAGGCCAACCGGGCCCGCACCGAGGCCGACGTCAAGGCCGTGGCCGCGCGGCTCGACGAGGCCACCGGGTCGGCGAAGACCCGGTCGCTGTCGGGTGAGCGGGTCGCCGCCCTCGACGACGCGCTGGCCGATGCCGCCGGGGTGCCGACCGTCGTCGACGCGGTGGAGAAGTCCACCCGGATGCGCGCCAACCGCGCCACCGGCTGGCCGCTCGTCGCCTGGGTGAGCAAGCTCAAGCCCGACCCGCTCAAGCGCCTCCACCTCGACCTGGGCTCGGTCGGCAAGCAGCTCACCGGCACCTCCCGCACCTCCATGCCCAAGCCGACGCAGATGCAGCAGGCCCGCGTCGACACCGAGGTGCGCGCCCTGGCCGAGGACGTCTCCCGCGGCATGGCCCACCCCTGGGCCTCCGCCGTGCGGCACGCCTCGACCTCGCGCCTCGACGACCTCCACGACCGGCTCGACGCCGCGCTGGCCCGCACCGACCTCGGCGCCGACCGGATCCCCGTCTGGGCCGGCCTGCTGCGCGTGGTGCAGTGGCTGCTGATCCTCACCGCG
>JAUILS010000075.1 GCA_030432975.1 Actinomycetes bacterium
GTCGCGCAGCGGCTGCTTGAAGTGCTCGGCCCAGGAGGCGTGGCACTCCCACGGGTCGGGGACGGCGGAGAGCGGTCGCCCGATGTGCTCGTTCCACGACTCGTCGACGCCGAAGGGCACCTTGCGGAACCGGTCGTAGTCGTCCCACGAGTGCAGGTGGCGGACGGCGACGCCGCGCCGGCGTACCTCCTCGACCACGAAGTGCACCGTCAGGAACTCCCGCAGGTTGCCCAGGTGGATCGGCCCCGACGGGCTGATGCCGGAGGCGCAGGTGACGAGGTTGCCCTCGCCGGCGTGCCGGATGGCGTCGTCGGCGGCGCGCGTCACCCAGTCGGTGGGCTCGCCCTGCTGCCCGCGTCCGCCTCGTGCCATGGTCGCGCCGCTCCTGCCGTGCCGATCGTCCGTCGCGGGGCGGTCCGCCCCGCGTCGGCCAACGCTAACAACGCGGCCCGGGTCGCGCCGACCCGGTTGTCGCGCGTGGACGCTCAGGCCGGCAGCAGCACGGTGTACGCCGCCGGCTCGACGTGCCAGGTCCGGTGCCGCTCGGGCCCGTCGATCTCCCCGTCGGCGGAGCACCAGAACTCCTCGCCGGAGACCGACACCTGCTTGGCCCGCAGGTAGGTGACGTCGGCGTGGTCGGGGTGCGTCCCGCGGGCCAGGCGGGCGGCATAGCCGACGCGCTGCAGGGCCCCCGCGGCCCGCGCGATCATCACGTCGACGCGGCCGTCGTCGACGTCCGCCTCGGGGGTCAGCAGCGCACCGCCGCCGACCGACGTGCCGTTGCCGACCGCCACCATCAGCACCGGCTGGTCGAGGTCGTTGACGACCTCGCCGTCGAGCTCGACCCGGAGCCGCAGCGTCGGCGGGCGGATCGCCGTCTTAAGCGCGCCGATCGGGTAGCCGAGCTTGCCCAGGTTGAGGCCCCCGACGCCGATCGAGCCCAGCCGATGCTTCCAGCCGGTGGCCTGGCGGGACGCCTCGGCGCCGGCGCCGACGTGGACGCTGTTGACGACGACGCCGCCGAGCTCGTCGACGACCAGGTCGATCCGGGTCGGCTCGCCCGTGGCGACCGCGAGCGCGGCCTCCTCGATGTCCAGCGGGATGCCGAGACAGCGGGCCAGGTCGTTGCCGGTGCCGAGCGGCAGCAGCCCGAGCGTGGTGCGGTCGAGGTCGTGGCGCCGGTGCAGCGCGGCGACGACGGCGTGCAGCGACCCGTCGCCGCCGGCGACCACGATGGTCCGCGACCCGGCGCGGTGCAGCACGCTGTCGAGCTCGCCGAGGGTGCCGGTCGCCGCCACCTCGACCGACCCGTGCTCGCGCAGGATGGCGAGGCCGCGGTCGAGGGTCTCCTGGTCGGCCGTCCCGGCGGCGGCGTTGGTGATGACGAGGAGCGGGTCCACTCCTCGGACCCTAGCGAAGGCCCCCCGGGGCCTGTACGCCCTTTTGGTAACGTGCGTCCGCCGACGAGGAGGGGGGCTGCGATGCCCGCGATCGTGATCCTGGGCGCCCAGTGGGGCGACGAGGGCAAGGGCAAGGCGACCGACCTGCTCGCGACGACCGAGACGATCGACTACGTCGTCCGCACCTCCGGCGGCCACAACGCCGGCCACACCATCGTCATCGACGGCGAGAAGTTCGCCACCCACCTGCTGCCGACCGGCATCCTCACGCCGGGCTGCACCGCGGTGATCGGCAACGGCGTCGTCGTGTCGGTCCCGCAGCTGTTCAAGGAGCTCGACGCGCTGCGCGAGCGTCGCCCCGAGCTCGGCGAGCTGGTGGTCTCCGCGAGCGCCCACGTGATCGCGCCCTACCACCCGACGATCGACAAGGTCACCGAGCGCTTCCTGGGCAACAACAAGCTCGGCACGACCGGCCGCGGCATCGGGCCGGCGTACGGCGACAAGGTCAACCGCCTCGGCCTCCGGGTGGCCGACCTGTTCGACGAGAAGATCCTCGCCGAGAAGGTCGAGGCCTCGCTGGAGGTCAAGAACCAGCTGCTGGCGAAGGTCTACAACCGCCGCGCCGTCGAGGTCGACGCCGTCGTCGAGGAGCTGCTGTCGTACGTCGACCGGTTGCGGCCGCTGGTCGCCGACACCTCGCTCATGCTCAACCAGGCGCTCGACCGCGGCGAGACGGTCCTCTTCGAGGGCGCCCAGGCGACGATGCTCGACGTCGACCACGGCACCTACCCGTTCGTCACGTCCTCCAGCGCGATCGCCGGCGGCGTGTGCACCGGCGCCGGGGTCGGGCCGACCCGGATCGACCGGGTGATCGGCGTGATCAAGGCCTACACCACCCGCGTCGGCTCCGGCCCCTTCCCGACCGAGCTGTTCGACGCCGACGGCGAGAAGCTCTGGAAGGTCGGCGGCGAGGTCGGCGTCTCGACCGGCCGCGACCGCCGCTGCGGGTGGTACGACGCCGTGATCGCGCGCTACGCCTCCCGCGTCAACGGGCTCACCGACCTGTTCCTCACCAAGCTCGACGTGCTGTCGTCGTGGGAGAAGGTCCCGGTCTGCGTGGCCTACGAGATCGACGGCGTCCGGCACGACGAGATGCCGATGACCCAGACCGAGTTCCACCACGCGAAGCCCGTCTACGAGCTGCTCGACGGCTGGTGGGAGGACATCTCCGGCTGCCGGTCGTTCGCCGACCTGCCGGTCAACGCCCAGCGCTACGTGCAGGCGTGCGAGGAGATGTCCGGCACCCGCATCTGGGGCGTCGGCGTCGGCCCCGGCCGCGAGCAGACGCTGGTCGTCCACGACTGAGGCGTGCGGGGCGGTTTGCTCCTCCGAGGAGCCAATCCCGGCCCGACGCTTGTGGATAACCCGGAGTTCGCTCCTCGGAGGAGCAGATCTCCCCCACCCACGGACGGCCGCAAGACCGCCGGGCGGCCCCGGTTAGGCTGCGACCCGTGAAGACCCTGGTGATCGGCACTGGCGGCCGGGAGCATGCGCTGGCGTGGGCGCTGGCCCGCGACCCGGGGGTGACCGAGGTGCACGCGGCGCCGGGCAACCCCGGCATCGCCGAGGTCGCCACGCTGCACGACGTCGACCCGATGGACGCCGAGGCGGTCGCGGGGCTCGCCGAGCGGCTGGGCGTCGACCTGGTGGTCGTCGGTCCGGAGGCGCCGCTGGTCGCCGGCGTGGCCACCGGGGTCCGGGCGCGCGACATCGCCTGCTTCGGGCCCAGCACCGAGGCCGCCCAGCTCGAGGGCTCCAAGGCCTTCGCCAAGGAGGTCATGGAGGCCGCCGGGGTCCCGACCGCGGCCGCCCGGGTCTGCACCACCCCCGAGGAGGCAGCGGCGGCGCTGGACGCCTTCGGGGCGCCGTACGTCGTCAAGGACGACGGGCTGGCCGCCGGCAAGGGGGTGGTGGTGACCGACGACCGCGACGCCGCGCTGGCCCACGCCGCGGCCTGCGAGCGGGTCGTCGTCGAGGAGTTCCTCGACGGGCCGGAGGTGAGCCTGTTCGCGATCACCGACGGCCGCACCGTCTATCCGCTCCAGCCGGCCCAGGACTTCAAGCGCATCTTCGACGGCGACGCCGGCCCCAACACCGGCGGCATGGGCGCCTACACCCCGATCCCGTGGGCCCCCGCCGACCTGGTCGACGAGGTCACCCGCACGGTGCTGCAGCCGACGGTCGACGAGATGGAGCGCCGCGGCACGCCGTTCCGCGGCCTGCTCTACGCCGGCCTCGCGCTGACCGGCCGCGGGGTCCGGGTCGTGGAGTTCAACGCCCGCTTCGGCGACCCCGAGACCCAGCCGCTCATGGCGCTGCTGGAGTCGCCCCTCTCCGAGCTGCTGTACGCCGCCGCGACGGGCACGCTCGCCGACGTCGCGCCGCCGCGCTTCCGCGAGGGCGCCGCGGTCGCCGTGGTGATGGCCAGCCGCGGCTACCCCGAGTCGAGCTCGAGCGGCGACCTGATCAAGGGCGCGGAGACGCTGGACCGCGAGCCCGACGTGCACGTCTTCCACGCCGGGACGGCCCGCCGCGACGACGGCCAGCTGGTGACCGCGGGCGGCCGGGTGCTGGCGGTCGTGGCAGTCGGCGCCGACGTGGCCGACGCCCGGGCGAAGGCCTACGAGGGCGTCCACTCCATCACGTTCCCGGGCGCCCAGGCGCGCACCGACATCGCGCTCCGCGTGGCCCGCGGCCAGGCCTAGCGCCGCCCCCCGCTACGCGGGCACCGACGGGTCTCGACGCCAGTCGCGGACGGCGAGCACGAGCGCGCCCAGCACCAGCACGCCGGCGGTCGCCAGGGTGACGCGTAGGGCCTGGTGCGCCGCCCAGCCCTGGCCCAGCGCGACGCGATAGACCCCCATCAGCAGGGCCGCGCCGAGCGCCGACCCGATGCGCTGCCCGGTCTGCAGCGCCCCACCCGCGGCGCCGCCCATCCGGGGCGGCACGTCCTGCAGCGTCAGCGTGAAGTTGGGCGACACCACGCCGCCGCCGCCGAGCCCGGCGACGAGGAGCGTGGGGACCAGCAGCCACAGCGGCCCCGAGCCGTCGGGCGCGACGGCGATCACCCCGGCGAGGCCCACGAGCATGATGGTCAGCGCGACCAGCGTGATCCGCCGCCCGATCACCGACACCAGGCGCCCCGCGATCGGGGAGGCGATCGCCGAGCCGGCGGCGAACGGCGTCACCAGCAGCCCGGTCTCCAGGGCCGACAGGTCGAGCTGTTCCTGGAGGAAGACTGACAGAACCAGGAAGACGCCGGTGAAGCCGGTGAAGTAGATCGTGCCGACGGCCAGCCCGTTGGCATAGCCGGGCGTGTCGCGCAGCAGGCCGATGTCGAGCAGCGGCGCCCCCTGCCGGCGTACGACGCGGCGCTCCCACGACACGAACGCCCACGCGAGCGGCGGCGCCAACGCCACCAGCGACAGCACCCAGAACGACTCGCCGATCACGCCGATGAGGGGATAGAGCACGGCCAGCACCATCAGACCGAGCAGGACGGCGCCGACCAGGTCGAGGTCGCGGCTGCCGCCGTCGTCGGCCGGACGGCCGGGCACCATGCGCGCGATCAGCACCAGCGCGACCAGCCCGATCGGCACGTTGACCAGGAAGATGTAGCGCCAGCCGTGGTCCACCCCGAAGGCCGCGATGATCAGCCCGCCGAGGATCGGGCCGATCGCCGACGACACCGACACGGTGAACCCGAAGGCGCCGAACGCCCGGCCGCGCTCGGCGCCGGAGAACAGCTGCTGGATCAGCCCGGAGTTCTGCGGCGTCAGCAGGCCGGCGCTCAGGCCCTGGACGAGCCGGGCGGCGACCGCGACCCAGGCGACCGGGGCCAGCCCCACCGCGGCGGAGGAGACGATGAAGCCGGTGAGCCCGACGAGCATCAGCCGGCGGCGGCCGTAGGCGTCGCCCAGCCGGCCGCCGGTCACGAGGGTCAGCCCGAAGGCCAGCGCATAGCCCGACACGATCCACTGCACGGTCGAGGCGGAGGTGTCGAGGCCCTGCTGGATCGAGGGCAGCGCGACGTTAACGATGGTGACGTCGAGCAGCGACATGAAGCCGACGACGAGGGTGACGCCCAGGATCCGCCACCGGCGCGGGTCGGGCTCGCTCACTCGGCCGAACCTACAGGTGCGGAGGACGCGTCAGACGCGGACCAGCACGTCGTCCAGTGGCTTGCGGGTCAGCGCCGGCACGGTCGCGTCGGGGGCGGGGTAGCCGACGGGGATCACCACGAACGGCCGCTCGTGGGCGGGCCGGCCCAGGAGGGGGCCGAGGAACCGCATCGGGCTGGGCGTGTGGGTCAGCGTCGCCAGCCCGGCCCGGTGCAGCGCGGCGAGCAGGAACCCGACGGCGATGCCGACGGACTCCTTGACGTAGTAGGGCTTCGGGCTGTCCGGCCCCTGGTGCACCTCGAAGACGACGACCAGCCCGGGTGCGTCGGTGAGGAACGGCTTGTGCCAGTCGGTGCCCAGCGGGGCGAGGGCGTCCAGCCACTCCTCGGAGGCGCGCCGGTCGTAGAACTCGCGCTCCTCCGCCTCGGCCGCCTCCCGCACCGCGCGCCGCCGCTCGGGATCCTCGACGACGACGAACCGCCACGGCTGCACGTGCGCGCCGCTGGGCGCGGTCGCCGCCGCGCGGACGGCCCACTCCAGCACCCCGTCGGGGATCGGCGTGGGGGCGAACTCGCGGATGGTGCGGCGCCGGGCGAGGTCGCGCGCCAGCTCCTGCACGCGGGGGAGCGCCTCCTCGGCGGGGACGTCGTACGTCGGGGCGGGCTGGCGGTCGACAGGTCCGGGCATGGTGACGAGGATAGGAACCGATGAGTGCGAGCGAGCTGGGCGTCGAGGTGGTCGTCACCGGTGTCGTCCAGGGCGTCGCGTTCCGGTGGTACGCCCAGGCGGAGGCGCTGCGGCTCGGGCTGCGCGGCTGGGTGCGCAACGAGGTCGACGGCTCGGTGCACGCGTACGCCGTCGGCGAGGACGTCGCGGTCAGCGACTTCGTCGCGTGGTGCCACCACGGCCCGCCGTCGGCCGTGGTCCGTGACGTGCAGGTGACCCAGGTGCCGGCGCGGCCGGTGAGCGGCTTCGAGATCACCGCCTGACCTCCGCCCGTCACGACGCGTGCGCGGACTCCCAGACCTCCAGGTAGCGCTCCAGGGCCTCCCCGGGCCCGGTCGGGTCGCCCGAGGCCACGGCGTCGAGCAGCAGGCCGCGGAGCACCGCCACTCCCAGCCGGATCTCGGTGGCGTCGAGGTCGAGGCCCATCCGCTCGCCGGCGGCGAGTCCCACGGGGAGCCAGCTGGCGGTCAGCGTGTCGAGGAAGCCCTCGGTCCCGGCGCGGCCGTGCAACGCGAGCGCGGTGGCCTCGAAGAAGAGGCGGATGAAGGGCCACATCGCGGGGTCGCTCAGGATCGCCCACTGGCGCCGCACCAGGTCGGTCGGCGACGTCGCCTCGGCGGCGAGGCTCTCGAGCAGCGCCCGCTGGTCGGCCTCCATCCGCTGCACGACGGCGGCGACCAGCCCCTCGCGGGAGCCGAAGTGATAGAGCAGCATCCGGTGGCTGGAGCCCACGGCGGTCGCCAGGTCCCGCAGCGAGGCGTCGGCCAGGCCGTGTGCCGCGGCGTACTCCATCACGGCGGTGAGCAGGCGGTCGCGGGGGCTGGTGCCGGACATGTACCAAATGGTACATTGCGGTCATGCGTTGGGAACACACCCTGGAGATCGACACGCCGGCCGCATCCTTGTGGGCCGCCACGCTCGACGTCGACGCGCTGCCGACGATCAGCCCCACGACCATGTCCGCCATCGAGCGGCTCGACCCGGGGCCGCTGCGCCCGGGCAGCCGGGTCCGGATCAAGCAGCCGCGCCAGGCGGCGCGGGTGTGGACCGTCACCGAGACCGAGGCGCCCACGCGGTTCGTGTGGGAGACCACCGTGGGCAGGGCCCGCATGGTGGCCACTCACGTGATCGAGCCGATCGGCCCCTCGAGCGCCCGCAACACGCTGGCGCTCGAGCTGACCGGCCGCGGTGCCGGCCTGCTCGGCCGGCTGCTCGGGCGCACCTTCGCCCGGGTGCTGGCCACGGAGAACGCCGGCTTCAAGCGGCTGCTCGAGTCCGCCGGCGCGCCCGCCGCCTGAGCGCGGGGGCAGGCCCCCGAGCCCGGCCCCCTACGATCATGGGGTGACCGTCCCCAACGTGCTGGCCACGCGCTACGCCGCGCCCGACCTCGCCGAGATCTGGTCGCCCGAGCACAAGATCGTGCTCGAGCGGCAGCTCTGGATCGCCGTGCTGAGGGCGCAGCGCGACCTCGGGGTCGACGTCCCCGACGGGGTCGTGGAGGCCTACGAGCAGGTGGTTGACAAGGTCGACCTCACCTCGATCGCGGCCCGCGAGCGGGTCACCCGGCACGACGTGAAGGCCCGCATCGAGGAGTTCAACGCGCTCGCCGGCCACGAGCACATCCACAAGGGGATGACCTCGCGCGACCTCACCGAGAACGTCGAGCAGCTCCAGGTCCGCCAGTCGCTGACGCTGATGCGCGACCGCGCGGTCGCCGCGCTGGCCCGGCTCGGGCGGCTCGCCGCCGAGCACGAGCTCACCGTGATGGCGGGGCGCTCGCACAACGTGGCGGCCCAGGCGACGACCCTCGGCAAGCGCTTCGCGACGGTCGCCGACGAGCTGCTGGTCGCGCTCCAGCGGGTCGAGGAGCTGCTGGCGCGCTATCCCTTGCGGGGCATCAAGGGGCCGATGGGCACCAGCCAGGACATGCTCGACCTGCTCGGCGGGGACGCTGCGGCGCTCGACGAGCTCGAGGGCCGGGTCGCTGGCCACCTCGGCTTCGACCACTCGCTGACCAGCGTCGGTCAGGTCTACCCCCGCAGCCTCGACTTCGAGGTGGTCTCGGCGCTCGTCCAGCTGGTCGCGGCGCCGTCCAACCTGGCGACCACGATCCGGCTGATGGCGGGCCACGAGCTGGTGACCGAGGGCTTCCAGGAGGGGCAGGTCGGCTCCTCGGCGATGCCGCACAAGATGAACACCCGCTCCTGCGAGCGCGTCAACGGCCTCGCCGTCGTGCTGCGCGGGCACCTCTCCATGGTCGGGGAGCTCGCCGGCGACCAGTGGAACGAGGGCGACGTCTCCTGCTCCGTCGTACGCCGGGTGGCGCTGCCCGACGCGTTCTTCGCCGCTGACGGGCTTTTCCAGACGTTCCTGACCGTGCTCGACGAGTTCGGCGCGTTCCCCGCGGTGATCCAGCGTGAGCTCGACCGCTACCTGCCGTTCCTGGCCACCACCAAGGTCCTGATGGCCGCGGTGCGCGCCGGCGTGGGACGGGAGCTGGCGCACGAGGCGATCAAGGAGGCCGCCGTCGGCGCCGCCCTCGACCTGCGCGCCGGTCAGGCCGAGAACGACGTCTTCGAGCGGCTCGCCGCCGACCCGCGGCTCGGCCTGACGCGTGAGCAGATCGACGCGCTGGTCGCGGAGCCGATCGCGTTCACCGGCGCGGCGGTCGCCCAGACCGAGCAGGTGTGCAGGAGGATCGGAGACGTGACCGCGCGACACCCCGACGCCGCGTCGTACTCCCCGGGGAGCATCCTGTGACCGACGAGCAGCAGCCCGACCCGCTGAGCGACCCGCTGAGCGACCCGCTGGGCGAGCCCGCGGAGGCGCCCGAGGTCGAGGAGCCGCCCGCCGAGGAGGCCACCGACGAGGAGTCCCCGGCCGACGAGGCCCCGGCCGTCGAGGAGAACGAGAAGACGGCCGAGCGTGCCCCGCGCGGCCCGGGCGACACCGCCGAGCGGCAGCCCCTGGCCGCCCCGCCGCCGGCCTACGTCCGGCTCCACCTCCAGGGCAACGTGCTGCTGTCGATGATCACCCCCAAGGTGCTGATCGATGGCCAGCCCGCGCCCGCGAAGTACGGCGAGAACCTCTTTCCGGTCGCGCCCGGCCCGCACGTCGTGTCGGCCCACGCGCAGTGGATGTGGCAGTACGGCCAGGCCGAGCAGCCCGTCTCGCTGGCACCCGGCGAGACCGCGGAGATCTACTACGCCACCCCCGTGCTGACCTTCCTGCCCGGCGCGATGGGGCCGACCAGGCAGAAGCATCCCGGGATGATGGTCCTGCTGCTGCTCTGCGGGGTCGCCATCGCCTTCGTCGTGGCGCTGCTGATCTTCGCTGTCGGCGCCTGACGCCCGGGCGACGCCGAGGCTCAGACCAGGGTCCAGCCGTCGTGGTTGGCGAGGCGCTCGGCGACGTAGGCGAGGTCTGCTCGCCAGACCACCTCCGGAGGGGGCGGCAGCATCTCGTTCCACTCGACGGCCATCGAGCCGCGGATCAGCGACAGCCGCGCGGGGCGGGCGATGAACCAGACGTGCAGGTGCTCCGAGCCGTCGCCCCAGCGGCAGACGTGGACCCGGCCGATGTCGGGCATCCGCTCGATGATCCGGCACAGCCACGCCGAGAGGCGGCCGTACTCCGCGGCGAGCTCGTCGCTCATGTCGGCGTAGTCCAGGTGGTCCTTGCTGACCAGCCAGACCACCAGCGGCATCCCGCCCGGTCGCGGGGGATGGTTGAGCTTCCAGCGGTCGTTCTCCCAGATCCGGATCGCCTCGCCGTCGCCGGCGCACTGGAAGCAGTCGACGCCGCCCTCGCCCCGGCGCGGCTCCTCGTCGGCCGGCGGGGGCACCACCTTCGGCACCATCGCGCCGTCGACCACCTCCCAGGGGAAGATGTCCCAGTCCTCGACCGGCGGCATCGGCAGGCGGCCGTCGGCACCGACGGCCGCGGTCACGCGGGCATGGATCTCCTCGGCTGACTCGGGCATGTCCTCACCATAGGCTGGTTCGGTGCGGATCGACTTCCATGCCTCTTCCTCGCCCTCGCTGGGGGTGGAGTGGGAGTTCGGCCTGGTCGACCGCGCGAGCCGCGACCTGGTCAACGCCGCCGGCGACCTGATCGGCGCGGCCGGCGAGCGGCTGGCGGACCCCAGCCGGCTGCACGGCGAGCTGCTGCGCAACACCGTCGAGCTGGTGACGGGCGTCTGCGACACGGTCGGGGATGCCATGCAGGACCTCTGCCGGCTGCTCGACGCCGTGCTCCCGGCAGCCGACCGGCTGGAGGTCGACCTGTTCGGCGCGGGCGCCCACCCCTTCGCGGCCTGGGACGCCCAGCAGCTGACCGAGGGGCACCGCTACGAGGAGCTGATCAACCGGACCCAGTGGTGGGGTCGGCAGATGCTGATCTGGGGCGTGCACGTGCACGTCGGGCTGCCGGCGCAGGAGCGCGTGATGCCGGTGCTGTCGTCGCTGCTCACGTGGTTCCCCCACCTCCAGGCGCTGTCGGCGTCGTCGCCGATCTGGGCGGGCACCGACACCGGCTACGCCTCCAACCGCGCGCTGATGTTCCAGCAGCTGCCCACGGCCGGGCTGCCGTTCCAGTTCGCGACGTGGGCGGAGTTCGAGTCCTACGCCGAGGACCAGCTGGTGACCGGCGTCATCGAGGACATCTCCGAGATCCGCTGGGACGTGCGCCCCGCGCCGCGGCTCGGCACGATCGAGAACCGCGTCTGTGACGGGGTGAGCAACCTCGCGGAGCTCTCCTCGCTGGTCGCGCTGATGCACTGCCTGGTGGTCGACCTCGACACTCGTGCGGCCGCGGGGGAGGCGCTGCCCACGCTGCCGCCGTGGCACGTGCAGGAGAACAAGTGGCGCGCCGCCCGCTACGGCCTCGACGCGATCGTGATCCTCGACGCCGACAACACCGAGCGGCTGGTGACCGACGACCTGGCTGACCTGCTGGTGCGCCTGGAGCCGACGGCGGCCCGGCTCGGGTGTACGACGGAGCTCGCCGGCGTCGCCGACATCGTCGCCCGCGGGGCGTCGTACCACCGCCAGCGGAGGGTCGCCGAGCAGACCGACGGCGACCTGGTGGCCGTCGTCGACTCCGTCGTCCGCGAGCTCACCGGCTGACCGACCCGCACGTCGCGGTCAGGCGAGCGCGGCGGCGAAGCGGCTGGCGAGGTCGGTGATCTCGTCGGTGGTCATCACCAGCGGAGGGGAGACCTGGAGGGCACCGCCGGCGAGACCGCGGGTGGAGACCCCGTGCGCGCGCAGGGCGTGGACGGCCGGCTCGACGGCGGCCGGGTCGGCCAGCTGGACGGCGGCGAGGTAGCCCGGTGCCGTCCGGACGTCGGTCACCGCGGCCACGTCGGCGAGCGCCTCGGCCAGGGAGGAGTGCAGCAACGGGGCGTGCTCCGCGACGTGCTCGGGGAGCCGCTCGTCGCGCATGATCGCGAGGTTGGCCAGCCCGGCCGCGGCCGCGACGGCGTGCGCGCCGTAGGTGTAGCCGTGCCGCCAGACGCCCGCCCCCTCGGCATAGAACGGCGCCCAGACCCGCTCCGACGCGAGGACCGCGCCCATCGGCGCATAGCCCGACGTCAGTCCCTTCGCGCACAGCACCAGGTCGGGCTCGAGCCCGAGCAGCTCGGAGCCGAACCACGCGCCGGTGCGGCCGAAGCCGGTGATCACCTCGTCGGCCACGAACAGCGTGCCCCTCTCGGCGCAGGCCTTGCGCAGCCCGAGCAGGAACTCCTCGCCCGCGAAGCGGACGCCGCCCGCCCCGGTCACCGGCTCGGCGAAGACCGCAGCCACCTCCCCGGCCTCGTCGAGTCGCGCCACGGCGTCCTCGAGGTCGCCGTGGGTCAGGTGGATGACGTCGGTGTCGAGGTCGGGGACCCCGTCGCGGTTGGCGGGGATGCCGGCCAGCGCGGTGCCGCCCTGGTGCATGCCGTGGTAGGCGTGGGTGAGCACCGCGATGGTGGTGCGGGGGGTCGCGCCGTCCGGGGCGGTCAGCTGGGTCCAGCGGCGCACCATCTTGACCGCGGTGTCGACGGAGTCGGACCCGCCGGAGGTGAAGAAGACCCGCGCGTCGGGCATCGGCGCGAGCGCGGCGACCTCGTCTGCCAGCCGGGCGGCGGTGTTGACGACGATGTCGCCGAAGGAGCTGTATGCCGCCAGGCGGGCGCCCTGCTCGGCCATCGCGTCGGCGATCTCCCGGCGGCCGTGGCCGACGTTGGCGAACCAGAGCCCCGCGGTGGCGTCGAGGTACTCCCGGCCGGTGTCGTCCCAGACCCGGCAGCCCTCCCCGCGGGTCAGCACGAACTCGGCCCGGCTCACCACGGACATGTCGGCGAAGCCGTGCCACAGCGCGCTCCCGGTCACGTCGCCTCCTCTCCCTCTCGGCGTCCCTGCCTCGCCAGCCTAGGGTCTGCGTGCTGGACCGTGCCGCCGCCACCGACCGGCCCGGGGATAGGGTCGCGGCATGCCGGACCTCACGCTCCCGCCGGCCCCGGTGCTGCCGGGCACCACGCACCTCCACTCGGGCAAGGTGCGCGACCTCTACCGCCTCGACGAGGGCGAGCACGCCGGGCGGCTGCTGATGGTCGCCAGCGACCGGATCTCGGCCTTCGACTTCGTGCTCGACACCCCGATCCCCGACAAGGGCGAGATCCTGACCCGGATGTCGCTGTGGTGGTTCGACCAGCTCGCCGACCTGGTGCCCCACCACGTGGTGTCGACCGACGTGCCCGACGACGTCCGGGGGCGCGCCGTCGTGTGCCGGTCGCTCGACATGTTCCCCGTGGAGTGCGTGGCCCGCGGCTACCTCACCGGCTCCGGCCTGCTCGACTACCGCGCGAGCGGCGAGGTGTGCGGGATCGCGCTGCCCGACGGCCTGGTCGACGGCTCCCGGCTGCCGGAGCCGATCTTCACCCCCGCCACCAAGGCGGCGCTGGGCGACCACGACGAGAACGTCTCCTACGACGCGGTCGTCGCGACCGTCGGCGCCGACGATGCCGCGACCCTGCGCGACCTGACCCTGCGGGTCTACGCGCGGGCCGAGAGGATCGCCCGCGACCGCGGGATCATCCTCGCCGACACCAAGCTCGAGTTCGGACGCGACGCGGGCGGCGGCGAGATCGTCCTCGCCGACGAGGTGCTCACCCCCGACTCCTCGCGGTTCTGGCCGGCCGACCGGTGGCAGCCGGGCCGCGCCCAGCCGTCGTACGACAAGCAGTTCGTCCGCGACTGGCTGCTCTCTCCCGCCTCCGGGTGGGACCGGTCTTCCGGCGAGGCGCCCCCGCCGCTCCCCGACGACGTGGTCGCGCAGACCCGGGCGAAGTACGTCGAGGCCTACGAGCGGCTGACCGGCGAGGCCTGGTAGCCGTCATGTCCTCGGGTCCCGCCGGTC
>JAUILS010000076.1 GCA_030432975.1 Actinomycetes bacterium
GTCCCCCTGGGCCTGCTCGGGGCCGTCGCGGCGCTCTCGTTCTACACCCTGCCGCTGAGCGCACGGTGGCCCTTCTCCACGGCGATCGCCGGTGGCCTGCTCTGGCTCCTTCTCGGTGCGTGCACGGCCGTCGGGTTCGCGGCCCTCTTCCGAGCTGACCGCATGCTGGCCGCGCTCGCCCTCGTCGCCGTCGTCGGGGCGGGGTCGATCGCGGTGGTCAAGGTTCCGTGGCCGTCGGTGTTCCTGCGCTCGCAGCAGGGCGCTCTCGCCCAGATCGTCGAGCGGGCCGAGACGGATCTCCAGCCCCCCGCGCGGCTTCCCGGACGGTGGGCGCTGCTGTCGCGGGACGGCCGGCTGCGGGAGCAGAAGGGCTGTCTGTTCCTCGCGCTCTGGCGGGACTGGCGTGACGAGTCGGGGGTTGCTCTGGTCCATTGCGGGGGAGCGAGGCCCACCGGCTCGTTTCAGACGGCCGCAGGCGACTCGGGTGAGGCGACGACCGCCCTCGGCAGTGGTTGGTGGCTCGTCGGCTAGCGCCGTCCCCGCCGAGAGGTCGTGTGCCTCGGCCCGCAGGGAGGACGACGGCGCAGGCACACGACCCCGCCGCGTGAGAGTCGGCGCCGCGCCCGTCCCGGGTCCCCGGGCGGCCTCGCTGAGGCACAATGAGCGGCGTGACGGCGCAGACGCGGCCGCAGGTGGTGGCCCACCGCGGAGCCAGCCACGAGAACCCCGAGCACACGCTGGGGGCCTACGTCCGGGCCCTCGAGGAGGGCGCCGAGGGCCTGGAGTGCGACGTGCGGCTGACCGCCGACGGCCACCTGGTCTGCGTCCACGACCGCGACCTGCGGCGGACCGCCCTGCACCCGGGCGTGGTCTCCACGATGGACCTCGCCGAGCTCGACCAGCTCGACTTCGCGGCGTGGAAGAACCCGTGGGCCGAGCTCGACGACGAGGCGCCGGAGCCCGACGTCGAGGCGGGCCGGGTGCTGACGCTGCGCAAGCTGCTGGAGACCGTGGCCGACTTCGACCGGCGGGTGGAGATCGCGATCGAGACCAAGCACCCGACCCGCTACAGCGGTCTCGTCGAGCGCCGCCTCGCCGAGCAGCTCCGCGACTTCGGGTGGCACCGGGCCGGCTCGCCCGCGCGCATGATGAGCTTCTCCTACACCGCCGTGCAGCGGATGGAGCGGCTCGCCCCGGGGCTGCGGCTGGTCATGCTGATCGACCGCAAGCGGGCGTGGACGATGCTGGAGAAGGTGATCGGGCGCGACTGGATCGTCGGGCCGGGCATCGACCTGCTGCAGGAGCACCCCCGGATGGCCCGGCGGCTCGCCGACAGCGGCCACGAGATGCACGTCTGGACGGTCAACACCGAGGCCCAGCTCGAGACCTGCCTGGACCTCGGCGTCACGGCAGTCATCAGCGACCGCCCGGCGCACCTGCTGGAGCTGCTGGACGCCCGCGCCCAGTAGGTTTCCCCCATGGGGAAGCGATCGCGCCAGAAGACCCGTGAGCAGGCGCCGGCCGGTGAGGTGGGCCCGCGGCAGCCGTGCCCGTGTGGGTCCGGCAAGCGCTACAAGCACTGCCACGGCGCCGCCGGCGGCGCCGCGCCGACGTACGTCGCCCGGCCGTTCGAGGGCCTGCCCTCGGAGTGCGACGTCATCGCGATGCGCGACCTGGTGCCGGCCGCCACCGCCCCGCTGCGGTTGAAGGACGACGACCGCGACGTGCTGCTGTGCACCCTGCTGCCCGGCGCCGTGCCGGCGATGGTGCGCGACTCCGGCCAGGTCTGGCTCGGCCTCCAGGTGCGCCACCAGTTCGGCGACCCGTCGCGCGACCTGGCGGCCGTGCTGGAGAAGGCGCTCGCCCCCGACGCGGAGGCCGGCGTCGTCGGGCTGACCGACCCGCCGGGGGAGGGGCCGCGGCTGCAGGACCTCGTCGCCGAGCAGGACCTCACCGTCACCGTGCACGACGGCTTCGGCTTCTGGGTGGCCGACGTCGACGACTCGCCGGAGATCCGCGCGGCGCTCGAGCAGGCCGACGCCGCCGCCCAGCCGACCTCCCGGCTGGCGTCGGTGGACGCGGCGTACTGGACCGATGTCGGCACCAAGGAGCACCTCCGCTGGGTGATGCCGCACGACGAGGACGCGCTGCTCGACGCGCTGTCCCGGCTGCACGCCGCCGGCCGCGACCAGCTGGTCGAGGGTTCGAGGCTGGTGGGGATGTTCCGGGCCTACGGCCTGCTCGCTCCGGTGTGGGACCTCGAGCCCGGCACCGGCGCCGCGGTGCTGGAGGAGCCGGCCGCCGCGTTCGGCGCTGCGCTGACCGCTGCCCTGGCCGACGACAGCCCGCTGACCGGCGAGGAGCGGTCCGCGCGGGCCGGCCTGGCGAACCGCCAGGTCACCCTTCGCTGAGCGCCCACGGGGGCGGTCTCGAGGCCCCGGCGCGGCCCGGACTTCGGAGCCGTCGATGCTGAAAACGTGGCGCCGGCCACAGTGGGTGGAGTTTTGTCCGAAATGCCCGGACAGACCAGCGGGATCAGTTGAATCCCGACCTACGGTGCCGTAGATTGCGTGCCGCCCGGCCGTTGTTGCATCCCCCGTCAGCAACGGCCGGGCCCTTTCATTCTCCCGCGAGATGCGCGCCGCGGCCCCGCGAGATGCGGGTTCTGGTCGCGCGAGATGCGCCTCGTGGCCAGGCGAGATGCGCGGTCAAGTGCGAGGCCGCCGGCCGGCTCAGCCCAGCGGTGCCCGCGAGATCGGGCAGCTCATGCATCGCGGCCCGCCGCGGCCCGACCCGAGCTCGGAGCCGGCGATCTTGACGACCTCGATGCCGGCCTCCTCGAGCCGCCCGTTGGTCTCGTCGTTGCGTTCGTAGGCCACCGCCACCCGCGGTGCGAGCGCCAGGGTGTTGTTGCCGTCGTCCCACTGCTCGCGCTCGGCGGTGACGGGGTCGAGGCCGGTGTCGATGTGGTGGAGCCGGTCGATGCCCATCGCCTTGGCGGCCGCCACGAGGAACGGCTCCGCTGGGGCGATGTCGAGCACGATGTCGCTGTCGGTCTCGCCCTGCTCGCGCATCGTCACCGCGATCGCCTGCAGGTCGTGGGCGACGTTGGGATACATCACCACCTTGTCGACGTCGACCATCGTGCACACCGTGTCGAGGTGCATGGTGGCGCGCTCCTGCGCGATCGGCACGGCGAGCAGGGTGTGGGCCAGCCCGGAGTGGAACACCTGGCGCGCGAACCGCTCGGCCCCCGCCGGCGTGGTCCGCTCGCCGACCCCCACTGCGATGACGCCGGGGGCGAGCAGCAGGACGTCGCCGCCCTCGACGTACTCGTGCCGCCAGCCGTGGATGCTCTCGGTGCCCACGAACCGCGGGTGCAGGGAGTAGATGAGCTCGGTCAGCTGGGTCTCGCGCGAGCGTGCCGGCATGGCCAGCGACGTGACCGCCACCCGGTCGCGCACCCACACGCTGGAGTCGCGGGTGAACAGCAGGTTGGGCAGCGGGTCGACGATGAAGTCGTCGCTGGCCAGCAGCGAGGTCACCAGACCCGAGCCGTTGTGGAGCTCGTCGTTGCGGATGCCGCCGGTGAGGTACGACGTCAGCTCGGCCGGGCTGGCCTCGTGGAGGATCTGGCCCAGGTGGCGGCGCAGGGTGTCACCGAGGTGCAGCGCGGAGAGGGTGCGGGTCACCGCCAGCTCCCGAGCCTCGCCGCTGGCGAAGGTCTCGGTGAGCAGGTCGGTGAGGTAGAGCACCTCGACGCCGCGCGAGCGGAGCGCCTCGGCGAACGCGTCGTGCTCCTCCTGGGCCCGTGCCACCCACGGCACGCCGTCGAAGAGGAGCCGGTCGTTGTTGCGTGGCGTCAGCCGCTTCAGCTCCGGGCCGGGCCGGTGCAGCATCACCGTCTGGAGGACGCCTACCTCGGAGTCCGCGCCGTGCAGATTGTCAGACATGCGCGGCAGCCTAGCGGCCCGGAGCCCCGCCGGCGCAGCCCGTGAAGCGAGCCGGGATCAGCCCCACAGCTCGTAGGCCGTCAACCCCGCGAGCAGCAGGCAGACGCCCGCTCCGACGTAGTGCAGCGCGTGCAGCGGAACGACGCGCATCAGCGCCCGTCCGGCCACCACCGCCAGCCCGCTCACGGTGAGCAGTGCGGCCAGCGCGCCGACGAACACGGTGGCCGGGGCGTCGTACTTCGCGACGAGGGTGACCGTCAGCAGCTGCGAGAGGTCACCCCACTCCGCGGCGAAGAGCACGAGGAAGCTGGACAGGATGACCCGGGCGCCGTGCGGGTCGCCGGCCTTCTCGACGAACTCCTCGCCCGAGGACTGGTGGTGGCTGCGGCCCTCGCGGAAGAGGATCAGCGCGCCGGCCAGGAAGAGCAGCATCGCCAGCCCGCGCACCAGGTCCTCCGGCAGGAACGACGCCGCCTTGCCGAGCGTGACCGCCACCGCCGTCTGCACCGCGAACGCCAGCCCGACGCCGATCCACACGAACAGCGGCCGGTAGCGCGTCGACAGCACCAGCGTCGCGAGGAACGTCTTGTCGGGCAGCTCGACCACGAAGATCGCCCCGAAGGTCAGCGCGAGCACGACGGGGTCCACGCGCGCCATTGTGCCCGGGGCTGGGGCTACTCCTCGCGCTCGGGGGCGGCGGGGTAGACGCCGAGGATCTTCACGTCGGTGGTGAAGAAGCGCAGCTCCTCCAGGGCACGCCGCACCGGCAGGTCGGCCGGATGGCCGTCGACCTCGGCGAGGAACTGCGTGGCGGAGAAGTGGCCGCCGACCATGTAGCTCTCCAGCTTGGTCATGTTGACGCCGTTGGTGGCGAAGCCGCCGAGCGCCTTGTAGAGCGCGGCCGGCAGGTTGCGCACGCTGAAGATGAACGACGTCACGACGGGCCCGTTGCCCGGCGGCGCCTCGACCAGGTCGCGCGAGAGCACCACGAACCGCGTGGTGTTGTGCTCCTCGTCCTCGACGTCCTCGCGCAGGATCTGCAGGCCGTAGGTCTCCGCGGCGAGCGGCGGCGAGATCGCGCCCATCGTCACATCGCCGGCCTCGGCGACCTCCCGGGCGGCGCCGGCGGTGTCGCCGCTGATCACCGGGGACAGGCCGAGCTCGCGGATCACCTTGCGGCACTGGCCCAGCGCGTGGACGTGGCTGTGCACGGTCTCGAGCGTCTCGAGCGACGCGCCCGGCACTGCCATCAGCATGAAGCGGATCCGCAGGAAGTGCTCGGCGACGATGTGCAGCCGCGAGGCCGGCAGGAAGTGGTGGATGTCGCTCACCCGGCCGGCGATCGAGTTGTCGATCGGGATCATCGCCAGCTCGGCGTCGCCGTTCTCGACCAGTGCGAAGACGTCCTCGAACGACGCGCAGGGCACCGCCTCCCAGTCGGGGTAGTGCTGCAGGCAGACGGTGTGGGAGTTGGCGCCGGGCTCGCCCTGGTAGGCGATCCGGCGCGCCCCGGCGGTCCCGGCGGAGGGGGTGGAGGTCACGGCCGCATCTTCCCACGCTCGCCACCTGCCGTTCGTCGGGCGTACGCCGGCCGGAAGCCTGCGCCGGTCAGCGTGGAGTCGACCCACGAGGACCGACGACACGAAGGAGACGCCGTGCCCGCGCTCCGGCCCGCACCGCGACTCGACCGCCGCCCGACCAGCAGCTCGCCCCGGGTGGTCGCGCACCGCGGGGCCCTCCGCCCAGGCCCCGGAGAACACCCTCGCCTCCGCCCGGCTGGGCGTGGCGCTGGGCGCCCAGGGCGTCGAGTGCGACCTGCACCGCACCGCCGACGGTGCCCTCGTGGTGCTCCACGACCACCACCTGCGCCGCACCACCGACGCCATGACGTCGCTGCCGCAGCACGGCCCCTGGCACGTCGGCGACCTGACCCTCGACGAGGTGCACCGGGTCGACGCGGGCAGCTGGTTCGGGCCGTCGTACGCCGGCGAGCCGGTGCCGACTCTCGGCAGCTGGGCGGCCGCCGTCGGCACCCAGAGCCACCTGCTGGTCGAGGTCAAGGACCCGTGGCGCTACCCCGGCATCGCGCGCGACCTGCAGGTCGAGCTGCAGCGGGTCGGCGCGCTGCGTCGGGCCGTCGCGGAGCGACGTGTCGTCATCCAGTCCTTCGACCGCGCGTGGGTCGAGGGTTTCCGTGAGCTGGTGCCCGAGGTGACCGTGGGGGTGCTGTCGGAGTACCCCCTGCCGGTGCTGGCGATCGAGCGCGTCGCGGCCTACGCCGACCAGCTCAACCTCTCCTGCTGGGCGGCCCGCCGGGAGACCGTGGCCCGCGCGCAGGACCGCGGCCTGCAGGTCCATGCCTGGACCGCCAACTCGCGCTACCAGCTCTGGCGGGCGCGGCGGGCCGGCGTCGACGGGGTGATCACCGACCACCCCGACCGGGCCCTGCCCCGCACCTGACCGCCCGCCGGTCGCCCCCGCGACCGCTCAGCGGGGCACCCGCACCAGCAGCTTGCCGTGCACGCAGGTCATCCGCAGCTCGCGGCCCGGCCCGACCGTGTCGCCGTCGAGCTGACGGGGGACGTCGCCGTGGGCGCGCAGCACGACGGTGCGGCCGGTCATCCGGTTGATCGTCTCGTCGGTGCGCCGCCGCTTGGTGAGGACGCGGAGCGCCAGCGGGATCCACGAGAGGAACCGTCGCGGGTGCAGCACGACCACGTCGAGGAGCCCGTCGTCGATCGCCGCGTCGGGAAGCAGCGGCATGCCGGCCTGGAGGAAGCCGACGTTGCCGACCACGACGGTGCGGGCGCGATGGCGGGTGAACTCGCCGTCGTCGACGGAGATGTCGATCCGCTCGGGCGGGAACATCAGGGCCTTCGCTCCGGAGAGGACGTAGGCCGGCCAGCCGACCTTCTTCTTGATGTCCTCGTTGACGCCCTCCATCATCGCGGCGTCCAGGCCCATGCCGGCCATCACCATGAAGTGGGTGTCCTCCAGGTGGTCGCCGCTGACCTCGACGAGGTCGATGGCGCGGTCCTGACCGGTGAGGGCGACGTCGACCGCAGCCCGGAGGTAGAGCGGGATCTCGAGGTTGCGAGCCAGCAGGTTGCCGGTGCCGGCGGGGATGATCCCGACCGGGATGCCGGTGCCCGCCAGCTCGGCGCACACCTCGCGGACGGTGCCGTCGCCGCCGCAGACCAGCACCAGGTCGGCGCCGTCGACGGCGGCGTCGTGGGCCATGCCGGTGCCGGAGTCCTCGACGGTCGTGTAGTGCCAGGTGGGGGCGGTCCAGCCGGCGTCGGCGGCCATCCCCGTGACGATCGACCGGAACTGGCCGGGGTCCTCGACCTTCGACGGGTTCAGCACCACGGCGAGCCGGTGGCCGCTCGGGACGACCTCGGGGAGCTTGGGCGCGGACTCCGCATGGCTGCGGGGCAGCGGGCTGTAGACGCCGAGCCCCACCAGCGTCGCCCCGGCGCCCAGCAGCCAGCCGGCGACGACGTCGGTCGGGTGGGCGTCGGCGAGCAGCACCGCCGCGGCCCCGACCAGCACCACGCCGGCGATGATCGCGACCCCGCTCGCCCGGCGTACCGACCCGCGCCGGACCAGCATCTGCAGCAGCACCAGGCCGGTGCCGGCGAGCGCCGCGGACAGCGCGGCCGGCGCCGACGGAAGTGCGCCGCGGTCGAGCGGCTCGCCCAGCCAGTCGGGGTGCAGCCGGCCGGTGGCCACCTGGAGGACCCCGGTGAGCGCCCAGGTCGCGACCACCACCCCGACGGTGTAGGCCGCCGCCCGATCGTGCTTGCGGTTGAGCAGCCCGAAGGCGAGCCCGGCCGTGATGACCGGCGTCCCCCAGGTGCCGAACACGACCTCCACGACGCGGAGCAGGCCGTGCAGCCAGCCGAGGTCGGCGACGTCGCGAGCCAGGTCGGCGGGGCGTGCGTCGAGGTCGGCCAGCCACGCCGGCTCCACCCCCTGCACGAGGGCGATGACCACGGCCGCCAGCAGCAGGCAAGCGGCACCCGAGGCCAGGGCCACCTGGCGCGGTCGATCCAGCACCCCCGCAGTATGCCGCCGCGGCGGCGCCCCGGAGAAACCAGCCGGTCGCGCCCGCGGACAACTGGCGTGCCCGGGCCGGTCGGCGGCCGTTAGCCTGAGCCCATGATCGATCCCCGCGTGCTCCGTGACGACCCCGACCGCGTGCGTGCCGCCCAGGCCAAGCGCGGGCTGTCCGCCGACGTGGTGGACCGGGCGCTCGCCGCCGACGAGGCGCGCCGCGCGGCGATCGCGTCGTACGAAGCGCTGCGCGCGGAGCAGAAGCAGCTCGGCAAGCAGATCCCGCAGGCCCAGGGCGACGAGAAGGCCGCGCTGCTCGAGCGCACCAAGGGCCTGGCGGCCGAGGTCAAGGCGGCCGAGGCGACCCAGAACGACGCCGAGGCGGAGTGGCGCGACGCGCTGATGTCGATCCCCAACCCGGCCGCCGACGAGGCGCCGGCGGGCGGCGAGGACGACTACACCGTGCTCGAGCACCACGGCACCCCGCGCGACTTCGCGGCCGAGGGCTTCGAGCCGCGCGACCACATCGAGCTCGGCCGGATGCTCGGCGCGATCGACCTCGACCGCGGCGCCAAGGTCTCCGGCGCACGGTTCTACTTCCTCACCGGCGTCGGCGCCCAGCTCGAGCTGGCGCTGATCAACCTCGCCATGCAGCAGGCGCGTGACGCGGGCTTCACGCAGGTGATCGCGCCGTCGCTGGTCAAGCCGCGCGCGATGGACGGCACCGGCTTCCTCGGCCAGGCGGCCGACGACGTCTACCGGATCGAGGGCGAGGAGCTCTATCTGGTCGGGACCTCGGAGGTACCGATGGCGGCGTACCACTCCGACGAGATCCTCGACGCGAGCGCGCTGCCGCTGCGCTACGCCGCGTTCAGTCCGTGCTTCCGCAAGGAGGCCGGCTCGCACGGCAAGGACACCAAGGGGATCATCCGGGTCCACTGGTTCGACAAGGTGGAGATGTTCGTCTACTCCTCGCTGGAGGAGTCCTACGCCGAGCACGAGCGGCTGCTGGCCTGGGAGAAGGAGTTCCTCGCCAAGCTCGAGCTGCCCTACCGCGTGATCGACGTCGCCGCGGGCGATCTCGGGCTGTCGGCGATGCGCAAGTTCGACTGCGAGGCGTGGATCCCGACCCAGGACAAGTACCGCGAGGTCACCTCCACCTCCAACTGCACCGACTTCCAGTCGCGGCGGCTCGACACCCGCGGGCGCCAGGCCGACGGGACGACGGGTCCGGTCGCCACCCTCAACGGCACGCTCTGTGCGATGACCCGCACCATCGTGGCGATCCTGGAGAACCACCAGCAGGCCGACGGGTCGGTGCTGGTGCCGCAGGCGCTGCAGCCGTGGATGGGCACGGACGTGCTGAAGCCGGTCGCCGGTGCCTGAGGAGAGCTGGCGACCGCGGCTGGTCGCCCTCGACATCGACGGCACGCTCTTGAAGTGGATCGAGGGGTCGGGACAGACGCGCGAGGAGGTCGGCGGCGCCGTCTACTCCGCCGTCTACCGCGCCCGCGAGGCCGGTGCGCACGTCGTCCTGGCCAGCGGCCGCTCGCCGCACGGCATGATCCCGATCGCCCACCTGCTCGACCTGCACGAGAGCGGTGACCCGCCGCTGTGGGTGGTGGCGTCGAACGGCGCGGTGGTGTTCCGCTACCCGCCGCTGGAGATCGTCCACGAGCAGACCTTCGACGCCCGGCCGGCGGTGACGGCGGTGCTGGAGCAGCATCCCCAGGCGCTGGTGGCGGTCGAGGAGCGCGGCATCGGCTACCGCGTCAACAAGCACTTCCCCGAGGGCGAGCTGTCGGGGGAGATCATCGTGGCCGAGCTCGACTCGCTCATCGAGGAGCACGTCAGCCGCGTCATCATCCGCGACCCCGAGGCGTCGGTCGACGACTTCGTCGACCTGGTCGCGCGGCTGGGCCTGCACGGCACCGACTACGTCGTCGGCTGGACCGCCTGGCTCGACCTGTCGCCGGTGGGCGTGTCCAAGGCCTCGGGCCTGGAGTACGTCGCCCGCGAGCTCGGCGTGGACGCTTCCGACGTCCTCGCGATCGGCGACGGGCGCAACGACATCGAGATGCTGCGCTGGGCGGGCCGCGGGGTGGCGATGGGGCAGGCGGTCGATGAGGTGAAGGCCGCGGCCGACCACGTGACCGACGACGTGACGCTGGACGGCGCCGCCCGGGAGCTGGAGCGGTGGTTCCCCGGTGGGTGAGCCGGACGGCTGGCGACCCCGGCTGGTCGCCACCGACCTGGACGGCACGCTCGTCCACTCCGACGGCAGCGTCACCGCGCGCACCCGTGCGGCGCTGGAGCTGGTGGAGTCGCAGGGCGTGCCCGTCGTCTTCGTGACCGGGCGACCGTTGCGCTGGGCCGAGGAGGTCTTCGAGCACGTCGGTGAGCTGGGCCTCGCGGTGGTGTCCAACGGCGGCCTGGTGTGGAACGTCCACGACCGGCGCATCGAGCTCCAGCGCGCCCTGGCCCGCGACGCGGGTCTGGAGGTGTGCCGGCGTCTGCGCGAGGCGGTGCCCGGCTCGGCGTTCGCGGTGGAGATGCTCTCCGGCCTGGCCCTCGAGCCGGCGTTCCAGGAGCGGCATCCGGTGCCCGACGCGAGCACCCGCGGCCCGATCGAGGAGATCTTCACGGCGCCGGCGCTGAAGCTGCTGGCGCGGCACGAGGAGCTGGAGCCGCTGGACTACTGGTCGCGGGCGGAGCAGGCGGCGGGCGACCTGGCGGAGTTCACCTGGTCCTCGGACAGCACGCTGCTGGAGATCAGCGCGGCCGGCGTCACCAAGGCGTCGACGCTGGCGCTGGTGTGCGCACGGCTCGGCGTCGACCGCGCCGACGTGGTGGCCTTCGGGGACATGCCCAACGACGTCGCGATGCTCGAGTGGGCGGGGCGCTCCTTCGCCATGGCCAACGCCCACGGGTCGGTGCTCGACGCCGCCGACGAGGTGGCGCCCCGCAACGACGACGACGGGGTGGCGGCGACACTGGAGCGGCTGTTCCGCGCCTGAGCGGGGTCGGCGCCCCGCCTCCCCGTAGGCTGAGGCTCGTGCCTCGCCCCGTCCGACCGCTGCTGCGCCGTGCCCTCGGCCCGGTGGCTGCGCTGCTGCTGGTGGCGGGCTTCGCCTCGACGACCGGCCCGGCGACGGCGGCCCCGCCGGTGCGCGACGCCTGCTCGGTGCCGGGGAGCGTCGGCGACCGGGCCGAGAAGGTCGACGCGGTGTTCACCGCTCAGGTGGCCGACCAGCAGACCGACGCCGTCGGCACCGGCGCCGACACCCGACAGGTCCGTCGCTACACCGCGACCGTGGAGCGGGTCTATCAGGGCACCGTGACCGCCAAGGAGGTCGTCGTGGTGTCGCCGCTGTCGGCGAGGGACAACGGGCTCGGCCGGCTGCCGACCGACAAGACGTGGCTGTTCTTCGTCAACGGCGAGGACGCGCGGTTCTCCGGCAACGCCTGCCAGGGCAGCGAGCGGGCGACCAGCGCGCTGCTGCGCCGGGTCGAGCGCGTGCTCGGCTCGGGCGAGAGCGTGGTGGTGCCGGAGCCGGAGCGGCCGCCGCTGGAGTGGACCGAGCTGGAGACCACCACCCCGCCGCCCCTGGGGCGCCTGGTCGCCCCCGGCGCCGCCGCGTGCCTGGTCGGCCTGCTCGGCCTGGCCGCCGTCGGCCGTGCGCGCCGTCGTACTCCCGGAGAGTGAGGGGCTCGGGCTAGAGGTACATCCCGCTCGACGAGCCGGGCTGGCGCGGTGACGGCTCCGGCATGCCGGGCTGGCCCTGGCCGGGGGCGGCGTGGACGCCGGGGGGCAGCGCACGCCGCATCTGCTCCAGCTGGGCGCGGGCGGCGATCTGCTGGGCGTAGATCGCGGTCTGGATGCCGTGGAACAGCCCCTCCAGCCAGCCGACCAGCTGGGCCTGCGCGATCCGGAGCTCGGACTCGGTGGGCGTGCCGTCCTCGGTGAAGGGCAGGCTCAGCCGCTCGAGCTCCTCGACGAGCTCGGGGGCGAGGCCGGTCTCCAGCTCCTTGATCGACGCCTGGTGGATCTCCTTGAGCCGGTGGCGGCTGGCCTCGTCGAGCGGGGCGGACTTCACCTCCTCGAGCAGCTGGCGGATCATGCTGCCGATGCGCATCACCTTCGCCGGCTGCTCGACCAGGTCGGTGATGTGACGCGACTCGTCGTCCTCGTCGACGTCGGCGTCGTCGGGCTGGCCGACCATGCCGTCGACCATGTGGGCGGGGATGGTGCCGACCGGCTGTCCGTCGGGGCCGACGACCACGACGTGCTCGACCTCGGCGTCGGACTCGGGACCCTGCTCGCTCATGCCTGCCACCCTAGCCGCGGCCCCGATGCCGCCCCTGGGGGCCGCCCCGGTGGGAGATAGTCCAGTGCGGTTTCGGGGTGAAAACCGGCAAACCGGCCCGAATACGCACTGGACTATCTCCCAGCGGCCGCAACCAGGGGAGGGTGGGGGAGCCGGGGGGTCAGACGGTCAGGACGATCTTGCCGATGTGGCCGGAGTCCTCCATGAGGCGGTGGGCGTCGGCGGCGTCGGCGAGGGGGAGGGTGGTGTGCACGATCGGGCGGACCACGCCGTCGGCGACCAGCGGCCACACGTGCTCCGCGACCGCGGCGCAGATCGCGGCCTTCTCCTCGACCGGACGGGCCCGCAGCGTCGTCGCGATCACCGCCCCGCGCTTGCCGAGCAGCACGCCCAGGTCGAGCTCGCCCTTCGTGCCGCCCTGCATGCCGATGACCACCAGCCGCCCACCCTTGGCGAGCACGTCGACGTTGCGGGAGAGGTACGCCGCGCCCATGTTGTCGAGCACCACGTCGACCCCGGCCCCGTCGGTCGCCTCCTTGGCGACGGCCACGAAGTCCTCCTCGCGGTAGTTGATCGCCACCGCGGCGCCGAGCTCCCGGCAGCGCTCCAGCTTGTCGGCCGACCCGGCGGTGGTGAGCACCCGCGCGCCGAGCGCCGTCGCGAGCTGGATCGCCATCGTGCCGATCCCGCCGGCGCCGCCGTGCACCAGCAGCGTCTCCGACGGCTGCAGCCCGGCCACCATGAACACGTTGGACCACACGGTGCAGGCCACCTCGGGCAGCGCGGCGGCCTCGACCAGGCCGACGCCCGGCGGCACCGGCATCAGCTGGCCGGCCGGGACGACGACGCGCTCGGCGTACCCACCCCCCGCCAGCAGGGCACACACCTCGTCACCCACCGACCAGCCGGTGACGCCCTCACCGAGGGCGGCCACGGTGCCGCTGCACTCCAGGCCGATCACGTCGGAGGCGCCCGGCGGCGGCGGGTAGAACCCCATGCGCTGGAGCAGGTCGGCGCGGTTGACCGCGGTGGCCGCCACGTCGACCAGCACCTCGCCCGGGCCGGGCTCGGGGTCGGGCAGCTCGGTGACCTGCAGGACCTCGGGCCCCCCGGGCTCGGCGGCGACGACGGCGCGCACAGTCAGTCGTCGTAGGAGTCGCCGGAGTGGTCCACGCCGCTGTCGTCCGGGACCTCGTCGTCGACGTCGTCGGGGTCGGGGGCGTCGGCCGGACGGTCCCACCCGTCGGCGAGCGCCTGGGCGCGGGCGGCGAGCGTCTCGACCTTCGACGGGCTCGCGCCGTGGATCCCGGCGGCGTAGCCGAGCAGGTACGTCGTGATCGGCGCCGCCGGCCGCTCGACG
>JAUILS010000077.1 GCA_030432975.1 Actinomycetes bacterium
GCGATCTGGACCCGCACCCGCGAGCTGATGGAGCGGCACGCCCGCGCGTTCGGCGAGAGCCTGGTGCCGGCGCTGGCCGACGAGGGCATCGTGCTGGTCCGCTGGGACCAGCTCGACCGCGAGGAGCAGAAGTACTGCAAGCGGCTGTTCAAGGACCGGGTGTTCCCGGTGCTCACGCCGCTGGCCGTCGACCCGGCCCACCCGTTCCCCTACATCTCGGGGCTGAGCCTCAACCTGGCCGTCCTGGTTCGCAACCCCGCGACCGGCACCGAGCACTTCGCGCGGGTCAAGGTGCCGCCGATCTTCGACCGCTTCGTCGGGCTCGGCAACCAGCGCTTCGTGCCGCTGGAGGACGTCATCGGCGCCCACCTCAAGCGGCTCTTCCCGGGCATGGACGTGCTGCAGGTGCACACCTTCCGGGTCACCCGCAACGAGGACCTCGAGGTCGAGGAGGACGACGCCGAGAACCTCCTCAAGGCCCTGGAGAAGGAGCTGCTCCGCCGCCGCTTCGGCCCCCCGGTGCGGCTCGAGGTGGAGGAGTCCATCGACGCCAAGGTGCTCGACCTCCTGGTCTCCGAGCTCGGCGTGAGCGACGAGGAGGTCTTCCGGCTCCCCGGCCCGCTCGACCTGACCGGGCTGCACGTCATCGCCGACCTCGCCCGCGACGACCTGAAGTACCCCGCTTTCGTCCCGACGACGCACCGGCTCCTCGCCGAGAAGGAGTCGGCCTCGCCGGTCGACGTCTTCGACGCCGTACGCCGTCGCGACGTGCTGCTGCACCACCCCTACGACTCGTTCGCCACCTCCGTGCAGCGCTTCATCGAGCAGGCGGCCGCCGACCCCCACGTGCTGGCGATCAAGCAGACCCTCTATCGCACCTCCGGAGACAGCCCGATCATCGACGCGCTCGTCGACGCGGCCGAGGCGGGCAAGCAGGTGCTGGTGATCGTCGAGATCAAGGCCCGCTTCGACGAGGAGGCCAACATCCGGTGGGCCCGCAAGCTCGAGCAGTCGGGCTGCCACGTGGTCTACGGCCTGGTCGGGCTCAAGACCCACTGCAAGCTGGCGATGGTGGTGCGCGACGAGCCCGACGGGATCCGCCGCTACACCCACATCGGCACCGGCAACTACAACCCCAAGACGGCCCGCCTCTATGAAGACCTGGGGCTGCTCACCTGCGACACCGCGATCGGCGAGGACGTCGCCAACCTCTTCAACAACATCAGCGGCTTCTCGCGCAACGCCGACTACGACCAGCTCTTCGTCGCGCCCGACTCCGTGCGCGCGGGACTGCTCGACCAGATCCACGGCGAGATCGCCCACCACCGCGAGGGGCTGCCCGCACGGATCCGGATCAAGGCCAACTCCATCGTCGACGAGGCCGTCATCGACGCCCTCTATCTCGCCTCGCAGGAGGGGGTGCCGGTCGAGCTGCTGATCCGCGGCATCTGCGCGCTGCGCCCCGGCGTGCCCGGCCTGTCCGAGACGATCCGGGTGCGCTCGGTGCTCGGCCGGTTCCTGGAGCACAGCCGGATCTTCCAGTTCGAGAACGGCGGCCGACCCCAGGCCTTCATCGGCTCCGCCGACATGATGCACCGCAACCTCGACCGCCGGGTCGAGGTGCTGGTCCGGCTGCCCGGCGACGACGAGGTGGCGGAGGCCAGCGACCTGCTGGACCTCGCGTTCGACGAGGACACCACCGCCTGGGAGCTCGCCACCGACGGCCGGTGGTTCCGCACCGAGGGCACCCGCCACCTCCAGGAGGCACTGATCGAGCGGCAGCGGGCACGCCGGGGCTGAGGCCCGTCGGCCGGGCGGTTGCCCGGCGTTCACCGGAAAGCCCTAGCATGTCCACGGTTTGTTCGACCGCTCGTCCAGGAGTGTCCTTCTTGTTCCGTTTCCGCCCCGTCGACGGCGCGTTCTACGACCTCTTCTCCGAGGCGGCTCAGCAGCTGGTGGTGGGTGCCGGTCTGCTGGCCGAGATGTTCGACGCGACCAGCGACAGCGAGGCGGTGGCCGAGCGGATGCGCGAGGCCGAGCACACGGTCGACGACATGGTGCGGGCGATCATCACCCGGGTCAACAGCACGTTCGTCACGCCGTTCGACCGCGAGGACATCCACACCCTCGCGACCCAGATCGACGACGTGATGGACCTCCTCGACGAGGCCGTCGACATGCTGCTCCTCTATGACATCCCCGCGATGCCGGCCGAGGTGAGCGAGCAGGCACAGGTGCTGCAGATCTGCGCCGAGCTGACGGCCGAGGCGATGCCCCGGCTGCGCACCCCGCAACAGCTGGGCGACTACGTGTCGGAGATCAACCGGCTGGAGCGGTCGGGCGACCGCGCCCACCGGAGGATCATCGCCGAGCTCTTCGGCGGCGGCTACAAGGCCCTCCAGGTGCTCAAGGTGAAGGACGTCGTGGAGTGCCTGGAGCGCGCCATCGACGCCTTCGAGGCCGTCGCCACCACCGTGGAGCAGATCGCGGTCAAGGAGTCCTGACCCGATGGAGCTCGCGATCATCGTCGCGGTGGTCGTCGTGGCCCTGGTCTTCGACTACACCAACGGGTTCCACGACGCCGCCAACGCGATCGCCACCTCGATCTCGACGCGGGCCCTGACGCCGCGGGTCGCCCTGGTGATGGCGGCGGTGATGAACTTCGTGGGCGGGTTCCTCGGGCAGAAGGTCGCCAAGACGGTCAGCGACACCATCACACCGCCGACCGGCAGCGCCGGGCTGGTCGTGGTGATGGCGGGCCTGGTCGGCGCCATCGCCTGGAACCTCGTGACCTGGTGGTTCGGGCTGCCCTCGTCGTCCTCGCACGCCCTGATCGGCGGTCTCGCCGGCGCGGCCCTCGCCGCCGGCGCGGTGGTCAACTGGGACACGGTCGTCGACAAGGTCCTGATCCCGATGCTGCTCTCGCCGTTGGTCGCCTTCGGGCTCGGCTTCGCGGCGATGGTGGTCATCATGTGGCTCTTCCGGCGCGCCCACCCGTCCCGGGCCCAGCGGGGCTTCCGGATGGCGCAGACGGTGTCGGCCGCGGCGATGGCCCTGGGCCACGGGCTCCAGGACGCGCAGAAGACGATGGGCGTGATCTTCCTGGCGTTGCTGACCGGCAACTACGTCAGCAGCGACGACCCGCTGCCCACCTGGGTGGTCGTCGCCGCGGCGACGGCCATCTCCCTCGGCACACTGTCGGGTGGCTGGCGGATCATGCGGACGCTCGGCCGGCGGATCATCCACCTCGACCCGGCGCGCGGCTTCGCGGCCGAGTCGGTGGCCGCGAGCGTGCTCTACACGACGGCGTACGCCTTCGAGGCGCCGATCTCGACGACACACACCATCACCTCGGCGGTGATGGGTGTGGGGGCGACGAAGCGGCTCTCGGCCGTGCGCTGGGGGGTGGCCCGGTCGATCCTGGTCGCGTGGGTGCTGACCTTCCCGATGGCCGCCGGCGCCGCCGCAGCGTCATACGCCTTGCTCCACCCGCTGCTCGGGCGGTGAGCGCGCCGGACCCGGGAGCGGAGCTTCGGCGGCCCGAACGGCTCAGCCGAAGCGACCGGAGATGTAGGCCTCGGTGGCTTCCTCGTCGGGGTTGGTGAACATCTGGCTGGTCGAGTTGAACTCGACGAGGTGGCCGGGCTCCCCCGTCGCCTTGAGGTTGAAGAACGCCGTCTCCTCCGACACCCGGGCGGCCTGCTGCATGTTGTGGGTGACGATGACGATCGTGTAGTCGTCCTTGAGCTCGTGGATGAGGTCCTCGATGGCCGAGGTCGAGATCGGGTCGAGCGCGGAGCACGGCTCGTCCATCAGCAGGATCTGCGGCTCGACCGCGATCGCGCGGGCGATGCAGAGTCGCTGCTGCTGGCCGCCGGAGAGGCCCATGCCGGGCTTGCCCAGGCGGTCCTTGACCTCCTCCCAGAGGTTGGCGCCCTTCAACGACCGCTCGACGATGCTGTCGGCCTCGTCCTTCTTCATCCGCTTGGCGTTGAGCCGGTTGCCGGCGAGGACGTTCTCATAGATCGACATCGTCGGGAACGGGTTGGGCCGCTGGAAGACCATGCCGATCTGGCGGCGTACGGCGACCGGGTCGACGCCCTCGTCGTAGAGCGACTGGCCGCCGACGACGACCTTGCCCTCGACGCGCGCACCCGGGATCACCTCGTGCATCCGGTTGAGGGAGCGCAGCACCGTCGACTTGCCGCAGCCGGAGGGGCCGATGAAGGCGGTGACCGAGCGCGCCTTGACGGTCATGTTGACGCCCTGGACGGCCAGGAAGTCCCCGTAGTAGATGTCGAGGTCGGAGATGTCGATGCTCTTCGCCATGGTTGCTACTTCTCTCGTTCCTGCTCCGGTCAGCGTCCGGTCTTCGGCGCGAACACGCGGCCGATGAGCCGTGCAATCAGGTTGAGGGCCATCACGATGATGATCAAGACCAGCGCGGCACCCCAGGCCCGCTCGGTCTGCGCCTCAGGGTAACGGCCCTGCTCGGTGATCGAGGAGAAGATGAAGACCGGCAGGGTCGCCATCCGCTCCGAGAAGGGGTTCCAGTTCAGCGACGTCGCGCTGCCGGCGATGATCAGCAGCGGCGCGGTCTCACCGGCGACGCGGGCGATCGCGAGCGTGATGCCGGTGACGATGCCCGACAGCGCGGTCGGCAGCACCACCTTGACGATCGTGCGCCACTTCGGCACCCCGAGGGCGTACGACGCCTCGCGGAGCTCGTCGGGCACCAGCTTGAGCATCTCCTCGGTGGCCCGCACCACGATCGGGATCATCAGCACCGAGAGCGCGATGGAGCCGCCGAAGCCCATCCGGATGCCGGGTCCGAAGATCAGCACGAACAGGGCGAAGGCGAACAGGCCGGCGACGATCGAGGGGATGCCGGTCATCACGTCGACCAGGAACGTCACGGCCTTCGCGACCTTGCCCTCGGAGGAGTACTCCACGAGGTAGATCGCGGCCAGCACGCCGATCGGCACGGAGATCAGCGTGGCGAGACCGGTGATCAGGAAGGTGCCGACGATGGCGTGGTAGATGCCACCGCCCTCGCCGATGACGTTGCGCATCGAGTAGGTGAAGAACTCCACCGAGAGCGCCGGGGCGCCCTTGGCCACCACCTGCCAGATCAGGCTGAGCAGGGGCAGCATCGCCAGCGCGAAGGTCGACCAGACCAGGGCGGTCACCAGCCGGTCGACGGCCTTGCGGCGCCCTTCGAGGAGCAGCGACCAGGTCGGCAGGAAGACCATGGCCAGCAGCCAGGCCAGCACGGCCATCCCCACGACGGACCACGACAGCAGGAGGCCGGCCAGGACGGCCACCCCCACGGCCAGCCCGGCCGAGAGCGCAGGAGCGATCGGCGGGAGCTGCGGGGTGGTCAGCGGGAGCGAGGCGCGGTCGCCGCCGGAGGGGCGGTTGATCGTCGGAGTCGTCATGTCCTCACCCCTTGACCTGTCCGCGCCGCGCGATCCAGCGGCCCAGGAAGTTGACGGCGAACGTGGCCACGAAGAGCACCAGGCCGCTGAAGATCAGCACGTTGATCTTCAGGCCGGAGGCGTTGCCGAAGTTCAGCGCGATATTGGCGGCGATCGTGGAGGGGTTCTGGGTCGAGATCAGGTTGAACGTGACGATGCCGGTGGCCGACAGGACCATCGCCACGGCCATCGTCTCGCCGAGGGCGCGGCCGAGGCCCAGCATGACCGCCGACACGACGCCCGACCGCGAGTAGGGGAAGACCGTCATCCGGATCATCTCCCACCGGGTGGCGCCCAGCGCCAGCGCCGCCTCCTGGTGCATCGTCGGCGTCTGCGCGAACACCTCGCGGCAGATCGCGGTGACGATCGGCAGCACCATGATCGCCAGCACGATGGAGGCCGTGAGGATGGTGCGCCCGCTGAGGGCGGGGCCCTCGAAGAACGGCAGCCAGCCCAGCTTGTCCTGGAGCCATTGGTACGACGGCAGGATCGCGGGCGCCAGGAACCCGATGCCCCACAGGCCGTAGACCACGCTCGGGACCGCAGCGAGCAGGTCGACGAGGTAGCCCAGGGTCTTGGCCAGCGGCCGCGGCGCGTAGTGCGAGATCACCAGCGCTCCGCCGATGGCCAGCGGCACGGCCATGAGCAGGGAGAGCACCGCCGCGAGGAGGGTGCCGAAGACCAGCGGCCAGACGAACAGGACGATGTTGTCCTTGCCGTAGGCCTGCTCCCCGGTGGCCTGGATCGCCGGCCAGCCCTCCAGGACGAGGAAGATCGCCACGCCCGCCAGGGCCAGCATGATGATGTAGCCCGAGGCGGTGGCGAGCCCGCGGAACACGGAGTCGCCACGTCCCGTGACCTGGCCGAAGCCGTCGTCGACGGTCGGTCGGGCGGCCGGCGCATCGGTCGTGCTCATCCGGTCGCTCCTCTCGTGCTCGCGGGCTGGTGCTTCAGTATGCCGGGACGCGCTCGGGGCCCGTGCCGCAGGCGGCGCGGGCCCCGAGTCGGACGGTCGATGCCGCGCGCGTCCCGGTCGGGATCAGCCGGCGGAGATGGCGTCCACGAGGCCCTGCGCCTGCTCCTGCAGGTCGCTGGGCAGCGGGGCGGAGCCGGCCTCGTCGGCACCCTGCTGCTGGCCGTCGTCGCTCAGGATGTAGGACGCGTAGCCCTTGACCAGGTCGGCGGTCTCCTGGTCGTCGTAGGTCGGGCACATCATGAGGTACGACGTGAGCACGATCGGGTAGGTGCCCGCCTCGGTCGTGGTGTGGTCGAGGTCGAAGACGATCTGCGAGTCCGTGGCGACCTCCGCCGCCGGCGACACCGACAGGATCTTGCCGGCCGCCTCGGCGGTGGGCTCGACGAAGTCCTCACCGACGCCGATCGCCGCCACCCCGAGGGAGCCGGCCTGGCTCGCGTCGGCGTAGCCGATGGAGTTCGTGCCGTTGGTCACCGCGGCCACCACGCCGGAGGTGCCCTTGGCGCCCTCGCCGCCGTACTCCGTCGGCCAGAGCTCGATGACACCGGCGTCCCAGACGTCGGCCGCGACCGCGTCGAGGTAGTCGGTGAAGTTCTCGGTGGTGCCCGACTCGTCGGAGCGGTGCACGGCGTTGATGCGCGCGGACGGGAGCGAGGCGTCGGGGTTGTCCTCGGCGATGGCCGCGTCGTCCCACGTGGTGATCTTGCCGGCGAAGATGCCGGCCAGCGTCGCGGGCGAGAGATTGAGGCTGTCGACGCCGTCGACGTTGAAGATCACGGCGATCGGGCTGACGTAGTTGGGGATCTCGATGACGTCGCCGCCGCAGCGGTCCTTGGCGTTGGACAGCTCGCCCTCGTCGTCGGTGAGGTAGGCGTCGCTGCCCGCGAAGGGGAAGTCGCCGGAGATGAAGCTCTCACGGCCACCACCGGACCCGATCGGGTCGTAGGTGACGGTGACGTCGGGGTTGGCGGTCTGGAAGCCCGCGATCCAGGCGCCCTGGGCGGCCTCCTGCGAGGAGGCGCCGCCACCGGCGAGGGTGCCGGAGAGGGCGCTGTCGCCGGAGCCGCTGTCGGTGCCGCCCTCGTTGCCCGCTCCACATCCGGTGAGGACGAGCGCGGCAACGGCGAGACCGGGCACCAGAGCCCGGCGAATGGAAGTGCTCTTCACTTCTGTTCTCCTGATCGTTGTCATGATGCTGACCAGTTGAAGGTAGAAGGACCAGGTGTCCGGATCGGCCCCCGTTGGTGAACGGGGGGTGAACAGCGCGCAGAGATCATCCAGGTCAGGCGTGACCGGCGACACAGCCGCGGCGCCCTTCCGCCGCCCGGGTCAGTGCAGCTCCACGGCGACGACGGCGCCGCGGCGGTGGTGGATGACCAGCATCCGCCCGGGCTCCAGCTTGGGGTCCTCGATGCCCTTCTCGCCGAGCCGGAGCGAGTCGTAGACGGTGGGGAGCACCGGGCGGTGGGTGCACAGCACGGCGCACTCCCGGTGGTGCAGCAGGTCGTCGACGACCTCCCACACCGAGGCGGCGGTGGCATCCTCCTCGCTGAGACCGTCGTGCATGACCACCGGCCAGCCGCTGCGCTCGGCGTACGGCGTCACGGTCTGCACGCACCGCGTGGAGCTCGAGCTGGCCACCAGGCTGACGTCGTAGGCCGACAGGAGCGGCACCAGCCGCTGCGCCTGGGTGACGCCGAGGGCGAGCAGCGGGCGCTGCCGGTCGTCCTTCTTCCACGACTTCCGGGCCCGCGCCTTGGTGTGTCGCAGCACGACCAGGGCTCGCGTGTTGCGGGGCAGCTCGTCGGCATGGGCGAGGGTCTCGCGGTCGAAGTCGTAGTGGAGCATCTTCCGCGCCTTCTTGCGCGAGACCCAGCGCACGTCGTCGATCTCGTTGTTGACGAGATAGCCGCTGACATCGTCGTCACCGACGACCCGCGCCGTCCAGTAGTGCACGACCTTCATCCGGGTGCGTCCGACCGGGTAGTGCTGCGAGGGGAGCCGGGGGCCGAGCCGGATGCGCAGCCCGGTCTCCTCACCCACCTCGCGAACGGCCGCGACCGCCACGTGCTCGCCGCGGTTGAGCTTGCCCTTGGGGAAGGACCAGTCGTTGTAGCGCGGTCGGTGCACCAGCAGCACGTCGCCGCCCTTGCGGGTCACCACGGCGCCCGCTGCCTGCACGTCGGGTCGCTGCGGCATGACAGCAGTCTTGCACCCGGCGGGCGGGGTGGGGCAAGGCGGCCGTCCGGCTGGCGACACGGCCCCGGACGGGCGTCAGCGGAAGCGACGCAGGCGCAGGCTGTTGGAGACCACGAAGACGCTGGAGAACGCCATCGCCGCGCCCGCGATCATCGGGTTGAGCAGCCCGGCCGCCGCGAGTGGGAGCGCGGCCACGTTGTAGGCGAAGGCCCAGAAGAGGTTGCCCTGGATCGTCCGGAGCGTCCGCCGGGAGAGCCGGACCGCGTCGGCCGCCACGCGCAGGTCGCCGCGCACCAGCGTCAGGTCGCTGGCCTGGATCGCGACGTCGGTGCCGGTGCCGAGCGCCAGCCCGAGGTCGGCCTGGGCCAGCGCCGCGGCGTCGTTGACGCCGTCGCCCACCATGGCGACGACCTTCCCCTCCGACTGCAGCCGCTTGACCACGTCGACCTTGTCGGCGGGGAGCACGTCGGCGACGACCTCGTCGATGCCGACCTCGGCGGCCACCGCCCGGGCGGCCCGGTCGTTGTCGCCGGTGAGCAGGACCGGGTCCAGGCCCAGGCCTCGGAGTCGGCGTACGGCCTCGGGCGAGGAGTCCTTGACCGTGTCGGCCACCACCAGCAGGCCGCGGGCGCTGCCGTCCCAGCCGACGGCGACCGCGGTGCGGCCGGCGGCCTCGGCCTGCTCGGCCGCTCGCTCAAGCTCGGCCGGGAGGTGCTGCGACCACTCCGCCAACAGCCTGGGTCGGCCGACGACGACGGCATGCCCGGCGACGACCCCCTGCACCCCGAGGCCCTCGACGTTGGCGAAGCCCTCGACCTCGGGGAGCTCGCCGTCCCAGCCGGCGGCGACCGCACGGGCGATGGGGTGCTCGGAGGCCGACTCCAGCGCCGCCGCGAGCCGGCGTACGTCGGCCTCGGCCTCGCCGTCGGCGGCGACGACGTCGACGAGCGCCATCCGGCCGGTCGTCACCGTGCCGGTCTTGTCGAGCACGACCGTGTCGACGCGACGGGTGGACTCGAGCACCTCCGGCCCGCGGATGAGGATGCCGAGCTGCGCGCCGCGTCCGGTGCCGACCATCAGCGCCGTGGGTGTGGCCAGCCCGAGCGCGCACGGGCAGGCCACGATCAGCACGGCCACCGCGGCGGAGAACGCCATCGTGGCGCCGGCGCCGGCGCCGAGCCAGAAGCCGAGGGTGGCGGCGGCGAGACCGATCACGAGCGGGACGAACACGCCGGAGACGCGGTCGGCCAGCCGCTGCACGTCGGCCTTGCCCTGCTGGGCCTCCTCCACCAGGCGGGCCATCTGCGCCAGCTGGGTGTCGGCCCCGACCTTCGTGGCGCGGACGACCAGCCGGCCGCCGGCGTTGACGGTGGCGCCGACGACCGCCGACCCGGGCCCCACCTCGACCGGGACCGGCTCACCGGTGAGCATGGACGCGTCGACCGCGGACGTGCCTCTCTCCACGACGCCGTCGGTGGCGACCTTCTCGCCCGGGCGCACCACGAAGCGGTCGCCGACCGCCAGCGACTCCGCGGGGACGGAGACCTCGGCCCCGTCGCGGAGCACGGCGACCTGCTTGGCGCCGAGCTCGAGCAGCGCGCGCAGCGCGGCCCCGGCCCGCCGTTTCGACCGCTTCTCGAAGTAGCGCCCCGCCAGCAGGAAGGTCGTGACCCCGGTCGCCGCCTCGAAGTAGACGTTGCCGAGCCCGTCGCTGCGCTGGACGGTCAGCTCGAACGGATGGACCATGCCGAGCTCGCCCGCCGTGCCCACCGTGAGCGCGGCGACCGACCACAGGTAGGCCGCGCTCACGCCCATGGAGACCAGGGTGTCCATGGTCGTGGCGGCGTGCCGCAGGTTGGTCCAGGCGGCCCGGTGGAACGGCCAGGCCGCCCAGAGCACGACGGGGGTAGCGAGCACCAGCGAGGCCCACTGCCAGCCGGTGAACTGCCACGCGGGGACCATCGCGACCGCAATCACGGGCACGGTGAGGACGGCGGCCACCACCAGGCGCAGCCGCAGCGCGGCGAGCTCCCGCTCGGCGGCGCTCTCCGCGGCGGCATCGGGGTGCTCGGGCCGCACGGTCGCGGCGTACCCAGCCTGCTCGACGGTGGCGAGCAGGTCGCCGGCGGAGACGCCCTCGGGGAAGGTCACCGCGGCCTTCTCCGTGGCGTAGTTGACCGAGGCCACGACGCCGTCGAGCTTGTTGAGCTTGCGCTCGATGCGGTTGGCGCAGGAGGCGCAGGTCATGCCGGTGATGTCGAGCTCGATCTCGCTCATCCCGCCACCTCGATCCGGGCGGCGCCCTGGTGGCCGTGCTCGTCGGGCGCCTGACCAGGCCCACTCACGGGGCCGACGGCGCGGCCGACGAGGAAGGCGACCACGAAGGCCGCGAGCAGGGCGGCGAGGAAGTACAGCGCTCGCTCGACCCCGGTCATACCAGTGTGTAACCAGCCTCGGCGACGGCCTCTTCCACCGCGGCGCGCTGGAGCGGGGTGGCGCTGGTCACCGTCACCGCGCCGGAGTCGAGGACGACGTCGACGGACTCGACGCCGGGGATCTCGGAGAGCTCCTCGGTGACCGAAGCGACGCAGTGTCCACAGGTCATGCCCGTGACGGTCCAGGTGCTCACCTCAGCCATGGACCCAGGATATCCGCGCGTGGAACCAGCGCTCGGGTGGGGCGTCAGTCGCCGCGGCGCGGGTGCGGTACGACGCCCAGGATGCGGTCGATCTCCTCGAGCGAGAGCTGCTCGTCGGACTCGGTGGCCGCGATGATGAGATTGGTGGTGAGCTCCACCTCTCCCAGGAGGTCGCTGTCTTCCAGCGTGATGTCGAACTGGTCGTACAAGTCATCCACCTCCTCGTCGGTCATCTCTGGACACCCCTTCTCCAGCAGCGCCCCCCATGGACTCCATTATGTATCAAACAGCCTCGGAACCAACTGGTCCACTCGGGGGATCTCTGGACTAGTCAGGCTGGCCCGACTGGGCCATTTCCGGCGTCACTTCCGCAACACATCCCACATCAAGCAACAGAGCCCCACCAATGTGGTAGGGCTCCGTGCTGGGTCTTGACAGGTCGGTCACCGACCTGGCGAGACCGCCGTCGTCACAGCGGTCGGACGTTCTCCGCCTGGGGGCCCTTGGGGCCCGCGGTGACGTCGAACTCGACCTTCTGGTTCTCCTCCAGGGTCTTGTAGCCCTGGCTCTGGATGGCCGACCAGTGGACGAAGACGTCCGCGTCGCCGTTCTCCTGGGAGATGAAGCCGAAACCCTTCTCGGCGCTGAACCACTTCACGGTGCCCTGAGCCATGTTGCTCGTTACTCCTTTGTCGGGGCGAGAGCCGCCACCTCGACGGCCCGCACCAGATGCGGTGACACGTCGCTCCGACTTGCGTGAGTGGTCGTCCCGTCGCAAGAAGAACCGCCGTTGGATCACAAACTCCGCGGGCGTCACACCTGCTGGAACTTGCACCTGCTGCTGCCGATGAGACTACCAACATCCGGCCCGACGCCAACCCTCCCCCGGGGATGTTCGTCATGTGGTCACCCGGCGTTCGACCGCCGCGCCTCACCCCAGCAGGTCGGCGGCGCGGACCACGGTCGCGAACTCGCCGTGCAGGTTCGTCGCCGTGACCCGCGCCAGCTCGTCCGCGCTGACCACGCTCCCGTCGGGGGCGGCCCGGTCGAAGGTGTGGGTCGCGTCCAGGACAAACAGGACGTCGTGGCCGAGGTTCCCGCCGACGCGAGCGGTCGTCTCACAGCAGTGGTTGGTGGTGATGCCGCAGATGACGATGCCGGGGACCCCCTCCCGGACCAGCCAGGCGTGGAGGTCGGGGGTGCCGTGGAAGCTGGAGTTGACCGTCTTGGTCACCAGGAGCGCAGGCTCGACGTCGTCCAGATAGGCCTTGAGGGCGTGGCCCGGGGCAGCCGGGTGCAGCGGGGAGTCCGGATGCTGCGAGTCGTGCCGGACGAGCACGATCGGACGCCCCCGCTCGGTCCAGTGCGCGACCAGCGCCGAGATGTTGGCGTCGCAGTCGGGGTTGTTGGCCGGCCCCCACCAGTCCTCGTCGAAGCCCTGCTGGACGTCGACCACGACCAGGGCGTAGCCGTCGAGGCGCGTCGCGTGGGTCATGCCTGGACCGTAGCGGCTGCGCCCGCGCCGCTCTGGGATACTCGCCTCGGCGCCGGGGACCGGTCCGCACGGCACGTCGGACCGAGGGCCTCCGGGCCGGGGGCCTCTAGCTCAATGGGCAGAGCTGCGGACTTTTAATCCGTTGGTTGTGGGTTCGAGTCCCACGGGGCCCACCCCTGCCGGGTGTCGCCGGTCAGGCGGCGCTGGAGCGCCGGCGCCACCACTGCCAGCCGAGCGTCACGAGGACCGCGCCGACCAGCGACCCGATGATGCCGCTGGGCCGGAACGCCAGCCCGTCACCGGAGAGCAGGCTGACCAGCAGCCCGCCGACGAACGACCCGGCGAGCCCGGAGCCGAAGGCCATCGGCCAGTCGATCGATCGCGTCGAGCCGCCGAGCAGCAGCTGGGCGCCGGCGCCGATGACCATGCCGAAGAGGATGATGCCGAGCAGGAGCATGGCCCGAGGATAGGGGACTCGGCCCGCCGTCAGCCGCAGCGGGTGTACGACGGGGTGCTGAGGCGTCCTCGCGAGGTGGAGCGCACCGGCGGGATGTCCTCGCGCGTGCGGGTGACCCAGGCGCGCGAGCCGGCGGTCTTGCCGCGCTTGCCGGCCACCGTCATCTTGCGCACCCCGACGGTCCAGCTCACCGACGGCCGGGCCGTGCCGGCGAAGCAGGACGACCCCTTCTTGCGCTTGGCCGCCGTCGTGGCCGAGATGGTCGAGCCGGTGCCCTTGCCGGCGTAGCCGACGACGACCTCGGTGGTCGCCTTGGTGGCGCCCTCCCAGGGCGCCCGGACCTGCACGCTCATCCCGCGTGTGCGTGCGCGGCCGACCTTGATCGT
>JAUILS010000078.1 GCA_030432975.1 Actinomycetes bacterium
CGCCGCGACCGAGATTGCCCGCAACGCCGCGGCCAGCCAGGCGTTCGTGGTGCGCCGCAACCTCGCCGTGCAGTTCCACCCCGAGCTGACCACGGCCATGCTCCACGGCTGGCTCGAGAACGGCGGCGCGCACGACGCCACCGCGGCCGGCCGCGACCCCGAGGAGCTGCTCGCCCGGACCCGGGTCGAGGAGCCGGCGGCCCGGGCCCGCGCCGCCGCGCTCGTCGACGCCTTCCTCGACACCCTCTGACGTCGACCCGGCACTCGTTCGGGTTGACCCGGCACAAGTTCGTCGAAGTTCTGCCGGGTCAACCCGAAGTTCTGCCGGGTCAACCCGAAGTTCTGCCGGGTCGACCTCAGGTGAGGCGGAGGGCGAGCTGGGGGCAGACGCGGACGGCCTCCTTGGCGTCCTCGCGCAGCTCCTTGGTGACCGGGCCCTTCACGATCGGGTAGCCCCACTCGTCGAGGTCGATCAGCTCGGGCAGCACGTGGTGGCACAGGCCGCGGCCCTTGCAGCTGGGCCAGTCGACGCGCAGCTGGGTCTTCACGAGGCCTCCTCGAGCGCGGGCCCGCACCCGGCTCCCGAGGCGTGGGCGTCGACCTCGCCGGGGAACGTCGCGAGCAGGGAGCGGACCAGCCGCACGGTTCCGTCGGGGTGCGCACACGCCCCCCGGCGTACGACGACTCCGGCAAGCTCCTCGACCCGGCCGGTGCCGCCCCGCCCGGACGCGACCGAGCGCATCGACTCGGCGAGCGCGGGGAGGCCGTTGAAGCAGGGGCCGCAGCGGCGGGCGCTCTGGCCGGCGAGGTAGTCGACGACCCTCGACGTGAAGGTGACGGGGCACTCCCGGGGCGAGACCACGACGCCGGCTCCGAGCGGGATCGACAGCGACTTCATGCCGTCGACGGAGACCCGGGCGTTGGCCAGCGTGTGCCACGGCGCCCAGGCTCCGTGGAAGCCGCCGACCAGCGCCGGCCGCCCGGCGAAGCCCTCGGGTAGCACCTCGCGGATGCGGGTGCCGAACTCCACCTCGCGCACCTCCGGCACACCGTCGCCGGTGAACGTCATCAGCGTCGTCCCGGGCTCGGTGTCGGTGCCGAACCGGCGGTATCCGCCCTCGCCGACGAGCACCAGCCGGCCCACCTGGGCCCAGGTCTCGCCGTTGGACAGCAGCGTCGGCCGGCCCTTGTGGCCCGAGACCGCCTCCGGCACCCAGGCGGTGACAGGGAGGTTGGGCCGCCCGGCCATCAGCTCGAGCACGGCCCGGGCCTGCCCGGCCACGAAGACCGGGTCGGCGTGGTGGACGTGGATGCGGACCCCGTCGGAGCGCTCGGCGATCGCCTCCTCCATCGCGGCGACGACCCCGGCGCGGTCACCGGGCAGCACGACGTGCACCGCCGACGCCCGCAGCGCCCGGGCCGTGGCGACCGCCCCGTCGAGGACGAGGTGCGGGCGGGTCATGGCGAGCGCGGAGTCCTTGGCGCTGGCGGGCTCGCCCTCGCTCATGTTGACCACCACGACGGGTCGCCGGCCCTCCGACACGGTGCGCAGCTTGATGGCGAAGGGGAAGGCCGCACCACCGCGCCCGCGCATCCGCAGGGCGTCGACCGACGCCAGCAGCGCGGCCAGCGACACCTCCGGCAGAGCGCCGTACTGCGCCCGGTGGGCGGCCAGCGACGTGCCGGACTCGATGCCGGACAGCAGCGCGGGGCCGGGGTGGATCGCGAGGTCGGTCGGGATGGGGACCGGGGTGGGGGCGTTCACGGGCGCACCTCCGCCACGCGGCTGGTCGCCGCCCGGCCGAGCCGGACGACGGCCGCGGCGAGCACCACGGCCACGCTGGTGCCGACGATGGCGTAGGCCCACGGCGTCGCGGCCTTGATGTCGGTGCCGATCCCGATGCCGTGGACGACGGAGACGGCCCAGCCGACGTAGGCCAGGTAGTGGATCGAGCGCCACAGCGTGTGGTTCATCCGCGCCCGCAGCAGGCTGGTGACCGCCACGATGACGAAGAGGTCGAGCCCGAGCGTGCCGAGGCCGAGCCACAGCGGCATGTACGTCGAGCCCCACCACGGGATGATCGCCTGCCACCAGCGGATGTCGACGAAGGTGTCGACCACCGCGGTCACCGCGTGGGCGATCAGCAGCGCCATCGACAGCAGCGCGATGTTGCGGTGCAGCGACTGGGTGACGAAGCTCGGCATCCGCTTGCCGGCCCTGCTGCCCAGCGACAGCACGCCCAGGGCGGTGGTGATCGTGAACAGCGCCAGGATCACGAAGCCGGTGGAGCGGTTGAGGTACCACAGCAGAGGACCCTCGGTCATCGCGTCGCCACCTCCTGCCCGGGCCGGCCGAGCCGCTGCGCCGATCCTGGCTCATCGGGCCAGGCGCCCGTGGTGGCGACGCGCCCGTCGGCGTCGACCAGTCGCGCGGTCACGTCTTGAGCGGTGAGCCACGCCGGGGCGGCGTCCCCCAGCACGATCGCGGCGGTCGACGCGGTGTTGGCCGCCAGGGCGCTCGGACCGGTGGCCGTGACGGCCCGCCACACCGCGTCGGCGGGCCGCCCGGTGCGCGGGTCGAGCACGTGGTGCATCGTCGCGCCGTCCCGGGTCCAGCGGCGCACCTGGGTGCTGGACGTGGCGAGCCCGCCCCGGTCGAGGGCCACCGTCGTCTCGGCCGGGGCGCCGGGGTGGGTGGAGATCTGGATCGGCCAGGGCGGGTGCTCCTGGCCCTCGGCGTCGGGGGCGATGGCGATGTCGCCGCCGAGGCTGACGATCGCTCCTGTCCCGGTCTCGCCGGCGATGGCCGCCGCGATCAGGTCGGCCGCCCACGCCTTGGCGGTCGCCCCAAGATCGAGGGCGGTGCCGGCGGGCACCCGGATCGCCCCGTCGCCGTCCAGGCCGATCTCGCGCCACGACTCGACCGGAGGAGGCGTCGGCTCCTGGGCCGGCTGGTCGGCCACCTCGTAGAGCTGGTCGAAGTCGCGGTCGTAGCCCAGCTGCACCAGCGGGCGGCCGAGCAGGGGGTGGACCACGCCGTCGGTCTGCTCGGCGGCGCCACAGGCGGCGGTCACGGCGGCGACCAGGAGGGGGTCGACCTCGACCCAGGCGCCGGCGTGCCGGTTGGCCCGGGTGAGGTCGCTGTCCTCCCGGAAGCGGCTGCAGGTGCGGTCGACATCGGCGAGGACGGCGGCGGCCACCCGCTGTGTGGGGGGCAGGACGGCTGGCCGCCGCGAGGCGAGGAAGACGTAGGTGCCGAGCGCCTCGAAGGTCGTAGCGCTCATGGCACTACGAGCCGGACGACGGGGCCGGCGGGGGAGGGGGCGGTGGCGGCGGGGCCGGCGCGGACGTGCCGCCGCCTCCCGAGCTGCTGCCGCCGGGCGCAGTGGACCCACCGCCGGAGCTCGACCCGCCGGAGGACGACGACCCGCCGGACACGGTGCCGCCGGACACGGTGCCGCCGGAGCCGACGGAGCCGGAGCCGGTGCCGCCGACGTAGACCGTGGTGACCCGGGTGACGTGGGGCCGTTCGCGCAGCACGACGCGGGGGTTGCTGGCCTGCTCGGCGAGCCGGGCGTAGTACTTCTTGTTGGCCTTGATCAGCGCCTTCCGCTGCTTCTTCGCGAGTTGGTATGCCTTCTTCGCGGCCTGCTCCTCCGCCTGGCGCTGCGCCTGCTCCTGCTTGTAGTCCTGCGCCGCGAGGCCGGCCAGGGCGCCGGTGACGGTCAGGGCGCCGGCCGTGGCCGCGCCGGTCACGGCGGCGACGGCCAGCCGATAACGGTCGCGGGTGCGCGGGCCGTAGCCCGGGGCCGGACGCGAAGACATGGAACTCAGGGTAAAGGGCTGCGGCGCGCGCCCGCAGGCAGTCCGGACAATGAGGTTGCCCGAAGTCGTCCGACGACGACGCCCTCACGCAATACTGGGGACATGCGAGGTCGGTCCCTGGTCGTCATCGGGGGATCGACCCTGCTCGGGCTCGCGGGCAGCGCCCTCGCGTTCTCGGCCCTCAGCGGGAGCCAGCCGGTGGTGCCGGCGATCCCGCCGCCCCCCACCAGTGGCGTCGTCGTGCCCGATGTCGTCCCCGGCACGCAGTTCGCGTGGGCCCCCTGCGAGCCGCCCGCCGTCCTGGACGGTGACCGCTGCGTGGTGGAGCGCGTGGAGACCGTCGTGCTCCCACCACCGGCCGCCCCGGCCGCGCCCCCTGCGGGGGCCGGCGACCCCGACGAGTCGGACGACCGCGACGACGACAGCGCCGATGACAGGGACGATGACAGGGACGACGAGCGGGACGACGAGCGGGACGACGACTGAACCGGCACCTCCGCCGGCGACGGTGGAGGGCGCGGGTGGCGGTCCGTGGGCACGGATAGGGTGCCGGGGTGCCCGACGCCGACGCCGCCCCCGTGACCGCGACGGCGGCCGCGTCCGAGGTGTCCCGGCTGCTGGCCACGGCGGTCGAGGCGCTCGGCGGCAGCGAGCGCGCGGGGCAGGTGGCGATGGCCGAGGCGGTCGCGGAGGCCTTCGAGACCGGTGAGCACCTGCTCGTCCAGGCCGGCACCGGCACCGGCAAGTCGCTGGCCTACCTCGTGCCGGCGCTGCTCCACGACCGCCGGGTCGTGGTGGCGACGGCCACCCTCGCACTCCAGCACCAGCTCGTCGAGCGCGACCTGCCGAGGCTGGTCGAGGCGGTCGCCGACGCCGGCGTCGACACGTCGTACGCCGTGCTGAAGGGCCGCTCCAACTACGCCTGCCTGCACCGCATCCGCGAGGGCGTGCCCGACGACCAGGGCGCGCTCGTGCAGGTGCCCGAGGGCACGATGGGCGCCGAGGTGCTCAAGCTCCGCGCCTGGGCGGAGGAGGAGTCCGAGCAGGGCGGCACCGGCGAGCGCGACCACGCGCCGCGGCACACCGACCGGGTCTGGCGTCAGGTGAGCGTCTCCCACCGCGAGTGCCTGGGCGCCGCCAAGTGCCCCTTCGGCGGCGAGTGCTTCGCCGAGCTGGCCAAGGAGCGGGCGCAACGCTCCCACCTGGTCATCACCAACCACTCCCTGCTGTCGATCGACGCCATCGAGGGCGTGCCGATGATCCCCGACTACGACTGCGTGGTCGTCGACGAAGCGCACGAGGTCACGGCCCGGGTCACCCAGGCGGCGACCGACGAGCTGGCGGTGGCGGAGGTCGAGCGGGCGGCCAGGCGGTCGCAGCGCTTCGTCGAGGGCGACGAGGCCGACGACCTCGACGACGCCGCCGGCGCGCTGGCCGACGCGATCGCCGACCTGCCACCGGGCCGGATCGACCGGCTGCCCGAGGCGCTCTCCGACGCGCTGGTCCTCGTCCGCGACGCCGCGCGGACCTGCGTGTCGGCCTACCCGAAGGAGAGCGGTGACGCGGGCGGCGACGCCGGGCGCACCCAGGCGCGCGGGTCGGTGCAGGAGGTCTTCGCGACGGCGGAGCGGATGGCCGCCGACGCCGAGGGCGACGTGCTGTGGCTGTCGGAGGGCACCGAGCGGATGCCGCCGCGGCTCCACGTCGCGCCGTTGCAGGTCTGGGGCCCGATGCGCGACAAGCTGCTCGCCGACAAGACCGTGGTGTTCACCTCGGCCACGCTGATGCTGGGCGGCGACTTCACCTCGGTCGCCACCTCCGTGGGGCTCAGGCCCGACGAGCGCCGCGCCGAGGGCGCCGACGCCTCCGAGCTGCCCGCGGGCGCCGTGCCGTGGCGCGGGCTCGACGTCGGGTCGCCGTTCGACTACGGCAGGCAGGCGATCCTCTACGTCGCCCGCCACCTGCCGCCCCCCGGCCGCGACGGCCTGGGCGAGGCCCAGCTCGACGAGATCGTGGAGCTCGTCGACGCCGCGCAGGGGCGCACCCTCGGGCTCTTCTCGTCGCGGCGGGCCGCGGAGGCCGCCGCCGCCGTCGTCCGCGAGCGGCTGCCGCACCTCACCACCCTCGCCCAGGGCGAGGCACAGCTGCCCGAGCTGGCCCGGCAGTTCGTCGACGACCCGCACACCTGCCTGTTCGGCACCCTGTCGCTCTGGCAGGGGCTCGACGTGCCCGGCGACACCTGCCAGCTGGTGCTGATCGACCGGATCCCGTTCCCGCGCCCCGACGACCCCCTGATGTCCGCCCGCCAGCGCGCCGCCGACCGGGCCGGCGGCAACGGCTTCATGCAGGTCGCGGCCACGCATGCCGCGCTGCTGCTCGCCCAGGGGTCGGGCCGGCTGATCCGGACCGCGTCGGACCGGGGCGTCGTGGCGGTGCTGGACCCGCGCCTCGCCACCGCGCGCTATGGCGGGTTTCTGCGGGCCTCGCTCCCGCCGATGTGGACGACCAGCGACCCGGCCGTCGTACGCCAGGCGCTCAGCCGGCTGGCCGCGAAGGACTGAGCCCGGCGCCGGGCCCGGCGCCGCGGTCGACGCTGAGCTCACCCTGGTGTCGGCTCAGGGTGGGAGTGGGGCGCGGCCTCAGCGGGCGATGAGGATGAACCCGAGAAGCGACACCCCGAGGAACGCCCAGGTGAGCAGGCGCACGCGCGCCGTGGAGGCGTCGGTGGTCGTCATGCTGACGAGACTAGACCGGGATCGTCCGCCGCGCGGGAGAATGCGAAGACCCGTCGTGGAGGCCTCAGACCCGGCGCAGCACCGCGGTGACCCGGCCCAGGATCGAGGCGTGGGTGCCGTCGATCGGGTCGTAGTTGGTGTTGTGCGGGAGCAGCCACACCTGGCCGTCGCGGCGCTGGAAGGTCTTCACGGTCGCCTCGCCGTCGATCATGGCCGCCACGATGTCGCCGTTGTCGGCGTGCTGCTGCTGCTTGACGACGACGTAGTCGCCGTCGCAGATCGCGGCGTCGATCATCGAGTCGCCACGCACCTCGAGCAGGAACAGCGTGCCCTCGCCGACCAGCTGCTTGGGCAGCGCGAAGACGTCCTCGACCTGCTCCTCGGCCAGGATGGGGCCGCCGGCGGCGATGCGGCCGACCATCGGCACGAACGCCGTCGGGGTCACCGTGTCGCCGATGCCGGTCTCGTCGTACGACGACTCCTCGGCCGCGCCGATCGAGCGCCGCGCGGCCAGCACCTCGGGCAGGAAGACCTCCAGCGCCCGCGGCCGGTTGGGGTCGCGCTTGAGGAAGCCCTTCTCCTCGAGCACGCGCAGCTGGTGGGAGACCGACGAGGAGGAGGTCAGCCCGACCGCCTCGCCGATCTCGCGCATCGACGGCGGGTAGCCCCGCTTCTCGATGGAGTCCTTGATGGTGGCCAGCACGCGCTGCTGGCGAGGGGTGAGGCCGGTGGCGTCGGCCGCCCCGTCGGGCAGCTCGGTGACGTTGTCGCCCTGGCTCTTGGCGCGTCCGGCCATGTCCCCTCCTGAGGTCGCGTGACGACACCTGGGTGCCGGCCCTTCGCGGGCGCTCCCACGCTAGCCCGACTCGCGGCGGAGTTCAAACAGGTGTTCGAACGGCGTGTCGGGCCTATCCTGACGCCCATGAACCCCGGCCGCATGGGGTGGCCGGGGGCAGGAGGAGGCTGGCCATGGGTGCTGGCAGGGCTGGGGCGCGCGGACGCGCCCGGGCGTCCGGGGTGGCCGACGAGCCGCCCGGCGTCGCGGTCGTCACCGGCGGGGCTCGCGGCATCGGGCGCGGCATCGCCGAGCGGCTGGTGCGCTCCGGGCACCGCGTCGTGGTGACCGACGTCGACGGCGCCGCCGCCCGGCGCACCGCCGAGGAGATCGGTGCCCGCGCCGGCCTCGCCCACGACGTCCGCGACCCGCAGGCCCACCACGACGTCGCCGCCGAGGCGGCCCGGCTCGGGCGCCTGCGGGTGTGGGTCAACAACGCCGGCGTCGGGCACGACGGCGACCTGGCCGCCCTGTCCGACGCCCAGGTCCGCGAGCTGGTCGAGGTCAACGTGCTGGGCGTGCTCTGGGGCACCCGGGCGGCGTTCGAGGCGTTCGGCTCCCGCGGCGGCGACGTGGTGCTGGTGGCGTCGCTCGCCGGCCTCGGGCCGGTGCCCGGCCTGTCGGTCTACGCCGCCACGAAGGCCGCCGTGGTCTCGCTGGCGATGTCGGTGTCGGCCGAGACGCCGCCGGGGGTGCGGGTCCACGCGCTGTGCCCCGACGGCGTGGACACCGCGATGGTGCAGGCGATGAACCCCGACGGCACCGCGCGCGCCCTGGTGCACTCCGGCGGGCGGCTGCGCACCGTCGACGAGGTGGCCGACGCGGCCGTCGCCCTGGTGGGCAGCCGCCGGGTGGTCCGCTCCGTGCCGCTCTGGCGGGGCGGCCTGGTCCGCACCACCGCCGTGGCGCCGGGGCCCGCGGCACGGCTGCTGCCGCTCTTCGTGGGGCGGGGCAGGCGGGTGGCGGCGCGCTCCGAGTGAGCCCCGCGCCGAGGCCGTGGCGCCTGCCCTGCGATGGGCCGGGTGAGCCCTCGACACGCCGTCGAACATTTGTTCGGCCAAGTGCTTGATTTCGTTCGAACACCTGCTCTATCGTCGTACACATGTTCGATCGAACGTCTGATCGACCGGCAGCGACAGCAGCGGCTCCCGCGACTGTCGGTGGCCGCCGATAGACATCTGTCGAGCAAGGAACCGACAGGCCGACCACCGACGAGCCGGCCACTTCCCCAGGAGGTCCCGATGAGCACGATGACCGTCACCCAGCTTCCCGTCCGCCAGCCCCGGGCGGCGCGGCCCGCGCGTCCCGTCGCGCGGCGCGCCCCGCAGGGCGAGGTGCGGCTGACCCGTCGGGGTCGCGTGGTCGTCGTGGCGGCGGCGCTGCTCGCCCTCCTCGCCCTCGCCGTCTTCGCCGGCGCCGGCTCGGTGGCCACCGAGCGGCCCGGCACGCCCGAGCCGACCCGCACCGTGCTGGTCGGCCCCGGCGACACGCTGTGGGAGATCGCCGCCGACATCGCCCCCGCGGGCGAGGTGCGGGAGATGGTCGACCGCATCGAGCGGCTCAACGCCCTCGACTCCGCCATGGTGCAGGCGGGCCAACGACTGCAGGTGCCGGTCACCACGGAGTGACCAGGCCCTGATGAGCTGTCACCGGTCGACTCGACCCCGACCGGTGCGCACCGGGGAAGACGAGGGGCGGGGCCCGGGGGGACCCCGCCCCTCGCGGTGTCCCCGGCCGTCCGCCGAGAGCTCGCCTGCGACGCGGTAGGTTGCAGGACCGGCCGCCCGCGGCGGCACGGAGGCGAGGAGGGGACGGATGCGGCAGCGCCTGGTCCGGCTGGTCGACCAGCTGCGCGGCAGCTTCTGGTTCCTGCCCGCCGTGCTGCTGCTCGCGGCCGCGGTGCTCGCCTGGGCGGCGCTCGCCGCCGACCGCGCGCACGACGGCTCGTGGGGCGGCCTGCTGTTCAACGGCGGCCCCGAGGGGGCGCGGGTGCTGCTCGGCACCATCGCCGGCTCGATGGTCACCGTCGGCACCACGGTCTTCTCGATCACCATGGTCGCGTTGACCCTGGCCAGCAGCCAGTTCGGCCCGCGGATGCTCTCGAACTTCGTGCGCGACCGCGGCAACCAGCTCACCATCGGGCTGTTCCTGGCCGTGTTCCTCTACAGCCTGCTGGTGCTGCGCGGCGTCCAGGACCGCGTCGGCGGGGTCCCCAACCTGGCGGTCAGCCTGGCCATCGTCCTGGCGGTCACGGCGCTGATGGTGCTGGTCTACTTCATCCACCACATCGCCACCTCGATCCAGGTGATGAACCTCGTCCAGGTGCTCGCCAACGACCTGCGGGCGGGGCTCGACTCGACCATCCCCGACGCCGGAGAGCAGCCGCCGGTGGTGGAGACCCGACCCGAGCAGCCCGCCCCCGGCTACGCCGTGCTGGCCCGCTCCAGCGGCTACGTGCAGTACGTCGACCGGTCCTCGCTGGTCCGACGCGCCGTCGAGCGCGACCTGTCGGTGCGGCTGCTCGTCCGGCCGGGTCGGTTCGTCGTCGAGGGGACCCCGCTGGCGCGAGCCTGGACCCGCGAGGGGCTCGCGGGCGACGCGGAGAGCTGCGACGACCTCGCCTCCCTGGTCGCGGTCGGGTCCCGGCGGAGCGTGGCGCAGGACGTCGAGTTCCCCATCCGCCAGCTGGTCGAGGTGGGCCTGCGGGCGCTGTCGCCGGGCATCAACGACCCGACCACCGCCAGCGCCTGCATCAACCAGCTCAGCGTCGGGCTGTGCCGGGTCGCCGACCGGCCGATGCCGCCCGACGCCCACCCCGACGACGACGGCTTCGCGCGCGTGGTGCAGGACGCCCCGCTCACCTGGGAACGCCTGGTGGGGGGTGCGTTCGACCAGATCCGGCAGGCCGCGGGCGACCACGTGGTCGTCCACCTCCACCTGCTCGAGGCGCTCGCCACCATCGCCGGCTGCACGACCAGGCACGACCGGGTCGCCGTCGTCCGCCGGCAGGGCGACCTGGTGTGGGAGCGGGCCCAGCAGGCGGTGGCCCAGGCGGCCGACCTCGAGGTGGTCCGGGAGCGCTACGACGCGCTGCTCGCCGCCGCCGGCGAGCGGTGATGGCGGGCTACTCCGGCACGCCGCTGCCGCGCAAGATCGGGGTGCGCGACGACCACCTGGTGCTGCTCGACGGGCTTCCTCCCGACGTCGACCTGGGCGACCTCGGCGGCGCCACCGTCGTCCGCCGGCTGCCGCGCCGCCCGCTCGACGTCACGCTGACCTTCCACACCCGGCTGGCCACCCTGGAGCGCCGGCTCCCGGTCCTGGTCGAGCGCACCACCCCGGCCGGGATGATCTGGGTCTGCTGGCCGAAGAAGACCGCGCGCGCGGCCGTGACCGCGGCGCTCGGGGTCGAGTGCGACCTCGACGAGAACCTCGTGCGCGCGCTGGCGCTGGAGACCGGCGTGGTCGACGTCAAGGTGGCCGCCATCGACGAGCACTGGTCGGGCCTCAAGCTGGTGCGCCGGCTCGTGGACCGCTGAGCCCGGGGGCATGCCGGACCCGCCCGCCGGAGGCGTCAGTGGTGGTGGTGCGAGCCGTGCCGACTGGGCGGCGGCCCGGTGAGGCCGATCGCGCGACTCAGTCGTGAGGCCAGCATCAGGCCGCCGAACAGGCAGGCCACGGCGGCGAGCAGCACCAGCCCGAACGCCACCCAGCCGGGCCCCTCGCCGGCCCGGGCGTCGGCGCCCCAGCGGATGGCGAGGAAGACGAGCAGCCCCCACGCGACGGCCGAGGCGACGATCGCGACGGCGTACGCCAGCACGTCGCGGCGCAGCCGCACCGGGGCGCGGTCGCCCCGCCGGGCGCCCGCCCGCGCGCCGGGTCGCCGACCCGGGTCCGCCGCTCCGTCGTCGCTCACCCCGGCATTGTCGCCCAGCCACTAGCGTGGGGGCCCATGACACCCCGGCTCCCCACCCCGCGGGCGCGCCTCGTGGTCGCGGCGGTCGCCGTGGCGACGGCCGTCGCCCTGCTCCCCGCCCCCGCCGTCCAGGCCGCCCGGCTGCCGTCCGGCTTCACCGCGCGGACCATCGCGACGGGGCTGGTGGTCCCGGTCGACATGGCCGTCGCGCCCGACGGGCGGGTGTTCGTCGCCGAGAAGCGCGGACGGGTCCGGATCCGGCGCGGCAACGGCTCGCTGACGACGTTCCTCAAGCTCGGCGCCCGGGTCGACCAGACCGACGAGCGCGGGCTCTCCGGGATCGCGCTCGACCCCGACTTCGCCACCAACGGCTACGTCTACCTCGACTACACCCGCAAGGCGACCGCCACCGTCGGCGTCCACAACGAGGTGATCCGGGTGACGGCGAAGGGCAACAAGGCGGTGGCCGGCAGCGAGAAGCGGCTGTTCCGGCTCGACCGGCAACGCTCGACCCACCACGTCGGCGGCGCGCTGGAGTTCGGTCCCGACGGCAAGCTCTACGTCACCTCCGGCGACAGCCAGCGCGGCGCGAGCGCGCCTCAGCTCTCGAGCCTGCTCGGCAAGGTGCTGCGGGTCAACCGCAACGGCACGATCCCGAAGTCCAACCCCTACTACGGGCGTCTCCAGGGGCGGAAGCGGGCGATCTGGGCGCGCGGCCTGCGCAACCCGTTCAAGCTCTCCTCCGACGGGCGCCGCCTCTACGTCAACGATGTCGGCGAGCAGGCGTGGGAGGAGATCAACCGGGTGCGCGGAGGCAAGCACTACGGCTGGCCGGCCAAGGAGGGCCCGGAGAGCGTGAAGGCCTACCAGCCGCCGGTCTTCGCCTACCAGCACGGCACCGGCAACAAGCGCGGCTGCGCGATCACCGGCGGTGTCTTCTACACCCCCGAGGCCGACGCGTCCCGGCCGTTCCCCGCAGGGATGACCGGCGACTACTTCTTCGCCGACCTCTGCCGCGGCTGGATCCGCCGCTACGACGTCGCCTCGGACACCGCGAAGGCCTTCGCCACCGACTTCCCGACCCGCCAGCTGGTCGACCTCGAGGTGGCCCCCGACGGCTCGCTGCTGGTGCTCCGGCTCAACGGCAAGATCACCCGGATCCGGCACTCCGGCTGAGGCGCCCCGGGGCCTCGCCGGGGCCCGGCGACACGCCGTCCCGGAGCCGCGTGTCGCGCGTCGAACCGCGCCCTGACCTGGGGTTTCGCGATCGACCGCGACCGCTCCGGAAATGTTGTGGTCAACCTCTTGCCGACGTCGGGGACCCGACGTATGGTTACCACTACATCTAGTAGTTACACCGTTGTGGTTTTCCACATCTAGTCCACACGACGAGGGCGGATCCACACAGGCAACGGCCAGATGTCCACAGGAAGAAGCCGTTCGTCCACAGCGTTCTCCACCCTGAGAGGGGTCGGCGTCGCTGTGCCCGGACGCCGCAGGCCCGCTGGGCCCGCGCCGACCGCGACCAGATCGCCACCAGCAGGGAGGGGGCCCGCGATGCACTGTCCGTACTGCCGGCACGGCGACACCCGCGTGCTCGACTCCCGGGTGGCCGACGACGGCGCCTCGATCCGGCGGCGGCGCACCTGCCCCGCCGACAACGGCGGCTGCGGCAAGCGCTTCACCACCGTGGAGCAGATGCAGCTCACCGTGCTCAAGCGCTCCGGCGTGAGCGAGCCCTTCCACCGCGAGAAGGCCGTCTCCGGGGTCCGCAAGGCCTGCAAGGGCCGTCCGGTCACCGAGGACCAGCTCGCCCAGCTCGGGCAGACCGTCGAGGACTGCCTGCGCGCCGACGGCTGGGCCGAGGTGCCCGCCCACGAGGTGGGCCTGGCGATCCTCGGGCCGCTGCGCGAGCTCGACGAGGTGGCCTACCTCCGGTTCGCCAGCGTCTACCGCGCCTTCGAGTCCGCCGACGACTTCGAGAGTGAGATCTCGCTGATGCGCGCGGAGCGCGCAGCCAGCGAGATCGAATCGGAAGACGTCCACGGCGCCGAGCGCGAGGCGACCGCGTCCGAACCTCAGCCCGTGCCGACGGGCTGACCACCGACTGCCCGGCACGTAGTGGGGAAGCTGCGTGCCGGGCGTACCACCTCCGCGCCGCCTCGCGCCGCGGCTCACGGCAGAAGCAGCACCGCACCACCCGCAGCACAGCAGGCACCAGGCACCACCAGGCAGCAGACGGCACCGAACCACGAAGGGGACCCCGATGACCGAGACGGCGAACGCCGGCACCACCACCCGCAAGGCACCGGCGG
>JAUILS010000079.1 GCA_030432975.1 Actinomycetes bacterium
CGGAGGAGCGCACCTGGGCGGGCGCCGCCCACTGGAGCATCTACGTCGCCAGCCTGGTCGGCCTCAGCTTCCTCGGCCCGCTCCTGGTGATGCTGATCCAGGGCAACAAGTCGGCCTACGTCCGCGCGCACGCCGTGGAGTCGCTGAACTTCCAGCTCTCGCTGCTGATCTACGCCATCGTGTCGTTTGTGCTGGCCCTGCTGCTGGTCGGGTTCCTGCTGCTGGCCGTCGTCGCCCTGATGTGGCTGATCTTCCCGATCATCGGGACGATCAAGGCCAGTGCCGGCGAGAGCTATCGCTACCCGCTGACCATCCGGATGGTCAGCTGACCCGAGTCCGACGGGCGCTCAGGGCAGCGGGCGCTCGGGGCAGCGGCGCTCAGGGCAGCAGCCGGCGGACCACCGCGTCCGCCAGCAGCCGCCCCTCCCGGGTGAGCACCAGCCGGTCGTCGGCGAGCACGACCAACCCCTCGCGGGAGAGGTCGGGCGCGGTCGCGCGCCCGCTGGGCGGGAGCACACGCAGGTCGAGCCCACGCCGCAGCCGGGTCTCGAGCAGCACCCGCTCGACGGCCCGGGTCTCGTCGTCGAGCACCTCCCGGGCCGCGGCGGGGCTGACCCCGGCGCGCAGCCGGTCGGCGTACGCCGCGGGGTGGCGGACGTTCCACCACCGAGTGCCGCCGACGTGGGAGTGAGCCCCGGGCCCGACCCCCCACCAGTCCGCACCGGTCCAGTACAGCTCGTTGTGGCGGCACCGCGCCGCGTCGTCGCGGGCCCAGTTCGACAGCTCGTACCACCCGAGGCCGGCACCCTCGAGGAGGTCGTCGGCCAGGAGGTACTTGTCGGCGAGGTCGTCGTCGTCCGGCGCCGGCAGCTCGCCCCGCCGGACCCGGCGGGCCAGCGCGGTGCCGTCCTCCACGATCAGCGCGTAGGCCGAGACGTGGTCGGGCTCGCAGGCGAGGGCGGCCTCCAGGGAGGCCCTCCAGTCCGCGAGCGTCTCCCCCGGCGTGCCGTAGATCAGGTCCAGGCTCACCTGCCCGAAGCCCGCCTCGCGCGCCCAGGCGACCGCCTGCGGCACCCGGGCCGGGTCGTGGGTGCGGTCGAGCGTGGCCAGCACCGACGGCACCGCGGACTGCATCCCGAACGAGACCCGGGTGAACCCCGCGTCCCGCAGCACCGCCAGCGCCTCGGGCGTCACCGAGTCGGGGTTGGCCTCGGTGGTCACCTCGACGTCGGGAGCGAGACCCAGCTCGTCGCGCACGGCGGCGAGCACGGCGACGAGCCGGCGCGCGGGCAGCAGGGTGGGCGTGCCGCCGCCGAAGAAGACCGTCGTCGCGGCGGGCGCCCGGTGGCCGAGGACCTTCCCCGCCAGGCGCAGCTCGGCGACCACCGCGTCGGCGTACGACGCCTGCGACGCGCCCGGCGCCGCCCCCAGCTCGGCCGCGGTGTAGGTGTTGAAGTCGCAGTAGCCGCAGCGCACGGCGCAGAACGGCACGTGCACGTAGACGCCGAGCGGACGGTCGCCGAGACCCTCCAGCGCGGAGGCCGGGAGCGAGCCGTCGCGCGGCGCGGGGTCGCCGTCGGGCAGGGCGCTGGGCACGGACCCATCGTCGCAGAGCGCCGCGCGGCTCAGACGGGGACGTTCAGGGTGGCGACGTAGCCGTCCTCGACCGACCCCGTCACCGTGGCCATCTGGAGCGAGTAGCCGTCGGCGAAGACGTTGTCGCTCTCCAGGCTGATCGCCGCCAGGTTGCCCACGCTCGCGTCGTAGCCCTCGGTGGCGTAGACGGTCTCGCAGACGTCCTGGGGGAACGCCAGCTGCGAGGTGCGCAGCTTGGCCGAGGCGGTGGTGGCGGCGTCGAGGGACTCATAGACCTCGAAGTGCACGTGCGGCCAGCGACCGGCGTAGCAGCCGGGGAAGACGGTCGCGAACTCCAACCTCCCGTCGGCGTCGGCCTCCTGGACGCCGCGCAGGTAGTTCTCGTCGACTGCCGCGTCGGAGTAGAGCGAGTAGTTGCCCTCGCGGTCGCAGTGCCAGGCATAGACCGCCGCGCCCGCGAGCGGGGTCGCCTCGCTGCCGTTGAGGTCGTAGACGCGCAGCTGCAGGGTGAGCGGGACGCCCTCGGCGACCCCGGAGGCGTCGCCGAAGCTGCCGGTGATGTCGCGGCGCACCACGCCCGACTCGGTGAGCACGTTGGGGCCGTTGGACCCGTCGCCCGGGTAGGGCCCGGCGGTCTCCTCGGGGATCTCGCCCTCGGCCACGGTCACCGCCGAGCCGCCGTCGGCGGGCGGCTGGCCGGGTCCGTCGGAGGGCGGACCGGCGGCGCCCGACGACGTGCTCGATGAGGTCTCGTCGGCGGCGCACCCGGCGACCGCGGCGATCCCCAGCCCGCCGGCGAGCCCGAGCAGGCCGCGTCGCGCCAGGCCCGCCCGGCCGAGCCGGGGCAGGTCATGAGCGAGCCCGAGGTCGTGGTCCTCGAGCTCGTCGTGCAACCCTGCAGCCGGGTCGGCGGGGTCGCGGTGGGCGTCGGCGGGGTGGCGGCTCATCGGCTCTCCTGGCGGGACGGAAACGGGGGTGGCCGCCGTGCTCCGGCGGCCACCCCCATTCCAGAGGACGTGCCTGTGCGTCTGCTGTGCCGCCGCGGTGCGGGCGCCCTGAGGCGCCCGCCCGCCGGTCAGCGGTAGCCGATCAGGAGTAGAACGCGTCGATGGTGTCGCTGTAGTTGCTCTCCACCACGTTGCGCTTGACCTTCATCGACGGCGTCAGCTCGCCCGACTCGACCGAGAGGTCGTGGTCGAGGAGCTCCCACTTCTTGACGGTCTCCCAGCGGTTGAGCTGCGCGTTGAGCTGGTCGACGTAGTCCCCGACCATGGCGCGGCACTCGTCGGAGGCCACGATGGCGGCGTAGTCGCCCTCGATGCCCTTGTCCTTGGCCCACTCGCCGATGGCGTCGGGGTCGAGGGTGACCAGCGCGACGCAGAAGTTGCGCTCGTTGCCGAACACCATGAACTGGCTGGCGTAGGGGCAGATCGCCTTGAACTTCGACTCGATCGCCGGGGGCGCGATGTACTTGCCGCCGGAGGTCTTGAACAGCTCCTTGATCCGGCCCGTGATGCGGAGGTAGCCGTCCTCGTCGAGGGCGCCCTTGTCGCCGGTGCGCAGCCAGCCGTCCTCGGTCAGGTTGGCCGCCGTCTCCTCGGGGAGGTTGTGGTAGCCGTCCATGACACCCGGACCCTTGATCAGGATCTCGTCGCCGTCGCCCAGCTTGACTTCGCTGCCCGGGAAGACCGGGCCGACGGTGCCGAAGCGGTAGTCGTCGGGGTGGTTGACGAACGAGCCGGCCGAGGTCTCGGTGAGGCCGTAGCCCTCGAGGATCACGATGCCGGCCGCGTGGAACCACTCGGCGATGTCGCGGTTGAGCGCGGCCGCGCCGGAGATGAAGAACCGCACCCGGCCGCCGAAGCGCTCGCGGATCTTGGTGAAGACCAGCTTGTCGAACAGCCCGTGCTGGAGCTTGAGCAGCGCCGGCACCGGCTTGCCCTCGCGCTTGAGCTGGTCGACCTTCTTGCCGACCTCGAAGGCCTTGAGGAAGATCTTCTCCTTGGCGCCGCCCTCGGCCTGCTGCATGGTGACGATGCGGGCGTGGGCCTTCTCGAAGATCCGCGGGGCGGCCCCCATGAAGGTCGGCTGCACGATGCCGAGGTTCTCGACGATCTTGTCGACGCGACCGTCGATCGCGGCGGCGAAGCCGCACGCCATCTGGGTCGACATCAGCACCTTGCCGAACGAGTGGGCCATCGGCAGCCAGCGGAACTCCAGGTCGGTCTCGTCGAGGATGTCCTGGGCGCGGATCGCCTCACCCTCGTAGACCCAGGAGCTGTGCCGCAGCCGCACACCCTTGGGGCGTCCCGTGGTGCCCGAGGTGTAGATCAGCGTGGCGAGCTGGTCGGGGCGGATCGCCGCCGCCATCTCCGCCATCGCGTCGGGGTGCTCGGTGAGGTAGGCCTCGCCGAGCTTCTCGAGGTCGTCGAGGCCGATCACCCAGTCGCCGTCGGCCGCGCCCTCGAACGTGACGACCTTGGCCAGGTGCGGCAGCTCGCTCTTGCGGGCGGTCAGCTTGGCGATCTGCTCGTCGTCCTCGGCGAAGACCACGTGGCACTCGGAGTCGCTGAGGATGTAGGCCGTGTCCTCCTCGTTGGTGGAGGGGTAGACCGTGGTCGTCGCGGCCCCGGCGCACATCACGGCGAGGTCCGCCAGGATCCACTCGTAGCGCGTGCCGGACGCGATGCCGACGCGCTGCTCCGGCTCGATCCCGAGCGCCATCAGCCCCGCGGCCAGCCGTCCCACCCGGTCGCCGGCCTCCTTCCAGGTGACCGACTCCCAGCTCTCCCCGACGGGATAGCGGAACGCCTCCCGGTGGGGTGAGCTCGAGACCCGGTCCCAGAACTGGACCGCCACGTTGGGCGGAAGGGTCTCGACGAAGCTCGCATCGACACGGTTGACCATGGCACTCCCTGCTGTGGGGCCGCGCACCCCCGCGCGGCCTTCGGACGAACGTCTGTCCCTGTAACCTAGTTCACGTTGTTACGGACCGGTAGCACCGTTTGGTCACGAGTGCGTCGTCGCAGGTCAGACGGGGTCAGCCGGGGCGGATCTCGCCCGAACCACGGGGCACCAGCGTGGTGGGCACCACCTCGGAGCGGACCGGCCCCTGGTGGCCGTCCATTCGCGAGAGCAGCAGGTCGATCGCCAGCTCACCCTCGGTCAGCACGGCCTGCTTCACGCAGGTGACACCCGGATCGAGCAGGTCGGCGGTCGGGAAGTCGTCGAAACCGACCAGCGCGACGGCGTGTCGCACGGTCAGGTCGCGCAAGGCGCGCACCGCCCCCACGGTCAGCACGTTGCGCGCGGTGAACAGCGCGGTCGGTGGGTCGGGCAGCGCGAGCATCTCCCGGACGGCGGCGCCGACCTCGGCCTCGCTGCGGACCGCGGTGCGGACCAGGCCGGCGTCCTCGGGAAGGCCCAGGTCGGCCAGCGCCTCCCGGTAGCCCACGAGCCGCTCGCTCGCGGTCGGGATCACAGGGTCGTCGCCGAGAAAGCCGATCCGGCGGTGACCGAAGGAGGAGAGATGACGCACCGCGTTGGCCGCTCCGGCCCGGTTGTCGGAGACCACGGCGTCCAGCGCGATCCCCCGCGGCGCACGGTCGACGACCACCACCGCGAGCCCCGCGTGCACCTCGGGCATCAGGTAGCCCTGGTCGTCGGTGGCCGGCATCAGGATCAGGCCGTCGATGCGACGCTCCACCAGGCCGGTGACCAGCTCGTGCTCCCGCTCCGGCTCCTCGTCGAGGCTCGCCGAGATCACCACCACGCCACGGGTGCGCGCCCGCGCCTCGACCGCCCGGAGCAGCTCCGCGCAGTAGTCGTTGCCCAGGTCCTGCACCAGCACTCCGATCGAAGCGGTACGCCGGCCGCGGCGCAGGTTGCTGGCGGCCAGGTTGTGCCGGTAGCCGAGCCGCTGCACCGCGTCGCGGACCCGCGCTGCGAGCTCGTCGGACACCCCCGGCTCCCCGTTGACCACGCGCGAGACCGTCTTCAGCGAGACCCCGGCGAGCGTCGCGACGTGCTGCATCGTCGCCCGGCCCTGGGGCCCGTGCTCGTCGCTCATGGTGACAACGATGTCACCTCCGGACGGCGGGCCGCGGGCCGCCCCGACCGGAGGTCGAGACCGTGCGGCCTCAGCGTCCGGCGACGTAGGCCTCGGCCTTGCGGCGGGCGCCCTCGACGAGGTCGTCGACCACGAGCAGCCGCGGGAGCAGGGCCCGCTCCGTGGTGAGCGCGCGGAACATCATCGACACCGTGACGCCGTGGCCCGGCCGGCGTACGACGTCGATGGCGTCGCCCGCCTCGACGAGGCCCTCCTCCACCACCCGCAGGTAGGGGCCGGGGCGGCCCTCGGCCGTGAACCGCTTGACCCAGCCGGCGTTGTCGTAGCCGCTCTGCCCCAGCCAGCCCTTGAAGTCGTCGCACGGGATGCGCACCGACGCGACCTCGAAGACCGCGGAGCCGATCGCCCACCGCTCCCCCACCTCGGCCTCGTTGACGTCCAGACCCTGGGTCGTGAGGTTCTCGCCGAACTGCCCGTCGGGGACCGGGCGGCCGAGCAGCTCGGCCCAGCGGTCGAGGTCCTCGCGGGCGAAGGCGTAGACTGCCTGGTCGGGGCCGCCGTGGTGCCGCGTGTCGCTCACCTGGTCGCCGTCGAGGCCGAGCGTGGTCACCAGCGCGGGGCCGGCGACCTGCTGCTTGCGGATCGAGCTGCGCCCGATCGCCGCCCAGGACCAGGGTTCGGGGCGGCCGACGTTGACGCTGACGAGACGCGCGGTCACGGCTCGATCCTCCCACCCGGTCGTCCCCGGGACCAGCGAGATTGCCCGCGCGGGCGGCTCAGGTCTGCTGCTCCTGCTGGTACATGTCGGGGATCCCGTCACCGTCCTCGTCGAGCCCCTCCTGCTCGTACATCAGCCGGTAGGCACGGCTGCGCAGCCCGAGGATCAGCGCCCCCAGGACGGCCGCCGCCGCCGAGCCGACCAGGACGCCCAACGTGACGTGCTCGTTGGCGGTCGTGCCCTCGCCGAACGCGAGCGAGCCGATCAGCAGCGACACGGTGAACCCCATGCCACCCAGCACGCCGACGCCGAAGACGTCGAGCCAGCGGAGCCGCTCGTCGAGCTCGGCACGCGTGAAGCGGGCCACCCCCCAGGTGGTGAGGAAGATGCCGATCGGCTTGCCGACCACCAGACCCGCGATCACCCCGAGGGCGATCGGGTCGGAGAGCGCGGACGCGAGCTCGCTGCGGCCGCCGATGTAGACGCCGGCCGAGAAGATCGCGAACACCGGCACGGCGAATCCGGCGGAGATCGGCCGCCAGCGGTGCTCGAAGTGGTCGGCGAGGCCCGCACCCGAGTCGGGGTCGCTCGCGTCGGCCCGCCCGAGCACCGGCACCGCCAGCCCGAGGAAGATGCCGGCCAGAGTGGCGTGCAGCCCCGAGTGGTGCACGAGCACCCAGGTCAGCAGCGCCAGCGGCATCAGCAGCCAGGGGGACCGGATCCGCCGCTGCACCAGCACGGTGAAGGCCGCGAGCGGCAGCATGGCGGCGGCGAGGTAGCCGAGGGAGATGTCGTTGGAGTAGAACACCGCGATCACCAGGATCGCGAGCAGGTCGTCGACGACCGCCACCGTCAGCAGGAACAGCCGCAGGGCCGACGGCAGGTGCTGACCGATCACCGCGAGCACGCCGAGCGCGAACGCGATGTCGGTGGCCGACGGCACCGCCCAGCCGGCCAGAGCGCCCGCAGGCCGGTCGGTCTGCATCAGGTTGACACCGACGTAGATCAGCGCCGGGACGATCATCCCGCCGACCGCGGCGGCGATCGGCACGGCGGCGGTGCGCGGACGGCGCAGGTCTCCCGCGACGAACTCCCGCTTGACCTCCAGGCCCGCAAGGAAGAAGAAGATCGCCAGCAGGCCGTCGGCGGCCCAGTGGTGGACCGAGAGGTCGAGGCCGAGCGAGGCCGGCCCCAGGTGGTACTCCCGGACGGTGAAGTAGGTGTCACCGGGCAGGTTGGCCCACACCAGCGCGACCACGGCGGAGACCAGCAGCAGCAGGCCGCCGACGGTCTCGAGCCTCAGGATGGCCGCGATCCGGCTCGCCTCGGTCCAGGAGCCGGGGCTGAACAACCGGGGGGTCTGTCGATCAGGTGTCGAGGCCATCACGCTCACCCTACGGCTAGGCAACAGGGATGCCGACCAGACTTCCCGGCACACCGGCGATCACAGTAGCGGAGCCCGACCCGGGGGCGGGGGGCCGTCCGGCCCCCGGTCAGTCCTGGACCGCCTTGGCCGCCGCGACGCACCGGGTCACCCGGTCGCGCTCGTCGCTCGTGAGAACCCGGTCGGCGCTCCGGGCGTCCTCGACGGCCGCACCGGCGTTCAGGACCATGCGGACCACCGCCCAGTCCCGGGCCCGGTCCTCGTCGAGGCCCGCCGCGTCCACCAGCGCGTGGAACCGGCGACGCACCTCTCCGCGGACGTCGCCGGAGGCGACGACCTCGTCCCAGCGGTTCCAGAGCATCGGCGCGGGCTCGTAGTGCGGGTCGCCGCTGACCGGCTTGGGGTCGATGGCCAGCCACGGCTCCCTCGTCGCTGCCAGCACGTTGTCGCCGTGCAGGTCGGTGTGCACGAGCGTGCCGACGGAGCCGGGGTCGCTCACCAGCTCCGCGGCCAGCGCGGTCGCCTGCTCGACCAGCCGGCGTGGGATCGGCGCGCTCCGGGGCAGCCCGGCGAGGGCGGCCGTCCACCGCTCGACGTACGCCGTCAAGGGGCGCAGCCGCCGAGGGGCAGGCACGTGCAGCCGCCGATAGAGCCCGGCGACCACCACGCACGCCTCCACGGCGGGCACCGACCGGAGCGTGGTGTGGGGGTCGAGCCGCTCGAGCAGCAGCGCTCGTCGTCGAGGGTCGGCCCGGAACAGCCGCACCGCCCCGTCACCGTCCCAGGTGTCGAGCCCCAGTGCCTCGTGCGCGGTCTCCTCGTCGGGGAAGCCGACCTTGAGCACCGCCGACCCGCCGTCGACGGTGCGCACGGGCACCACCACGGAGCAGTAGCCGTGCAGCAGCCAGCCGTCCACGGCCAGCTGCCACTCCTCGGTCAGCGCGCCGATCGTGGCCGGCAGCCGGTCGACCCAGGACGCCCAGTCCGGCCCGCGGGCGGCCATGCCGAGGACGCCGTCGGGCAGTCGCCACGACCGACTGGCGCGGCCGCTGGAGCGGCGGGCACCGCTCATAGCAGCGTGACCAGCTGCTCGGCCTCGCGCGGGTGGCGCAGCACCAGGACCGGTGGGAGCGCCGGGTCGGCGGCGTACTCCCGCAGCTGGCGACGCTTCTCGGCCCACGACCGGAAGTGCCACACCAGGATCGAGTCGCGGGAAGCGAAGGCCATCCGCCAGCTCTCGGTGTTGCCGTTGCACACCGGCGTCTTGGTCCACGCCCGCACCACGGTGCGCCCCAGTAGCCGGCGCAGCGAGGTGAGCCGCGGGTAGTCCAGGGCGACCATCACGTCGATGGTGGCGAGGACGTCGGCCCGGACGCTGGAGTACGGCGTGTCCAGCACCCAGGACTCGGCGGCCAGCAACGGCAGCAGCCGCTCCCGCTGGACCTCGGCCGGTGGCATCGACCAGCCGGGGTCCCAGCAGGCGTCGTCGGCGGAGATCCACTCGGTGCCGATCGCCTCGGCGAGCCGCTTCGCGAGGGTGGACTTGCCGCTGCCGGTCGACCCGAAGCAGGCGACCCGCCGGGCGCGCCGCAGGTCCTCGACGGTGCCGCGCGCCACGGGCTACTTCTTGGACTTCTCGGCGGGCTCGGTGGTCGACAGCGCCGCGATGAAGGCCTCCTGGGGCACCTCGACCCGGCCGACCATCTTCATCCGCTTCTTGCCTTCCTTCTGCTTCTCGAGCAGCTTGCGCTTGCGGGTGATGTCGCCGCCGTAGCACTTGGCGAGCACGTCCTTGCGCAGCGCTCGGATGTTCTCCCGGGCGATCACCCGCGACCCGATGGCGGCCTGGATCGGCACCTCGAACTGCTGCCGCGGGATCAGGTCCTTGAGCTTGCCCGCCAGCATCACGCCGTAGGAGTACGCCGCGTCGCGGTGCACGATCGCGGAGAAGGCGTCGACGGGCTCTCCCTGGAGCAGGATGTCGACCTTGACCAGGTCGGCGGTCTGGTCGCCCGACGGCTCGTAGTCGAGCGAGGCGTAGCCCTTGGTGCGCGACTTGAGCTGGTCGAAGAAGTCGAACACGATCTCCGCGAGCGGGAGCGTGTAGCGCATCTCGACGCGGTCCTCGGAGAGGTAGTCCATGCCCAGCAGCGAGCCACGCTTGCCCTGGCAGAGCTCCATGATCGTGCCGATGAAGTCCGACGGCGAGAGGATCGTCGCCCGGACGACCGGCTCGCGCACCTCCGCGATCTTGCCGGCGGGGTACTCGCTGGGGTTGGTCACCTCGTGCTCGGTGCCGTCCTCCATGGTCACCTCGTAGACCACGTTGGGGGCCGTCGAGATCAGGTCGAGGCCGAACTCCCGCTCGAGCCGCTCGCGGACGATCTCCATGTGCAGCAGGCCGAGGAACCCACAGCGGAAGCCGAAGCCGAGCGCCCCGGAGGTCTCGGGCTCGTAGACCAGGGCGGCGTCGTTGAGCTGCAGCTTGTCGAGCGCCTCGCGCAGGTCGGGGTAGTCGTCGCCGTCGATCGGGTAGAGCCCCGCGAACACCATCGGGTTGGGGTGCTGGTAGCCGCCGAGCGCCTCGGTGGCACCGTCGTGCTGCGCGGTGACGGTGTCGCCCACACGCGACTGTCGGACGTCCTTCACCCCCGTGATGAGGTAGCCGACCTCGCCGACGCCGATCCGTCCGGCCTTGCTCGGCTCGGGGCTGATCACGCCGACCTCGAGCATCTCGTGCACGGCGTTGGTCGACATCATCTTGATCCGGTCGCGGTGGCTGAGGTGCCCGTCGACGACCCGGACGTAGGTCACCACGCCGCGGTAGGTGTCGTAGACGGAGTCGAAGATCAGCGCGCGGGGCGGGGAGTCGGCGTCGCCGACCGGCGGCGGGGTCTGCTTGACGATCTCGTTGAGCACCGCCTCGACGCCCTCGCCGGTCTTGGCGCTGACGCGCAGCACGTCGCCGGGGTCGCAGCCGATGATCCCGGCCAGCTCGGCGGCGTACTTCTCGGGGTTGGCCGAGGGCAGGTCGATCTTGTTGAGCACCGGGATGATGTGCAGGTCGGCGCCGAGCGCGAGGTAGAGGTTGGCCAGCGTCTGCGCCTCGATGCCCTGCGCGGCGTCGACCAGCAGGATCGCGGCCTCGCACGCGGCGAGCGACCGGGACACCTCGTAGGTGAAGTCGACGTGCCCGGGGGTGTCGATCATGTTGAGGACGTAGGTGCCCGGCTCGGCGCCCTCGGCGTTGTCGGCGGGCACCGTCCACGGCATCCGCACGGCCTGGCTCTTGATCGTGATGCCGCGCTCGCGCTCGATGTCCATCCGGTCGAGGTACTGCGCCCGGGCGCTGCGCTCGTCGACCACGCCGGTGAGCTGCAGCATCCGGTCGGCCAGCGTCGACTTGCCGTGGTCGATGTGGGCGATGATGCAGAAGTTGCGGATGATCGCGGGGTCGGTGTGACCGGGCTGCGGAGCGGGCGGGGCGGTCACGGCAGGATCGACGGTCTTTCGCGAGCGGAGCGGGAGCGGGCGACGACCCGCTGCAGGGCAGACCGCCATTCTTCCACGGGGGGCCACCGTGCTCCGAACCCACGACCACCGCCGGCCGGGCCCCGCGCGCCGCACCCTCGTCGCGGGGAGAATGGCCGCATGCCCACCGCTCCCCCGCCCGCCGGCCGCACCGCCCAGCGCCTGGAGTGGCGGTTCCTGCCCCCCGAGGTCCGCGCCCTCATCGAGGAGCGCTGCGGCTCGCCGGTGCTCGAGGCGGAGTCCCAGGGCGGCGGGTTCACCCCCGGCTTCGCCTCCGTGCTGACCTGCGAGGACGGGTCGCGACACTTCGTCAAGGCCGCCTCGGCCCTGGCCCAGCGGCCGTTCGCCGAGGCCTACCGCGAGGAGGCCCGCAAGCTCCGCGCGCTCCCGGACGGGCTGCCCGCCGCGCGGCTGCTGTGGTCGGAGGACGCCGAGTGGGTCGTGCTCGGCCTGGAGTACGCCGACGGGCGACCGCCGCAGCGGCCCTGGCGTCGCGACGAGCTGGACCGCTGCCTCGACGCCCTGGAGGAGGTCGCCGACCGGCTCACCCCGGCCCCCGACGAGCTCGCCCTGGGCAGCTTCGCCGACGACTTCGCCGACTTCGCGGCGGCCTGGGACGTCGTCCTCCCCGTCGGCCCCTCCCTGCCGGGCATGACGGCCGAGCAGCTGGAGCAGGCGGCCGCCCTGGCTCGCGGGTTCGCCGCCGTCACCGCGGGCGACACCCTGGTCCACACCGACGTCCGCGACGACAACCTGCTGCTGGGAGACCGGGTGGTGGTCTGCGACTGGAACTGGCCGGTGCGCGGAGCGGCGTGGCTGGACACCCTCTTCCTGCTGCTCGGGCCACGCGGCGACGGGGTCGACGTGGAGGAGGTGCTCCGCGAGCGACGGCTCACCCGCGAGGTGCCGGGCGAGCACGTCGACACGGTGCTGGCGCTGGTCGCGGGCTACTTCCTGCGGCAGCAGGACCTGCCGGCGCCGCCCAGCTCGCCGTACCTCCGGCAGCACCAGGCGTGGTACGCCGAGGCCACCTGGTCGTGGCTCGCCGAGCGTCGCGGCTGGACCCGCGACCCCGCCCCCTGACCAGGGGCGACGTGGGTGTCGTCGGATTTGGGCGGGTCCGCGGCCCGCTGGTAGCGTTGCCCCTTGCGTGTCCGGGCGTCAGCCTGCGCTCGCGCGCGTGGCCCCGGCCCCGACAGCAGGGCCCGGCCCGACCAGACTTCATCTCCAGCATCCACCAGCAAAGGCACACGAGGCAGATCAGTGGCGAACATCAAGTCCCAGATCAAGCGCAACAAGCAGAACGAGAAGCGTCACGAGCGCAACAAGGCCGTGAAGTCCTCGCTCAAGACCGCCGTGCGCAAGTTCCGTGAGGCCGCCGACGCCGGCGCCGACAACGCCGCCGACCTCGGCCGCGACGCGATGAAGAAGCTCGACAAGGCCGCGTCCAAGGGCGTCATCCACAAGAACCAGGCGGCCAACCGCAAGTCCTCGATCGCCAAGCGCGTTGACGCTCTCTGAGCCACCCGCGCCACCGCGGCCGCTGAGGCCGCGCCACCAGGGCCCGTCCGGCATCCGCCGGCCGGGCTCTCGTCGTTCGTGCCCCCGCCGCTCGCGCGCTGCCGGGTCGACCGGCCGGGGTCAGCGACCCTCGCGCAGCCCGGTGACGGTGAGCGCCAGCCGCTCCAGGGTGTAGGCCGGGTCGCTGGCCTTGCCCTTGATGTCGGCGTCGGCCCGGGCGATCGCCATGATCGCGTGGGCGACCCCGCCGTCGGACCAGCCGCGGGACTGGTCGCGGATCGTGCGCAGCTTCCAGGGCGGCACGCCCACCTCGCGGGCCAGGTCGCCCTCGCGCATCCCTCGGGGGGCCGCCTTGTAGCGGGCGATCCCGCGGGCGCTGCCGGCGAAGGCGGAGGTGACCAGGACCGGGGCGGTGCCACCCTCGAGCGCCCAGCGCAGCTCCTCCAGGGCGGCCTCCCGCCGCCCCCAGAACGCCGCGTCGGCGACGGCGAAGGACTTGGCCTCCGCGCGCCCGCCGAAGTAGCGCTTGACCTTGTCGGTGCCGAGCGACTCGCCGGGGAAATCGTGGGCCAATTGATGGGCGGCCCCGGCGAGGGAGCGCAGGTCGTGACCGACGGACTGCACGAGCAGCTCGGCGGCCGGCTCGTCGATGGAGGCGCCCATCGTGCGCACCTCGGAGACGACGAACCCGGCGAACTCCGAGGGCCGCAGCTCGGCCGACTTGTGCTCGGTGACGGGATCGAGCTTGCGCAGCTTGGCGAGCACGCCCGACCCCTTGGGGCCACCCCCG
>JAUILS010000319.1 GCA_030432975.1 Actinomycetes bacterium
CGGCGCTCGACTACTCCCACCGCTCCGGGATCATCCACCGCGACATCAAGCCCGGCAACGTCATGCTCACGCCGTCCGGTGACGTCAAGGTGATGGACTTCGGCATCGCCCGCGCCGTGTCCGACGCGTCCTCGTCGATGACCCAGACCGCGGCCGTCGTCGGCACCGCGCAGTACCTCTCCCCCGAGCAGGCCCGCGGCGAGACCGTCGACTCGCGCTCCGACGTCTACTCCGCCGGGTGCCTGCTCTACGAGCTGCTCACCGGCCGGCCGCCGTTCATGGGCGACAGCCCGGTGGCCGTCGCCTACCAGCACGTCCGCGAGCAGGCGCCGCCGCCGTCCGACCACGACACCGAGCTGCCGGCCGAGGTCGACGCCATCGTGATGAAGGCGCTGACGAAGCGGGTCGAGGACCGCTACCAGAGCGCCGCGCAGATGCGGGCCGACATCGAGCGCTACCTCGGCGGCCGGCCGGTGCAGGCGCCGGCGGTCGCCGCGGGGGCGGCGGCGGGCGCCGCCGCGCTCGCGGGCGCGACGGCCCGGGCGCCGGCGGCCGACGCCACCTCGGTGGTCCCGATGGCCGAGGACCCCGAGGACGAGGAGGAGGGCGGTAGCCGCCGCTGGTGGCTGGTCGCGATCCTGGTGCTGCTCGGCATCCTGGCCGCGCTGGCCGCCTGGGCGCTGCCCCAGCTGCTGGCCGACCCGCCGCCCGAGCGGGTCGCCGTACCCGAGCTCGTCGACATGAGGCAGGCCGACGCCGAGCAGGCGATCGAGGACGCCGGGCTGGTCGTCGGCGACATCGAGACCCAGCCCGACGACGAGGTCCGCAAGGGCCGGGTCATCTCGCAGAACCCCGACGCCGACACCCGCGTCGACGTCGGCAGCACCGTCGACCTCGTGGTCTCCGAGGGCAAGCCGCAGGTCACCGTGCCGTCGGTGATCGGCGAGCGGCGCAACGCCGCCCGGCAGATCCTCGAGGACGCGGGTCTGGAGGTCGTGCTCGAGGAGCGCGAGTCCGACGAGGCGCCCAACACCGTGGTCGAGACCGATCCGCCCGCGGGCACCAGCGTGGCCGAGGGGTCCACGGTGACGGTCTACTACAGTGCCGGGCCGGTGACGGTCGAGAACGTCGTCGGCAAGCAGGAGGACGCCGCGCGGCAGATCCTGGAGAACCAGGGCTTCACCGTGAAGGTGTTCTACGACGACAACCCCACCGACCAGGCCACCGGCACGGTGCTGGAGCAGACCCCCGAGGCCGGCACGAAGCAGCCGCAGGGCACCCAGATCGTGCTGCTGGTGACGGAGTACGTCGAGCCCACCGAGCCGCCCAGCCCGACGGACTCGCCCAGCGAGAGCCCGACGGACGACCCACCGCCGGACGACCCACCGGACAACCCGCGGGGCGTCCAGCGCCAGAGGTGACGAACCCGCCGGCGACCCCGACGTGAGGCGGCTCCGTCGTGGGGCTCGGTCCGCCCCTCAGTCCGCCAGGCTGGGCTGGTCGGTCTTGACCGTCGCGTAGGTCATCGTCGTCACGCCGGTGTAGCCCGGCACGGTGATGGCGGCGTGGGACTCGAGGTTCCAGCCGACCGCGATGTCGGGGAGCTTGGCCTGCTCGCGGTAGACCCGCAGGTCGGGGTCCTCCTCGATCGCCCGCAGCAGCGCCACCTGGTCGCCCACGGCGGTGATCTCGTAGGGCTGGGCGTAGGGCTGCCCGTCGAGCTGGACGGCGTTGCCCTCGCACTTGATGCCGGTGGTGGTCACCAGCCGCTGGTCCTGGACCGAGATCGCCGCGGCGCCGCCGCGCCACATGGCGTTGACGACCGCCTGGATGTCCTGCTGGTGCACGACCAGCAGATTGAGGTTGCGGGTGCTGGAGTTGATGACGTCCTCGGGGGCGTCGGAGAGGGTGACCGTGATGCCCGGGCCGGTCACCGGGTCCAGCCCGGCCGGCGCCCGCAGCCGCTCGGTCTTGCGCTGCAGCCGGGTGACCCGCTTGTCGTTGACCGCGTTGGTCAGGCTCTCCACCTCGGAGCTCAGCGCGGTGACCTGGTCCTTGAGCCGGGTCACCTGGTCGCTCTCGGTCGACACCAGCGACGCCAGGTCGGTGTAGCGGCCGGGCCGCAGGTCGTTGCCCTCGCTGTTGATCGCGCTCAGCACGAACAGGATCCCGCACAGCCCGAAGGCCACCAGCGCCGCCGGGCGCCAGCTGTGGCCGGAGGCCCGCTCATCCCGCCCGTCGGAGGCCTCCGCGGAGCCGCCCCCCTCGATCGCCGCCTCGTCGGGCGCAGCGTCGTCCGGCGGCGGCTCCCCCGCCGAGGGCCGGACGTCGGATCCCGCGGTCATGGCGACTAAGGTAGCCCGCGTTCCCCCGGAACCGGAGGGAACGCCGTTCTGTCGTGCTAGGAGACGCCGTGTCCAAGCCCAAGGCCAAGCGGACCGAGTTCGCCGACCCCGCTGCCGGGCCGGTCTTCTCGGTGCGGTTCGTGCTGGCCATCCTGCTCATCCTGGCCG
>JAUILS010000320.1 GCA_030432975.1 Actinomycetes bacterium
CGCGGTGCCAGAAGTCGGTCAGCGAGTGGTAGGGACGGGCGGCGACGACCCGCTCCACCTCGGCCTCGCTGATCCCCTTCACCTCCGCCAGCGCCAGCCGGATGCCGTACGCACGGGGGGCTCCGCCCCCCGTGGACCCCCCGACCGGGTCGTCGCCGTCCGGCACCCCCCAGCATCGGTCCGACCTGCCCAGCACGGTGGGCGGCGGCTCGTCGAGGGAGGCCATCGGCTCGACGACGTAGTCCTTCTCGGAGGCGTTGACGTCGAGCCCGAGCACGGCGATGCCGCACTGGCGGGCGTCGTCGAGGATCAGTCGCTTGGGATACATCCCCGGGTCGTGGGTGAGGACGCCGGCCAGGAAGTGGGCCGGCCAGTGCGCCTTGAGCCAGGCGGACTGGTAGGTCGGCAGCGCGAACGCCGCCGCGTGCGCCTTGCAGAAGCCGAACGACGCGAACGCCTCGAGGACCTTCCAGACCCGCTCCACCACGGCCAGGGGGTAGCCGCGGCCGAGGGCCCGCGGGAAGAACCACAGCTTGGTCTCGGCCATCCCCTCCCGGTCGCCGAGCGCGCGCCGCTTCTCGTCGGCCTCGGCGTAGGAGATGCCGGTGAGCTGGGCGACGATCTCGATCACCTGCTCGTGGAAGACCACCACGCCGTGGGTCTCGGCGAGGATCGGGCGCAGGTCGTCGTGGAGGTAGGTCGCGTCCTTCCACCCCTGCTTGGCGTCGAGGTAGGGCGTCACCATGTCGCTCTTGACCGGCCCCGGCCGGAACAGCGAGATGTCGGTGATGATGTCGGAGAACGACCCGAGCCCGGACTTGCCCACCAGCTCGCGCTGCCCCGGCGACTCGATCTGGAAGACGCCGAGTGTCTTGGCGGCGCTGATCATGGCGTAGGTCGTCGGGTCGTCGAAGGGCACCTGCGCCTCGTCGTCGAGGTCGATCTCGACCCCGTCGACACGCTGGATCTCGGTCAGCGCGTGGGCCATCGACGACTGCATCCGGATGCCGAGCACGTCGAGCTTGAGCAGCCCGAGGTCCTCCACGTCGTCCTTGTCGAACTGGCTCATCGGGAACCCGGCGTACGACGCCTCGACGGGCGTGCGGTCGAGCAGGGTGGCGTCGGAGAGCAGCACCCCGCAGGGGTGCACCGCGATGTGGCGGGGCAGCCCGTCGAGCCGCTCCACCAGCCCGAACATCAGGTCGAGCCGCTCCTCCCCCAGACCGCTGGCCCGCAGCTCGGGCAGCTCGCGCAGCGCCGCCCGCGCGTCGCGGGCCCGGATGTGCGGGAACGCCTTGGCGATCGCGTCGATCTCACCCGGCGGCATGCCGAGCGCCGCCCCGACGTCGCGGACGGCGTGGCGGACGCGGTAGGTGTCCATCATCGAGACCGCGACGCAGCGCTCGCCGCCGTAGCGGTCGAGGATCGCCTCGTAGACCTCGGTGCGGCGCGCCGACTCCACGTCGACGTCGATGTCGGGCAGCGCCTGCCGCAGCGGCGAGAGGAAGCGCTCCATCAGCAGGCCGTGCCGGATCGGGTCGACCCCGGAGATGCCGAGCAGGTAGTTGACCACGCTGCCCGCCCCCGACCCGCGGGCCGCGCAGCGCACCCCGAGGTCGCGGATCAGGTCGGTGACGTCGCCGACGGTGAGGAAGTACGACGCGTAGCCGAGCTGCCGGATCATCTCCAGCTCGTCGTCGAGCCGCTTCCACACCACCGCCAGCCCCGCCGAGCCGTAGCGGTCGCCGACCGCCGCCTCGCACCGCGCCCGCAGCACGTCGTCCGCGGACGGGAGCCGGCTCCGCCGGGGCTCCGCCGGCGCCCCGTCGGGCCCGGGCGCCTCCGGCGCGGGTCCGACGGCGAACTCGGGGAAGTGGATCTCCCCCAGGCCGAGGTCGCGGCGCGGGTCGAGGGCGCAGCGGTCGGCGACGGCGCGGGTGTGGGCCAGCAGCCGGCGGGCCTCGCGGTCGGTCTCCCCCAGCCCGGAGAGCCGGCAGACCTCCTCGGCAATCTCGTGCATCTGCTTGCCGGGCTTCAGGAACCCCTCGGCGTTGCCGCGGTCGAGGTGGCGGTGGTCGAGGGCGACCAGCCGGCGGGCGGCGTCGAGGATGTCGACGGTCGGGGCGTCGAGCCGGTCGGCGTAGCGCACCGCGTTGGTGAGCACGGCACCCAGCCCGGCCCGGCGGGCCAGCCCCGCCATCCGGGCGGCGTGCGGGGAGGTGCCGGGACCCCAGGTGCCGCCGCTGCCCCGCAGCCGGTGGGAGACCAGCTCGACCAGGAGGTTCTCGGCCGGCACCACCTCGCGCCAGGCGGTCAGCGCGGCCAGCGCCCGGTCGTCGCGACGCTGCGTCACCGCCTCCCCCAGCTCGGAGGCCGGGCCGAGCAGCACCACCACGTCGCCGCTCTCGAGGAAGGGGGCCAGCAGGTCGAGGTCGGCCACCGGGCTGCCGCGCTCGCCGGCCAGATGGGTGGCCGAGACGGCCCGGCAGAGCGCCGCCCACCCGGCCGC
>JAUILS010000080.1 GCA_030432975.1 Actinomycetes bacterium
GGCAACCCCGCGGCGCGCGGCCGCGACGATGGTGGCCCACCACGCCTCGGCGTCCTGCGTCTCCGCACCGCCCACCGCGTCGCCGCGTTCGTACCACCACCAGACCGGCTCTCCGGTCAGCGTGGCGTAGCCGACCTTGGGCCCGCCGCTGCCGAGGTCGACCGCCAGCACCAGCCGGTCGCGGCCGGTGCGGCTCACCCCTGCTCCGCCGGGGCGGCCTCGGCCACCGGCGGCACGCCCTGCTGCGCGTCGAGCATCGCGTCCATGAACATCACGATGACATCCTCGACCTCCGACGTCAGCCCGCCGGCGACCCCGCCGTAGATCGCCCCGAGCTCGGCCTCGGCCCCCGCGGCGCGCGGCCGCGACGATGGTGGCCCACCACGCCTCGGCGTCCTGCGTCTCCGCACCGGCCACCGCGTCGCCGCGTTCGTACCACCACCAGACCGGCTCCCCGGTCAGCGTGGCGTAGCCGACCTTGGGCCCGCCGCTGCCGAGGTCGACCGCCAGCACCAGCCGGTCGCGGCCGGCGCGGCTCACCCCTGCTCCGCCGGCGGGGCGGCGCCCACCGGCGGCACGCCCTGCTGCGCGTCGAGCATCGCGTCCATGAACATCACGATGACATCCTCGACCTCCGACGTCAGCCCACCGGCGACACCGCCGTAGATCGCGCCGAGCTCGGCCTCGGCCCCCTCGGCGGCGCGCTCCCGCGCGTAGGCCACCGCCTCGGCGAGGTCGGCCGCGAAGGCGTCGGTGACGCCCGGCTGGGTCTGCGGCCTGGTGACGGCCATGTGGATGGCGTTGGGGTACTGCTGGCCGTTGAACCGCCAGCCGCGCGGCCGCATGAAGTCGGCGACGTGGTAGATGTCGAAGGCGTCGGAGGTGAAGGAGAAGCAGAACGTCGGGCTGCCCATCACCTGCAGCTCAGGGTGGGAGCGGACGGCGTCCTGCATGGTCGCCGCCGTGGCGAAGATGTCGGCGGCGTACGCGCGGTAGCCGGCGCGGCCGAGGTGCACCATCGACGCCCAGGTCGCGGCCAGCAGCCCCCCGGAGCGGGAGCCGTCCATGCCCGGCGACATGTACTTCCCACCCGACCAACCGGTGACGTGGAAGTACTGCGCGTTGCGCAGCGCCTTGTCGCGGAACACCAGCGCGGAGGTGCCCTTGAAGGCGTAGCCGTACTTGTGGGTGTCGGCGGAGATCGTGGTGACTCCCGGGACCCGGAAGTCGAACGGCGGCACGGCGTAGCCGAGCTCCTCGCCGAACGGCAGGATGAAGCCGCCGAGGCAGGCGTCGACGTGCAGACCGACGCCGCGCTCGAGGGCGAGCGCGCCGAGCTCGGCGATCGGGTCGATGGTGCCGTAGGGGTAGTTGCCGGCCGACCCGACGATCGCGATGGTCTGGTCGTCGACGACGGCCGCCATGTCGGCGGCGCGCACGGTCGTCGTCTCGGGGGCCACGGGCACCGTGCGGCACTCGATGCTGAAGAGGTGGCAGCCCTTGTCGAACGCCGGGTGTGCGGTCTCCGGCTTGACCAGGTTGGGGGTCGTCACGCCGCGGGTGGCGCGCGCGTGGTCGCGGTAGGCCAGCAGCGCGTGCAGGATGCTGCCGGTGCCGCCGCTGGTCACCAGGCCCGCGGGCTCGGCGTCCGTCACCGCGTCGGCGTGCATCAGGTCGAGCACCATCGCGATGATCTCGCCCTCGAACTTCGTGGCCGAGGGGCACAGGTCGCGCTGCAGCGCGTTGACGTGGGCGAAGCCGGCGAACGCCTCGGCCAGGAACGCGTAGTGGTCGTGGTCGCCGCAGTACATCGTCCCGGAGATCCGTCCGGTCTCCCAGAAGGAGTCCTCCTCGCGGGCCATGGCCTGGAGCTCGGCGAGGATCTCCTCGCGCGGCCGGCCGTCCTCCGGGAGCGCGCGGTGGACGGGGAACCGGTCGGCGTACGGGTAGTCCATAACATGAATATCGTTCATGTTCGGGCTTGCCCGCAAGGCCCCGGTGTGGTCGGGTCGTGGGGTGACCACCTCGACCGAGCCTGCGTCGTCGCTGCGCCGCGAGCCGGTGCAGGCGCGCAGCCGGGCCCGGCTGGCGGCGATGGTCGCGGCGGCCGAGCGCCTCGTGGTCCGTGAGGGCCCGGCGGCGCTGACCATGCGACGGCTGGCGGCCGAGGCCGAGGTGCCGGTCGGCTCGGTCTACCAGTTCTTCACCGACCGGCAGGCCGTGCTCGACCACCTCGTCGCCCTGCACGGCCTGGGCCAGCGGCGACTGCTGGAGGACATGCTCCCGCTGCGCGGCTCCCGGCCGTGGCCCGACCTGGTCGACGAGCTCTTCGACCGCCAGTGCTCCCGGCTGCGGGCCAGCCCGGCGTACGTCGCGATCTGGGTGGCCCGCGCGCTCTCCGCCGAGGAGCAGCAGCGCGACGACGAGGACGTCGAGCAGCTCGCCACCGTGCTCGCGGAGCTGGTCGCCGAGGAGGAGGCGGTCGACCTCACCCCCGCCCTGCTGACCGGCTGCCGGGTCGCCGTCCAGGCCGCCGACGCGCTGCTCCACCTCGCCTTCCGGCTGGACCCCGACGGCGACCCCGACACCCTCGCCGAGGCGCGGACGATGCTGCGCCGCTACCTCGAGCACGTCGCCGACGCGTCGCGAATCTCGGGCTGACGCGTCGCGGATCTCGGAGCGACGCGTCGCGAATCTCGGAGCGACGCGAAAGATGAGTCGGCGTACTCACCACGGTTGAGCAGCGTGGAAGCCACCGGGAGGGCCCGCCCGGCGAAAGACTGTCCTCATGAGGACGTACGCCGACGCGCGCCACTGCCCCGACTGCGGCAGCCCCCTCCCCGACAACCCGGCGGGGTGCCCCGCGTGCGGGCTCCCGCTCCAGGGGCAGACGGCCGCCGCGCTGTTCGCGACGTTCCAGGAGGCCGACCGGCTGCTGGCCCAGCTGCGTGCCATGCCGCGGCCGGCCACGGTGGGCGCGCCCGCGCCCGCGGCCGAGCCGGCGCCGGCACCCTCCGGCTTCCCGCCCGAGTCCCCGCTGCCCGAGGTCTCGGGCGAGGGGGCGGGCCTGCCCCCGACGGGCTACCCGACGACTCAGGCGCCCCCTCCGCGGCGCGGGCTCAGCGGCGCCTCGGTGCCGCAGATCCTGCTGACCCTCGGCGCGCTGTGCCTGCTGGTGGCCGCGGTGACCTTCCTGGCGGTGGCGTGGGAGATCCTCGGCGTCGGCGGCCGCACCGCGGTGCTGGTCGGCTTCACGGTGACCGCCGGCCTGCTGACCGCCTGGCTGTGGCGGCGCGGCCTCCGGACGGCCGCCGAGGCCCTCAGCGTGGTGACCGCGGGTCTGCTGACCCTCGACCTGGTGGGGGCCTCGGACGCCGGCTGGGTCGGCGTCCACGACGGTGGCCTGGTGCTGCTGGTCGGGGCGGTGCTGGCGGGAGCCGGCCTCGCGGCCACCGCCGCCACGCGTGACGCGCGTCCGCTGGTGGCTCCCCAGGTGGTCGCCGCCCTCGGGGCGGCGGTCGCTCCCGTGGGCGCGATGGACCTGACCGACCACATCAGCCTGGTGATGCTGCTGGCCGTCGGCGCGCTCGCGGGGCTTGCCCTCCTGGCCGCCACCGCGCGGCTGGGCGTGCTGGCCTGGTTGTTCGGCCCGGTCGCGGCGATCTGGTGGGTCGGGCTGGCCCTGACCGGGCTCGGCCGGCTGGCGGAGCACCCCGACGCCGCCGACCTGTGGTCCGGCGCGCACCCGTGGCCGATGCTGGCGGCCGCGGCCATGCTCGGCGGCGCGGTCGCCTTCCTGCACGCGCGCGGGCTCGTCGTCGCCCTGGGCGCGGCGCTCGGCGCCGGCGTGGCGGCCGGCATGGTCGCGCTGACCCTCGTGGCGCCCGCGCTCGACAACTCGGCCACCCAGGCCGCCCTGGCCACCCTCGCCGTCGGCACGACGCTGGCGGCCGCCTCCTTCGTCCTCCCGGTGCCGTGGCGGCCCGCGGCGCTGCTGCCGATGCTGTTCGCGCTGGCGGTGCCCGCGGTCGTCGCCGTCGCGCTGGCCGCCGCTCTCCTGCATACCGTGGCCGGAGCCGGACCGGGCTGGAGCCGCACCGTCGGCGTGCGGCTCGTCCCCGACGCGTCCCTGCCGGCGCACCCGCTGCTGCTCCCCCTCACCGTGCTGGCGTTGACCGTCGGCGTCGCGGCGCTGGCGCAGCTGCGAGTGCACCTCGGGGTGGCGGTCCGCGCCGCCGGCTGGCGGCTCGGCGCGCTCGCCGCCACTCCCCTCCTGCTGTCCGCGGTGCTCACCCTGGCGGCGTACGACGTCCCGCTGGCGCTGGTCACGACCGCCCTGGCCGTCGTGGGCGCGGCCCTCGCGGCTGTCTTCCTCCGAGAGCGAGGCGGTCTCGGCGCCGCCGGCCAGCTGATGGCCGCCGGCACGCTGCTCGTCGCGCTCGTGGCGTCGCTGCCGAGCGCGGTCCTCACGCTGGTGAGCCTCCTGGTGCTGCTGGTGGCGGGGGGCGCGGCGGCGCTGGAGGGCGGTCGCGAGGAGACCCGCCTCGCGGGTCTCGGCAGCGTGCCGCCGGTGGCCGCCGGGCTGGTGGCCACCATCGGCGAGCTGGCCGGCGTCGACCAGGCCTGGTGGGCCACCCCGACCCTGCTCGTCCTCGGGGCGCTGGCGATCTGGGTGCCCCGGCCGGCGGTGGAGGTCCCGGCGGCGCTCGCGGGGCTGGTCGCGTCGGCCGCCTCCGTCGGCGCGGCGTTCGGCCACTCGGAGTCGCGAGGGCTGTGGGTGCTGGCGCTCGACCTGACGGTCGCCGGCGCGCTCGTCACCGCCTCCTCGCTCGCCCACCCGCACCGCCGAGTGCTCGCGGCGCCCGGCGGGCTGCTGCTGGCGATGGCCACCTGGGTCCGGCTCTATGACCTCGGCGTGACCGCGCCCGAGGCCTACACGCTGCCCTCGGCCCTGGTGCTGACCGGGCTCGGCCTGCACCACCTGCGGCACCACCCCGAGACCCCCACCCTGCGGGCCCTCGGTGCCGGGCTCGCCCTCGCCACCGTCCCGAGCCTGCTGTGGGCCCTGGACGAGCCGGAGTCGCTGCGGGCGCTGCTGCTGGGCCTCGCCTGCCTGGGGCTGGTGCTGGCCGGCGTACGCCTGCGCTGGACGGCCCCGCTGGTCATCGGCGCGGTCGTCGGCGCGGTGCTGGTCCTCCGCGAGCTCGGGCCGTACGCCGCCGACCTGCCGCCCTGGCTGGTGATCGCGGTGGCGGGCGCCGCCCTGACCGGGGTCGGGGTCACCTGGGAGAGCCGGATGAACGACGTGCGACGCGCCGGGCGCTATCTCGCCGCGCTGCGCTGAGGGTGGCGAGAGGCTCGCGAGACCGGGGCCAGGCCCCCGGTGCGGCCCCCATATACCGCACCGGACCCGAGGACGTCCCGAGTCCGTCTGCAGGAGGCCTGCGCAACCCCGTCGGCGTCTCCGCCAACACCCACATTCGAGTGTGAAAACTCTGGCGGGTTTTACCGAAGGATGCCAGCGTCCGCCGACAACTGCCGTGTGGGCTGGACCACTCGTGACGTGACAACCGACCGCGTCGGCGATGCCGCGCGGTCGGAGGACGGCGAGCGTCCGGTCAGGACGCCGCGGTCAGTCGCGTGGGGGGTCGGCGTAGTCCGACCACTGGTCGTAGGAGTCCTCGTCGGTCTCCTCGACGTCGTCGGTGTCGCCGTGCAGCTCGCGTGCCAGCGCCCCGAAGTCCGTCTCGTGGGTGCGGTACTTCAGGTCGCGTGCGACCTTCGTCTGCTTCGCCTTCGCTCGGCCGCGCCCCATAGGGTCGACCCCCTCGCACTTGGCCGGGGCTCAGGTGCCTGGCCCCGGTCTGATGATCGGATTCTCGTGGGGGCAACGCTACCCGCTCGGTGGGTGTTCCCGCACACCGGCAGCCGATTTCGGTGACATCGGCGGCCCGGAAATGCTCCTCGGCGTGTCGGAGCGCCGGTCAGGGCCTCACCAGCCGGGGTGCTGACCGGTCAGCAGCACCCGGCCGGCCCGCTCCGCCTCGGTCGCCACGGCCACCTCGCCGGCGGCCCAGGAGCGTACGCCGGCGGCCGTCAGCGCGGCGACCGCCGCGTCGACGGCGTCGGCCGGCAGCAGCGCGACCATGCCGACCCCGAGGTTGAGGGTCTGCTCGAGGTCGGGCTGGGGGACGTCGCCGACCCTCCGGACCAGGTCGAACACCGGCGTCGGCGTCCAGGTCGCGCGGTCGAGCGTCGCCGTCAGCTCGACCGGCATCACCCGCTCCAGGTTGGCCGCGAGGCCCCCGCCGGTGATGTGCGACATCGCGTGGACCTCGGCGGCCCTGGCCATCGCGAGGCAGGCCTTGGCATAGATCCGGGTGGGCTCCAGCAGCTCCTCCCCCAGGGTGCGGCCGAGCTCGTCGACGTGCCGGTCGAGGCCCCAGCCGGCACTGGCCAGGAGCACGTGGCGCACGAGGGAGTAGCCGTTGGAGTGCAGCCCGCTGGCCTCCATGGCCAGCACCACGTCGCCTGGGCGGACCCGCCCCGGACCGAGCAGCGCGTCGGCCTCGACCACGCCGGTGGTGGCGCCGGCGACGTCGTACTCGTCGGGGTCGAGGAGGCCCGGGTGCTCCGCTGTCTCGCCGCCGAGCAGGGCGCAGCCGGCCTCGACGCAGGCCTCGGCGATGCCCTTGACGATGGCCGCGATCCGCTCGGGGACGACGCGTCCCGTCGCGATGTAGTCGGTGAGGAAGAGCGGCTCGGCACCGCACACGACCAGGTCGTCGACCAGCATGCCGACCAGGTCGAAGCCGATCGTGTCGTGCTTGTCGAGCGCCTGGGCGATCGCCACCTTGGTGCCGACGCCGTCGGCGGAGGTGGCCAGCAGCGGGCGGTCGTAGCCCTTGAGCGCGCTGGCGTCGAAGAGCCCGGCGAAGCCGCCGATGCCGCCGATCACCTCCGGCCGCCGGGCCTTCTCGACCCAGCCCTTCATCAGCTCGACGGCCTTGTCGCCGGCCTCGATCGAGACGCCGGCCTGGGCATAGGCGGACTGGTCGGGGCGGTCGCTCACGGGGCTCCTCGGGGCGGCGGCGTGGGGCGGGTCAGGGGTTGTTGAAGACCGGCAGCGTGTCGGTGCGCAGCGAGGTCTCGAGCAGGTGCTTCCCGAGCTGGGACTCGTCGGGCAGCGGGATCGGGTAGTCGCCGGTGAAGCACGCGGCGCACAGGCTCCCCGTCGGCTGGCCGGTGGACTCGATCATCCCCTCCAGGGAGATGTAGCCGAGGGAGTCGGCCCCGATGCTGGAGCGGATCTCCTCGATGTCGAGGCCGTTGGCGATCAGCTCGGCGCGGGTGGCGAAGTCGATGCCGTAGAAGCACGGCCACTTCACCGGCGGCGAGGAGATCCGGACATGGACCTCGGTGGCGCCGGCCTCGCGCAGCATCCGCACCTGGGCACGCTGGGTGTTGCCGCGCACGATCGAGTCGTCGACGACGACGATCCGGCGGCCACGGATCATGTGCTCCAGGGCGTTGAGCTTGAGCCGGATGCCGAGCTGGCGCAGCGTCTGGCTCGGCTGGATGAACGTGCGGCCGACGTAGGAGTTCTTGACGAAGCCCTGGCCGAACGGGATGCCGGACTCCTCGGCATAGCCGGTGGCAGCCGGGGTGCCGGACTCCGGCACCGGCATCACGAGATCGGCGTCGACCGGGAACTCCCGCGCCAGCCGGCGCCCCATCTCGACCCGCGCCTCGTGGACGTTGCGGCCTCCGACGGTGGCGTCGGGGCGGGCGAGGTAGACGTATTCGAACACGCAGCTCTTGACCACCGACGGCGCGAAGTGGCGCGAGCGGAGGCCGTCCTCGTTGATGACGATCAGCTCACCGGGCTCGATCTCGCGCACGACGCTGGCGCCGATGGTCGCCAGCGCGGCGTCCTCGCTGGCCACGACCCAGCCGCGGTCGAGCCGGCCCAGGACCAGCGGTCTGATGCCCTGCGGGTCGCGCGCGGCGTAGAGGGTGTTCTCGTCCATGAAGACGAAGGAGTAGGCGCCGTGCACCCGCGGCAGCAGCTCGACCGCGCGGTCCTCGACGGTCTGGCCGGCATGGTGGGCCAGCAGGGAGGTGACGACGGAGGTGTCGTTGGTCGACACGCTCGGCAGCTTGACGTGGAGCTCGAGCTGCCCCTCGAACTCGCCGAGGTCGTCGACCATCTTGGCGAGGTCGCCGGTGTTGATGAGGTTGCCGTTGTGGGCCAGGGCGATGGAGCCGTCGACGGTCGGATGGAACGTCGGCTGGGCGTTGTGCCAGGTCGACGCGCCGGTCGTGGAGTAGCGGCTGTGGCCGATCGCCACGTGCCCCTTGAGCGACTCGAGCGTCGACTCGTCGAAGACCTGCGAGACCAGGCCCATGTCCTTGTAGACCAGGATCTGCCGACCGTTGCTGACCGCGATGCCCGCCGACTCCTGCCCGCGGTGCTGGAGGGCGTAGAGCCCGAAGTAGGTCAGCTTCGCGACGTCCTCACCGGGCGCCCAGACGCCGAATACGCCGCACACGTGGGCGAGTCTACGGGGTCGCCCGGCCGACGTACGACGGCGCACGCGGGGTGGTCGACTCCGCTTCACCGGGTGCCGTGTCGGGTTAGGGTGGGCCGCCTCGACCGGCGGGACGGCAACCCCCGACCGGAGCCCGACCTCGACGACGACGGGAGACCAGGTGCGGCGACTGGCGGTCATGACGGTGACAGCGGCGATGGTGCTGGTCTGGGAGGGACCGGCGCGCGCGGACGACCCTCCGGTCGTCACGGCGACCCCCCAGCGGGATGTCTTCTACCCGGTTCAGGACGGCTACCAGGACTCGGTCAAGGTCAGGGTGCTGTCCAACGAGACCGGCGAGGGGTCCTACGAGGTGCTGGACGGAGCGGGCGCCGTCGTCCGGGACGCCCAGGCGTTCCCGGTGGCCGCCGACGTGCCCACCTGGGCGCCGCGGTTCTCGCCGGACGAGGGGGCCATCCCCGCAGGCAGCTACACGATCCGCGTCTCGGTCCTGGACAGTGGAGGCAGCACCACGACCGTCGATGTCACGGTGACGGCGTCGGCCGCCAAGCTCGTCACCAAGCGGGCGACCGTCCGCACCCGCGCCAGGAAGACCGAGCTGGATCGCTATGTCGGGTCGTGCTCCAAGCTCGCCTCCCCCTCGTCGCACGGGTGGCGGCGATCCCAGGGCTACTACTCGAGGGCGAAGTGCGGCCGCGGCGGCAAGCCCTCGATCGTTGCGACCACCAACTTCTTGTGGCTGCCGCCGAGCATCGAGAACGACTACGGCCGGCAGGGCCTGCGAGTCGGCATCACCGGCACCAAGGCGCGCAAGCGGGCGGAGGCCCACATCGTGCTCGGCATCTATCGGAAGTCGGACAACGACTTCACGCACAGACGGGTGGTGCGCTCCTCCCGCAACCAGGTGCGCACGACGATGCTCACCGGCGTGAGCAACCGGCAGTACATCCGCACGACCGCGGAGGGGCGCGCCTACGTCGTCTTCGGCGCGGGCCTCACCGAGGGCTCCAGGTTCGACGTGAAGAGCTTCGAGGCGCGGGTCTGGCGCACCTACCTGCTCGAACCGGACGGCACGATCATCGTGCCCAGGGCCGATCTTCCCGGCGGTACGCCGCGCAGCGTGCCGCCGATCGACCTGCGGCTCACCACGGACTGACCGCCGCGTCTCGTCGGAAGCCCGTCGGCCCCCGACGCCGACCGGGTCGCCTCAGGTGAGCGCGGTGAACCACATCATCGCGATCCCCGACATGATGAGGGCGGCGAGCGTGAGCGCGGCATACGCGGGAGCCAGCACGATGGCCACCGCGCAGACCACCGACAGGGCCGCGCCGCCGATGACGAGCCGCTCCGCCGTGCTGCGCCACTGGCGCTCGGCGAGGTGGAGGTGCCCCGCAGACACCGACCACAGGACCAGCCCGCCCCCGAGCGCGAGCGCCTGACCACGCCCGGTGCTCCACCCGACGGCCACCGCCACCAGGCCCGCCCCCATCAGGCCCAGGAACGCTCCCGTCGCGATCTTGGCCGACCGGGCGAGCAGGCTGCGGGAGAACCTTCCCAGGAGCAGCACCGCGTTCATCAGCGGCTCCAGCGTCCAGGAGACGACGAGGAGCGCGATGACCAGCCCCAGGACGATCTCCGCCCAGAGCTGGTCGCGGAACGGCCGCAGGATCCGGGACGCGACGAACGGCGCGAAGACGAACCCCCAGCGCCAGCCGGCAGGCAGGCTGTCGAGCCAGCCGTGGAACCGGAGGAGCTGACCGTAGACGGGGTTCCGCGACTTCATCGCATAGGACAGGCCCTCGCGGTAGTCCGGGTCGGTCGGGTCGAGCTGCAGGGCTCGCCGGTGAGCCTCGACGGCCGCCGCCCCTCCCCCGCGGCGGAGCGCGAGAAGCCCCCGGATGCGGTGCGCCTCGGCGTTGTCGGGATCGAGGCGGAGCGCGTCGCGGACCGCCCGGTCGGCGTCGTCGAGGCGGCGCAGCTCCATCAGCGCTGCGGCCGTGAACGAGGCAGCGTCGGAGTCCTCCGGGTCGAGCGCGCGCGCCCGCTCGAGCGACTCGAGAGCCGCCTGGGGGCGGTCGGACGCGAGCAGCAGCGCCCCCTCCTGCCGGTGGAACACCGACAGCCCCGGGGCCAGGCGCAAGCCGTGTCGCACGGCCTCGAGGCCACCGGCGGCGTTGTCCTGACCGGCCATCGCCGCGCTGATGACGAGCAAGCCGGTGAGGTTCTCGGGGTCGAGCCCGAGCGCGTCGCCGGCCGCCTGCTCCGCCTCGGCATACCTCTGCTGCCCCAGCTGGGCGCGGGCCAGGCCCACGAGGAGGTCGGCGTTGCCGGGCTCGCCGGCCAACGCCTCGCGAAACAGGCGTTCGGCCTCGACCGGACGACCGAGGTCGAGCAGCATGTCGCCGCGTCGCTCGGCTTCCGAGACATCCGTCATCGCGCTTCCTCCGGTCGTGGGAGAGACGACCGTAACCGAATCCGCCGTGGACCGGACGGGGATCGCCGCAGTGGGCTACCGTGCGCCCGTGACGACGGACAGCGTGATCGAGGTGCTGCGGCAGTCCCTGGTGGCCGACCCCGCCAACCACGGCGTCCGCATCCATCTCGCTCAGCTGCTGCACCAGCGCGGTGACCATGCCGAGGCGCTGGCCGAGGCAGCCACGGTTCTGGACGCCGAGCCCGACAACGTCGCGGCGCTTCGGGCGGCTGCGGCCGCGGCCGCGGCCGCCGGCGAGGCCACGCGCGCGACGGCGTACCAGCGGCTGGCCGACGCCCTCGACCCGGACGGCCCGGATGACGACGGGCCGGCGCCCCCGCCCGAGGCCGCGACGGCCGAGCCGGCCTACGCGATGGCCGTGCCCGACACCGCCGACGAGCTGCTCGAGGGCTGGACCGACTCCGACGCCCCGGCCGAGCCCGAGCTGGGTCTGCTGTCCCGTCCGGACATCACGCTCGCCGACATCGGCGGTCTGGCCGACGTCAAGCGACGGCTCGAGCTCTCGTTCCTCGCCCCGATGCGCAACCCCGAGCTGCGGCTGCAGTTCAGCAAGTCGCTGCGGGGCGGGCTGATGCTGTGGGGCCCGCCCGGGTGCGGCAAGACGTTCATCGCCCGGGCACTCGCGGGCGAGCTGGGCGCCAGCTTCTACGAGGTCGGCCTGGCCGACGTCCTGGACATGTACATCGGCAGCAGCGAGCGCAACCTGCGCAGCATCTTCGACGCCGCCCGCCGCAACCGCCCGTGCCTGCTCTTCTTCGACGAGATCGATGCGCTCGGCCAGAAGCGGTCCCACCTCCGCCACGGCGGAGCCGCCATGCGAGGCGTGGTCAACCAGCTGCTCGCCGAGATGGACGGCGCGAGCTCGGACAACGAGGGCATCTTCGTGCTGGCGGCCAGCAACCACCCCTGGGACGTCGACCCGGCGCTGCTGCGGCCCGGCCGCTTCGACCGCTCGGTGCTGGTGCTGCCGCCGGACCCGGAGGCGCGCGAGGCGATCCTGGCCCTGCACCTGCGCGACCGCCCGACCGGCCCGCTCGACCTGAAGGCGCTGGCCAAGGCGACCGAGGGCCTCTCGGGGGCCGACCTGGCCCTCGCCTGCGAGCAGGCCACCGAGTCGGCGATGGAGGCGTCGATGCTGGCCGGTCAGGTCCAGCCGATCACCCAGCGCCAGCTGACCGAGGCGCTCCGGACCATCCGGCCGAGCATCGCCGAGTGGATGGAGACCGCGAAGAACTACGCGATGTACGGCAACGACTCGGGGGCGTACGACGAGCTGTCGGCGTACCTCAAGCGCCGGCGGCGCTGACCCGCTTCCGGCGCCGACCGCTTCTCGACCCGGAGTCTCAGGGCTCCAGCAGCGAGCGGAGGTCGTCGGCGGTCAGCGCGCCCGCGAAGGCGGAGTCGTCCTCGACGACGCGGCTGAAGAGGTCGCGCTTGCGCTGCTGGAGCGCGACGACCTTCTCCTCGATGGTGTCGGTGGACACGAGCCGGTAGACGTTGACCGGCTTGTCCTGGCCGATCCGGTGGGTGCGGTCGACGGCCTGCAGCTCCGTGGCGGGGTTCCACCACGGATCGAGCACGTAGACGTAGTCGGCCTCGGTGAGGGTGAGACCGAAGCCGCCCGCCTTGAGGCTGATCAGGAAGGCAACCTGGTCGCCCTCGCGGAAGGACCGCACCACCTCGTCTCTCCGGCGGGTGCGGCCGTCGAGGTAGGAGTAGGCCAGCCCCTCGGCGTCGAGCCGCTCTCGGACGAGCCGGAGGAAGCCGGTGAACTGGCTGAACACCAGCGCCCGGTGCCCCTCCGCGGCGAGCTCGACGAGTTGCTCGACCAGCACGTCGATCTTGGCGGCGCTGGCCACGCCGGCGTAGTCGTCGTCGACGAGCGCCGGGTCGAGGCTCATCTGCCGCAGCACGGTGAGCGCCCGGAGGATGGCGATGCGGTTGCCGTCGACGTCGTCGATGAGCCCGAGGATCCGCTGTCGCTCGCGCTGGAGGTGGCGGTCGTAGATCGCGCGGTGCTTCGACGCCAACGGCACGTGGAGGAAGGTCTCCTGCTTGGGCGGCAGCTCGGTGGCCACCGCCTCCTTGGTCCGACGCATCATCAGCGGCCGGATCCGCTGTCGGAGGGCCGCGAGCTCTTCGACGGCGCCCAGCCGCTCGATCGGGACGGCGTAGTGCTCCTTGAACCGGTCGGGTCGCGGGTAGAGGCCCGGTGCCGCGAGCGAGAGCAGCGACCAGAGATCCATCAGGGAGTTCTCCAACGGGGTGCCCGTGAGGGCGAGGGTGCGCTGAGCCGGGACCCGCCGCGCAGCTGCATAGACTTTGCTGCGGTGGTTCTTCACGAACTGGGCCTCGTCGAGGATCAGCGCGCTCCACTGCCGGGACCGGAACTCCTCGTCGTCGAGGCGCAGCAGCGCGAACGACGTCACCACGACGTCCGCTCCGGCGATCGCGTCGCCGAGCGACGTGCCGGCCTTGCG